>NZ_JBFAIR010000061.1:0-44496 GCF_040654815.1 Streptomyces sp. NPDC050619 | reverse complement strand
GGTGGGGTCGGCCCTCATCCCCCGGCGCGGGGGTTTTTTTTTTTTTTTGGGGGGGGGGGGGGGGGGGGGGCTCCCCCCCCCCCCCCGACCGATTTGAGTGGAGCCGCAGGTCCCGGCAACGGGACGGGGCATGGGGTTGTCGCCGCACGTTGCTCTCCGGATGACCGGTAGGCCCGCTGACGGCATCGGGCTGAACACGTGCGCCGTCGTGACTGTCCGCGCCCGGGAGGCAGCGGGTTGCCCGCAGACTTCGCATGTCCCCGGGGGTGTCGGTGTCGGGTTCCGGGGTTGGGCCGATGGGCGAGTTGGACGCGGTGGGGTCGCCCGCCAGCGTGGCAATCGATCAGCGATCACTGGCACAGGTCAGTTGTCCTGCCTGTGAAGGTGGATTCGATCTCGGGCAACCTTCACTGATCGGTCTTCGTCTCAGCGAAGATCGACGAACTGCTGGTTCGTCTCAGGGAAGGTTGACCGCTTCGGTTGGGTTCGTGGACGAATCCCGCCGTGTGGCCGACGAGTTCGGCGCCGTGGTTTCCGCGAGCACGGACGACTTAGGCATGTTCGGTGATGAGTCCCGCAGACCGCCGAGCGCCAGGACCGTCATCACCACCGCGGCCCCCGCCGCCACACCGAAACCGTGGTGCGCACCGCCCGCGTCCACGACCCGCCCCGCGACCGCCGCGGCGCCTGCTATTCCTGCCGCGCTTGCGGAGTTGCCCCAGGTGAACGCCTGGGTGAGGACGGCGCGCGGGACCGACGACTCTGTGAGCACGGAGGTGAGGATCAGTAGGACCGGCACGGCGAGTCCGGTCAGGGCGAGGGTGGCGCCGACCGCGAGGGGCGCATCGAGGAATGTCAGCGGGAGGCTCGCGAGGGTGAGCCAGGCAGTGGCCGCGGCCTGGTGGCGCCGGGGTGAGCCGCCGTGGCGCCAGGCTCCGTAGGCCCAACCACCCACCAGGTTGGTGCAGTTGGAGGCGAAATAGAGCAGTGCTGCCGCGTCCGGCGTGCCACGTTCGACGGCGTACGCGGCGACGGATACCTGCATCGCGCCGAAGAACACCCCGAGCGTGAGGCCGAGCGCGACCTGCCGCAGGAACGCGGAGCGGAGCAGGGCACGCCCGGCGTGCCGGCGTTCGGCGGGGCCGGGGAGGGGCGGCATGGTGCGGCGCTGGGCGGCGAGGGCGAGCCCGCCGACGACGACGAGCACGGCGGCGAGCAGCACCCCTGCGCCCGGGCGGCCCGCCGCACCGAGGACGCTCACCAGGGCCGGGCCGGCCATGTAGGACACGCCGTTGGCGAGGGCCTCCAGGGCGAAGGCGGTGGGCAGCGCGGCAGCACGTTCGCCGGACAGCAGGGCGGACCAGCGAGCGGCGGACAGGGCACCTAGCTGGGGCAGCGTTGCCCCGACGAGCACTCCGGCGACGAGGTCCGGAACGGCGCCGGCGAGCAGCAGCGCCACGGCCCCGGCATGTGCGCCCAGCGCGCAGGGGAGCACCCGCGCCTGCCCGAAACGGTCGACAAGGCGCCCGATTTGGGGTCCGGCGACGGCGTCCGCGACAGCGAATCCGCCGGTGACGAGACCCGCGGCGGCATACGACCCGGTGCGTGCGTGCACCAGCCAGACGATGCCGATCCCCGTCATGGCGATGCCCAGACGCCCGACGGCGGCGGGAAGGAAGAAGGCCGCTGCACCCGAAGTGCGCAGCAGGGTGCGGTAGTTCGTCGAAGCCGAAGGCACGACGCATCCCTTTCGCCGCCCGGCGGGACGCGCCACACGGGGTCGTCGGCGTCCGGATGTGCCGACCCGTGGCTGCGCCTGAAGCCGTCCAGTGGTGGCGTGGAGTGGGGACGCGCACTTCACGCCGACTCCGTCACCGGGCAGATGTCATGCGGTAGTTGATGACCTCCTCGAGCGTAGGGGAACGGCGCGCGGAAACGAACACCCCCAGAAGCAACGCGACCGGCTCTCCCTCCCCCCGCGCTCTGACCAGCACAACTACGAAACATCCAGTTCCAGGTCAGGGGGGGGGCGTCCTTATGGCGAAGTCGACGTTCGATGTAGGACGCTCGGCGGCAGGCGGAGGAACAGAGCCGGTGGCTGCCTCGCTATTGCTCCGCCCGATGCCGCGCCGGCCGGTTCCTCAAACGGCGGCGTGGAGTCTCGGCGTCCTCCAGGACCGCGGCCTGCGCGGTCACTTCGAGCACTCCCCGGACCTGCCCGTCGAACCGGACTCTCTCGCCGGCAGCCAGAGTCGGCGGACGCCTCAGCCTGCCCACCGGTGCCGCTCTTTCGCCCAGACCGGGCTCCCGGTCTCCGAGAGCCCTCCCGACAGATCATCTCCAGCTTTCCCGACCACAGCAGGTGGAACAGCACGGGCAGAACCTGGATCCGGTCGCCCACCAGCTCGGCTCCCTCCCCTCCCACAGGGACCTTCGGCTCGCTGAGCACCTCCAGGAGACGCTCGGCCACGGCCACCGGCCGACCCGAGCGTGCCCGGCGACACCGCGCCAGCCACCGGACGTTGGCCATGAGCACCGGATCCGGACGGCCGACCCACTCAAACTGCCGGCCCGCCACCCCTGGTGAGCGTGGCGACACTGTCGCCTGCCGTCGTGCCAAATGCAGCCAGAAGGGCGGCGACGATATCGCCCTCACCTGCGGATCTCTGTCGAGCAGGAGCAACGGTCCCGCTCCAGCCACGACTCGTAGCCCACGTGATCCCGCGCGGTCACCGAGTACGCAGCGGCCGGACAGGTTCGACCGCCTCGAACGGAACACGCTGTGAAAGTTCAGCTCAAACGCTGCTAACGCCTCATCGCCGCACGCTCGCGACAGCGCGGCCACCGCACCCCAGCCCAGAAGGCCGCGATTGTCGCCCGTCGGATCCCGGCCGAAGCGAGCGGCGAGCACGGCCTGGCGGGTGACCTCGCGGGGTGGGCCAAGGCGGGTGCGGTGGCCCCGGGCAAGCTGATGAGCAGCCGGGCCGCCACCGTGCACGCGGACGCCACGCTCGCCGAGGCTGCCCACATCACGGCACGCCACCGCATCGCAGCTGACGGTCGTCGATGCTGTGGGCATGCTCCGAGGCGTCGACAGCCGCGGCGACCTGGTCAAGGTGTTCCTCGACCTGGGCAAGGCGTTCCTACCGCCGGATCAGGAGATCGCCACCGAGATCCGGCGCACCGTCCTCGCCTCGGTGCAGGCCGCACGCGAAATGACCGTCACCGTGGCCTCACCTGCCAGTACTGGCCAAGGCCGTGCAGGCGAGCGCGGGCGTGGGGGACGTCCGTCTGGACCTCATGCGTCGCTGGCACGCCTCGACGTCAACGGCGACGGCCGGCGGCCGACGGCCCCGCGACGGCCGTACAAGGCGCACCTCCTGAGCGAACAAGGCTACGAGCGCGGCCGTGCGGTCAAGACGACGGCCCGGGTCCCCTCTGCGCTGCCTTGAGGTCGGCGAGGAGTTCGGCCTGTCCCGCCAGCACACCGGACAGGATCGTCCGGGCGATCTTCAGCAGTTCGGCCACGTGCGGGCTGGTCAGCGAGTAGTACACCGTCGAGCCCTCCTTGCGGGAGACGACCAGGTTCGCCCGGCGCAACACGGCCAGCTGCTGGGACAGATGCGCGGGCTCGATGCCGACCTCGGGCAGCATCTCGGCCACCGCGTGCTCACGTTCGCTGAGCAGCTCCAGGACGCGGATGCGCGCCGGGTGGCCCAGCGTTTTGAAGAACTCCGCCTTGAGTTGGTACAGCGGCGTGCTCACCGTGTCCCCTCCCTTCCGCGCCCGCAGGAGGGTTCGACCCGACGGTCCTCGGCGCATCGCGTCCAGTCACTCGTCACCCGCATGGGGACCATCCTCGTCCCGAGACACCGCCAGGACCGAATCCGCGTCCCCGGGGTCACGAGGCGGACTCCTCGGGGGCCGTCGTTCCCGTCCTGGCGGCGGTGGGTGGAGCGGGCAGCACTCCGGCCGTCTCCAGGTGATCGCGGGCCGCCCGGATCGCCTCGGGCGTGGTGGCGTACTCCCGCCCCTCGATACGCAGCAGGTCCAGCGCGCCCACGGAATCGAAGGCCTGGCGCTGGCCGGGGCGTACCCCGGAGGTCATCACGACGATGCCGCGCCGGTGGAGTTTGTCGACCGCGTCCTTGAGCACCAGCGCGCCGGTGGCGTCGACGGTGGTCACGCGGGACATGCGCAGGATGACGACGCGTACGTCGGCCACCTCGCTGAGCTCCAGCAGGAAGCGGTGGGCGGCGGCGAAGAACAGCGGGCCGTCGAGTCGGTAGGCCACGATGTGCTCGGCGAGCAGGGCGTGCTCCTCGGCGCTGTGGTCGCCCTGGTCGAGCGGCACCTGGTCGAGCCGGGCCTGCTGCGCGACCGCGCGCAGGGCCAGGGCGACGGCCACGGCCAGGCCGATGATCACGGCGTAGACCAGATCGAGGGCAAGGGTGCCGGCCGCCGTGAGGACGAGGATCACCGCGTCCGAGCGGGTGGCCCTGGCCATGGCGCGCAGCGAGCCCACCTCGACCATGCGGATCGCGGTGGCCAGCAGCACGCCCGCGAGCGCCGCGAGAGGGATCCGCGAGACCAGCGGGGCCGCCGCGAACACGATGGCCCCGAGGATCGCGGCGTGGGTGAGGGCCGCCAGCCGCGAGCCGGCGCCGGTGCGGACGTTGACCGCGGTCCGGGCGATCGCGCCGGTCGCGGGGACTCCGCCGAACAGCGGTGCCACGATGTTGGCCAGCCCCTGGCCGAACAGTTCCCGGTCCGGATCGTGTCGCTGTCCCACCGTCATGCCGTCGGCGACCGAGGCTGACAGCAGCGACTCCAACGCGGCCAGTGCCGCCACCGCGACCGCCGGGGCCAGCAGATTCCCCAGCGCGCCGAGGTCGAGGAAGGCAAGTGAGGGCGCGGGCAGCCCGGAGGGCAGGTCGCCGATCGGGCGCGCCCCGTCCAGACCGGCGGCCTGGGCGACGACGGTGGCCGCGATCACCGCGAGGATGGAGAAAGGCACGGTGGGCCGCCACCGCGCCCCGACGAGCATGACGGCCGCCACCGCGGCAGAGAAGCCGACCGCGGTCCAGTTCGGAGTCCGCGCGAACTCCGCCACCGCCCGCCAGGCCACCGCCAGCACCCGGTCGCCCTCCGGCTTGGGCACACCGAGGGCGTTGGGAACCTGTTGCAGGCCGATCACACAGGCGATGCCGAGCGTGAAGCCCTCGACGACGGGAGCGGGTACGTACCGCATGTACCGTCCGGCTTTCAGCAGCGCCAGCGCGACCAGCATCACGCCGGCCATCAGTCCGACGGTCAGCACTCCGCCCGGCCCGTGCTCGGCGACGATCGGCACCAGCACGACCGTCATCGCGCCCGTCGGCCCGGACACCTGGAGATTCGATCCGCCGAACACCGCGGCCAGCGCGCCCGCGACCACGGCGGTCGCCAACCCCGCCTCGGCCCCCAGACCGGAGGAGACGCCGAAGCCGAGCGCGAGCGGCAGCGCCACGATCGCGACGGTCAGGCCCGCGAGGAGGTCCCGGCGGGGGTCGCGGCGCAGGTCCGCCAGATCGGAGCGGCCGGGCAGCAGGACACGCACCGGGACCCACAGCTTGTTCGCAAGGAGGCTCACGACGCGGCGACCTCCGCGTCCCGCAACTCATGCGGGACGAACTTGGCCTCGGCCTGGTACAGCGGAACCGACACGGCACCCCTCGTTTTCCCGCCGCGGACGCGCGCCCGTGGCTTGCGGAGGCTGTGACCGGCAGGCTGACAGTGGCGGCACAGCCACACCAGCATGTAGTGACTTGCGAAATTTTGCAATTAAGAATGTCATACATATGTAATTTGCACACAGGCAGAACAGGGCAGCGGTCGTCCGACGAAGTAACTGTCTAAGGCATTTCAGCCATTACATCAGTCGGCGACTCACGCGGGACGTGCGCCGGGACGATCCACAGGTCCGGCACGCCGAGCGGCGCGGCGCACCGACCAGGCGCCAGCCAGGACTACCAGCGCCATGGCACCCAGTTGACGTGCCGTGAGCTGCTCGTTCAGCAAAACGAAACCGACTCCGGCTGCCACGGCGGGGCCCAGTGCCAGCAGCACTCCGAAGGCGCCCACATCGATGCGCCGCAGGACCGTCATGTCCAGCAAGTACGGGATCAGGGAGGACAGAAGGGCCACCAGGAGCCCGGTACCGAGGACGGCAGGGTGGTCCGCCACCCCGCCACCGTCGGTGACGGCGGTGACCGGAGTCAGCACGCAGGCTCCGCAGGCCAGCGCCAGGGTCAGGCCCGTCCAGTCGGGGAACAGGCGCCCGACCCGCTGACTCAGGACCACGTACCCGGCCCGGCACAGCGCGGCGGCGCCCCCCAGCAGCAGCCCGGCGGCGGAGAGCGAGGCCCCCGGGGTGGCCAGCAGGAGTACACCCGCAAGCGCGAGCAGCCCCACCGCGAGGTGCTCGAGCCGACGGGACAGAACGATCGACAAAGTGAGCGGCCCGAGCAGCTCCAAGGTCGTGGCCACCCCGATCGGCAGGCGGCTGATGGCCTGGAAGTACGCCAGGTTCATGGCGGCGAGGACCAGACCGAGTGAGATCACTGCCCGCCACTGCACAGCCGTGATGTCCCGGAGTCGCGGCCGGACCAGCATCCACAGGATCGCGGCCGAGAAGAACAGCCGCATACCGGCCAGCGCCGTGGGACCAACGGTCGTATACGCCTCCTTCGCCACGGCCGACCCCGCTTGAAGGCTGACGATCTGCGCCAACATCAACGCGGGTGCCGTCGCGGCGCCCTGCCACGGCGGGCGGGGGATCTTCACCGTCGTGCTCCTCCGGGTCCTGTCCGTGGTCAGCGCAGCCTGGCTCTGCCATGACGACCGTGCCGGCCGCCGGGAACTGCCGCCGCGCGCCACTACGGCTCGGACCCACACCATGATGTAATTGCCTTATGCATTTCAACCATTACGGCGGTGAGGCCGCCCGGCTGGCTGCGGACCTGGTCAATCTGACCGCGCCACCACGACCCGAGCAGTGGGAACCACTGCTCGCCACGCACGGCGTGGTGCACCGCACGCTCACCGCCGCGCAGGCCGAGACGATCTGGACATGGAGCCGCCGCCTGGCCGCGTGCTTCGGTCGGCAGGACCTCGAAGAACGGTGTCAGGCAATCAACACACTTCTCGCCGACGCCTCCAGCAGTCCTCGGATTTCCCTGCATGACGGCCGGCCCCACCTGCACTACAGCGCCGTCGGCGCCGACGCAGCCACGCATATCCGCGCCGTCACCGCGGCCGGACTCGCCTACGTCGTGTGCTCCGCCGGCGCCGAACGGCTGGGGCGCTGCGCGCGCCGCGACTGCGGTCTGGCATTCGTCGACACCTCCCGCAATGGCCGACGCGCCTACTGCTCCGTGCGCTGCGCCAACAACGACGCCGTGGCGCGTCACCGCGAGCGGCGCCACGATGACGCCCGGTCGTCAACCGCGCGGAAGACCCAGCGAACGTGACTGCCCGGGACGCCGCCTGCGCTACCAGTGCGGCTACGGCGCCGTCCGCGACTGCCTGCGATCTCTTCGGAATCGCCTTCCACGACCGACCGACCGACCGGACCGAGCTGAGCGCCGGCCGGTCCGCTGTCCGTTGGATCTTGCTTCGGCGGGGCGGTCGAACCGTCGCCCGACGGCTGCCTCGCCGAGGCGGTGCGCGAGTCGGAGCGTCTGATCGCTTCCGTGGCTTTCGCCGCCGTCACTGCTGTGCACGGCCGCACCTACACCTGCCGTTGCCCCGGCCGGTCCTCGACCGTACGGTGTCGGAGCCATGACCGCGCTGCGGATCGGAGGCCGGCTCACCGACCGCGTCGTCGGCCTGCCGCAGTCGGCGGCGTTCCACGCGCCCCACGCGATCCTCGCGGACGCGAACCGCACACACTCAACCCTCCAACGTCCGCATCCAGGCTGCCGTTTGGCGCGGGCGGGTGCCTGAAACGGAACGCCCTGAGAGGAGCTGAGCGGACATCGCGCGTGCGAGACCCGATCTCCCGCCGTCGGGACGCGTACTGGGACCATGCGGTCCACGCCGGGTGCTCAGCGCTGATTTGCCAGCCCCGGCCACGCCCACCACTAACCGTTGCACCGGAGAAGCGTAGGAGATCATCGTCACCGACAATGACGTGGTCATGGCCTTCCGCCCGGGTGCGGGCGCTCCGCGGTGCCGAGGATGTGAGTGGCCGCCGGAGAGGGCAAACGGGTCTCGGGGAAAGGGAACCTCTCCACCGAGGCGAGCGTGAACCCGGCAGCCGAGATGGCCGCTTGGGTGTCGCGGCCGGTGTGGCAACCGCCCATGAAAAGGGGCCAGACCGTGGCGTCCAGGACGCGCTGCGTGCGGCGCATCGCGGGTGAGTCGGCACGTACGTGCTCGAAGAAGCGGAGCTGTCCACCAGGCCGCAGGACGCGGTGCAGTTCGGCGAGCGCGGCTCGCGGATCGGCCACGGAACACAGGGTGAGGCAGACGACGGCCGCGTCGAACGAGCCGTCCGCCACAGGCAGTCGCTCGGCGAGCCCGTCGACCACGTCCACCGGAACCGGGGCCGTACGCGCGCTCTGCTCGGCCAGGGCACGAAGGCGCGGCTCCGGTTCGACGGCCACCACCCGCTTCACCTCGGGCGGATAGTGCGCGAAGTTCAACCCGTTGCCGGCGCCGATCTCGATGACCTCGCCGGCCAGGCCGGACAGCAGGCGCCTGCGGTGTTCCGTGATACCCGCCTTGTCCAGGGCGGGGGCCGCGACCTTCTCGTAGAAGCGGGCGAAGAGCGGATGGCGCAGGGCCGGTCGGCTGGTGCGGGGGCTCATTACTGATCACCGTCCTCTCGGAAACCGCTACCGCCAGCGTCTCACTGAGCAGACGGGCGCGGAGCGGCCGGCGCGCGAGCGCCCGGAGGCGCCAGCCGCCGGGCTGGTGGCCGATCATGCGCGGGACACCCGCGTGCGGTCCGCCGGCATCGCCGCGATGCGCGAGTGGCCGGGCCCGGATGTACGACCACGCGCCGGCCGCCCGCACCGGCCGTGTCGCCACGTTCCGATCACCTCCCAGCCGCCGGCCGCGCTTCCCGCCAACCGCTCCCCCGCCGCCAACGCCCCATCGACGCACCCCATCGACGGCGCCCCGAAACCAATCCAGCACTTCACAATTGGCCTTGGTCCGCCACTCCCCCGCTGCCCTAGCGTCGCGTCATGCGCATCCGAATCGTCGACGCCTTCACCGACCGTCCCTTCGCCGGCAACCCGGCCGGAGTCCTGCTCCTCGATGCCTTCCCGGAGGACGACTGGCTCCAGAACGTCGCCATGGAGGTCAACCACGCGGAGACCGCGTTCGCCCACCGTCTGCCCGAGGGCAGCGAGGCCGACTGGGCGCTGCGCTGGTTCACGCCCGCCGCCGAGGTCGAGATGTGCGGCCACGCGACCCTCGCCACGGCCCACGTCCTGCACACCACCGGCACCCACGGGGGCCCGGTGCGCTTCGCCACCCGCAGCGGTGTCCTGATCGCCACTCCCGGCGAGGACGGCTCGATCACCCTGGACTTCCCGACGGCCCCGCTCACGCCGGTCGATCTCCCCTACGGCGTCGCCGTAGCCCTGGGCGCCGAGCCGCGCGCCGCCTTCGACACCGGTCCGAACATCGGCGACCTGCTGCTCGAACTCGCCGACGAGAAGACGGTCCGCGGCCTCGCGCCCGATCACAAGGCACTCGTCGCCCACTCCGAACGCGGCATCATCGCCACCGCGCGGGCCGAAGAACCCTCCCGCGGCTACGACTTCGTCTCCCGCTGCTTCCTCCCCCGCATCGGCGTCGACGAGGACCCTGTCACCGGCAGCGCCCACACGGCCCTCGCCCCCTACTGGTCCGAGCGCCTGGGCCGCCCCGACCTCACCGGCCTCCAGGCCTCCCGCCGCTCCGGCCTCGTCCGCACACAACTGCGCGGCGACCGCACCCTGCTGACCGGCCGCGCGGTCACGGTCATCGACGGCCGGCTGCTGGCCTAGCCAGTCCCAGAAGGTCACACGGCATGCTGCCGGTGGCTCACGCCGTCGGCAGCCAGCCCACCTTGCCCGCCAGCAGGGCGTAACCGACGAACGCCCCGATGTCGAGCAGGGAATGCGCCACCACCAGCGGTCCCACCCGGCCCCAGCGGCGGTACAGGTACACGAACACCACGCCCATCGCCATGTTGCCGATGAAGCCACCGATGCCCTGGTAGAGGTGGTACGAGCCGCGCAGTACCGAACTGGCCACCAGCGCGGTGCCCGGCGTCCAGCCCAGCTGGCCGAGCCGGCGCAGCAGATAGCCGACGACGATGACCTCTTCGAGGATCGCGTTCTGCATCGCCGACAAGACCAGCACCGGGTACTTCCACCAGACGTCGGGCAACGCCTCGGGCACCACGGTGAGGTTGAAGCCGAGGCCCCGTGCGGCCAGGTAGAAGGCGATGCCGGTGCTGCCGATCACCGCCGCGACCGCGGCCCCGCGGCCCAGGTCCGGCCAGGGCCGGGTGCGGTCGAAGCCGAGGGTGCGCAGGCTCTGCCTCTCCCGCAGCAGGAGGTGCGCCACGAGTGCGACGGGCACGAGCGCCGAGGCGATGCCGAACAGCTGCCAGGCAAGATCCAGCCAGGGACGGCCGGGGGCGGCCGAGGCGTTGAGGGTGGCCGCCTGGTCCTTGAGGCCCCCCGGTTTGGTGACCGACCCGACGAAGCTGATCAGGGCGGACACACCACTCGCACCGAGCGAGACTCCCAGAACGAGAAGCGTCTCGTCCCGGAAGATCCGTCGCGAGGGCCGCTCCCGCGGAAAAGAATCGGCCACCTGGCCCGCCTCCGCCTGCACGCCTGCCTCCAGTTGAGTAATCCCGCCTCGTCCCCACCATCGCGCCGCCAGGGTCTCGAATGGAGTTACGAAGATCCTGCGCGACCGGCCGTCGGGGGACGGACGCCGTACGGGGGCGGACCTCCCTTTTGCATGCCATACGGCCGGATTACGGCACGGCGTTCAACAGAGAGGAATACCACCGTCATGGGACGTCACAGCTTGCCCGATCAGTATGGGGCGGGCGGCAGCGGCCCCCGTCCACGCCCACGGCGCCGTACGGTGGGCCTCGCCACGGTCCTGAAGCTCGCCGCCTCCCCGGACCTGGCGCCCGTCCTCGGGACGGCGGCGAAGCGGGCGCTCGGACGTCTGGGTCCAGCGGCTCAAGGCGGACAGCGGTGCGGCGCGGGCGGCCTCCCGCGGCAGCGTCGCCTCCACCCCGGTCGGGATGGCGATGGTGCCCGCGAAGTCGCTGGGGTGGCCGCAGCAGACGTACACCTGGTTGGAACTGGCCGGCGCCGCCCTGCGGGAGGACTCGCTGGGGCTCGGTGCGGCCGACCCCGCGCGCAGCGCGACCGGGCTGCTCCCGCTCACCCGGCTGGGCACACACAGGCCGCGGCCATGATGAAGACGCTGTCGCAGCGCACCGCCGACAGCGACGGCCAGGTCCTGGACACGCTGCCGCGCGACTCCTCGGACCCCGAGCAGGGCGACCCGAAGCGCAACCAGTCCCTGATCTTGACCGAACAGGCCGCCCGCGCGCACAACTCCTCGGCCGACGCCGACCGGGGTGGCTCGGTGACCGCGCGGGCGAGTCCGCACAGCGGGAGAGGCTGTCGGCGGCGTTCAGCGACCTGGCGCCGGTCCCGAACGGCGCCACGGGGCTGTACGACACCACGCTCGCCGCGTACAAGGCGGCCACGTCCTCCCATGCCGAGGGGAAGTTCAACGCGCTGGTCGTGCTGACCGACGGCGTGAACCAGGATCCGGGCAGCATCTCGCGCGGCCGCCTGATCGCCGAACTGGCGAAGCTCACCGACCCGGAGCGTCCACTGCCGCTCATCGTGATCGCCGTGGGCCCCGACGCCGACCGCGAGGAGGCCGAGCAGATCGCGAGGCGACCGGCGGCTCGGGCAGGAGGTCAGCGATCCCGCCGAGATCCACTCGGTGACCCTTGAGGCGATCGTGGCGGCGGGGGCTCGGGGCAGCCAGGGTCAGGGCCTGTCCAGCCGCTCGCTCACCCCAGCGCCACCGGCTCCGGCAGCCCCACGGGCCAGGTGTGCACCGGCTCGCCCTCGTGCATCAGTTCGCGGTACCGCCGGGTCGTGGCGGCCAGCGCCGCGTCCCGTGACAGGCCGGTCTCCAGGGCGCGGTGGAAGGTCGCGGACTGCCAGGACGCGCCGTTGGCCCGGCGCCGGCACCGCTCCTCGATGACACCGAGGTACAGGTCCCGGTCGGCGGGTTCGACCCCCCAGGCGTCGAGGCCGGCCTCGGCGAGCGGCAGCAGTTCGTCGCGTACGAGACTGACGGCACCCACCTCCGCCGTACCGCCGTACCGGCCGCGCCGGGGCCAGATGAGGCGGGCGTCGATGCCGTACCGGCACGCGGCGTCGAAGTTGGCGGCGGCCGCCTCGAACGGCAGCCGGGTCCACACCGGCCGCGACTCCTCGGCGAGGGCGCGGACCAGGCCGTAGTAGAAGGCCGCGTTGGCGATGACGTCGGTGATGGTGGGGCCGGCGGGCAGCACCCGGTTCTCGACGCGCAGGTGGGGGACGCCGTCGGCGATGCCGTAGACCGGGCGGTTCCAGCGGTAGACGGTGCCGTTGTGCAGGACGAGCTCGGCGAGCTTCGGGACGCCGCCCGCGTCGAGGACGTCCAGCGGGTCCTCGTCGTCGCAGATCGGCAGCAGGGCCGGGTAGTAGCGCAGGTTCTCCTCGAAGAGGTCGTACGCCGAGGAGATCCACCGCTCGCCGAACCAGGTGCGCGGGCGCACCCCCTGGGCCTGGAGTTCGGGCGGGCGGGTGTCGGTGGACTGCTGGAACAGCGGCGGGCGGGACTCGCGCCACAGCTCGCGGCCGAACAGGAAGGGCGAGTTGGCGCCGACGGCGATCTGGGCGGCGGCGACGGACTGGGCGGCGTTCCACACATCGGCGAAGCGCCCCGGGGTGACCTGGAGGTGCAGTTGCACCGAGGTGCAGGCGGCCTCGGGCGCGATGGACTTCGAGGTGCAGGAGAGGCGCTCCACACCGTCGATGTCGAGGGCGAAGTCCTCACCCCGGGCGGCCACGATCTGATCGTTGAGCAGGGCGTAGCGGTCGACGTCGGAGAGGTTGGAGGAGACCAGGTCGTCCCGGTCGAGCGTCGGCAGAATGCCGATCATCACGATTCCCGCGTCGAGCTCACCCGCTTTCCGGTCGGCATACGCCAGCGAGGTGCGGAGTTCCTCGGAGAGCCGGTCGAATACCCGCCCGCCCAACCGGTGTGGGGCTATGTTGACTTCCAGGTTGAACATGGCGAGTTCTGTTTGGAAATCTCGGCTTGCGATGCGTTCGAGCACCTGCGCATTGAGCATTTTCGGCATGCCGTCAGCGCCCGTGAGATTCAATTCGATCTCCAGCCCCATGAGGTTCTTCGGGCGATCGAACCGCTTCTCGGCCAGGAGGCGCTCCAGCCCCGTCAGGCACCGGCGGAGCTTGTCCCGGTAGCGCTGGCGATCGGACAGGTCGAACCGGCCTGCCACGACCTTCTCCCCCATCGAAGCGTCCCTCCTCGAATGGGCGGACCGAAGAGAAGATCCGGCCGCCGGTGTCCCCGGTCAGGTGGGATGATGCCCAGCCGGGACGATCGATAACGTCACGCGCGGGCCCGGCAGCCGCTACGCTGTCGCGGGTGACCGCTGGCACATTCGTCGGGCATGCAGCACGGTGCAGTTTCGAGTTCCCCGAAGAACTCGTGAAAAACGCCGACGAGAATTGGCCGTCCGCTTCCTGGGCGTTCCCCGAGGTCACCGCCGTGCGGCCCAGCCGAAATCGTGAGAATTCCCGCGAATCGCTGACCGAATGGCCCCTTGCTCGACCCAGCGAAAGCGGCTAGACGAAACACTGTCTGAACATGTGTCGTATAAACTTCGCGAACAAGGCAGAAGGCTGGCGCCCGCGTCCCTCGATCCTGCCGTCAGGTGACGTACGGCAAGCCTCACCGGCATCCCTGGTTACGGACCACGGCCCCCGCCTCTCTGACCGCGTGAGCAGACAGCGCCGTCCGCCCCGCCCCGCCCTCGCGCCACCGTGCCTGTCGAATGAGAGGCGACTCACCATGCCGATGCATGTCCCCCCGGCTCCCGCGCCCGCCCTGCGCTCCGTTCTCACCGCCCTCGGTTCTCCCACCGCAGTCCGCGAGGCCCGAACTCCCTCCCTGCTGCACGCCCAGGGACCCGCCACGCCCGAGCTGCCGTTGCCCGTGCACGTCCTGGAGGGGATCGACCCCGCGGGCGTCCCCGCCACCCGGCTGGCCGCCTGGCGCTTCCTGATCCGCTGCGGCGACCGCGCGGTGGCCGCCGCCGACACCATGCTGACCCCCGACGGATGGGCGTTCTCGCACTTCTTCGAGGGGCCGTACATCGCGTCCACCGAGCGCGCGCTGCGCCAGGCCGAGACCATGACGCAGGCGTACCAGCCGCGCCTCCTGTCGATCCCCGGCCTCTACATGCTCACGCTCTGGCTGCACGGCGACTGCGCCGCGGACGGCGCCGCCGGCCGACCCGCCGCCACGGATCTGCTCGTCCCGCTGGCGCCGGCGCCGCCCGGCATCGCCGCGCACAGTCCGCACCGGGTCGCCGAGCTGCTGCCGGTGCTGACCCATCGGGTGACTCCCCCGCCGCTGCTGAGCTCGCCCGCCTGAAGTTCCCTCGCCGCGACGCCTTCGTACCCCGTTCCCGAATTCCGGGTAGCGGGGTACGACGCTGTTTCCGGCACCCGTAGGCTGAGCCGAGCATTTCCTTCGGGAACAAGGTGACCAATTCGCTCGTACGAGCAGTTTATGGCTCGTACGAGCCCGGCGAGGTCGGCGCCCCGTCCGGGCTAGTCCCATCCGGCCACCACGAACCATCCGAAAAGACCGTGCAGTTGGGGTGAACCGTCCGCGCGGGTGAGGCGTCATCAACCTGTGAGAAGTGGTGCTGCTAAATCCCTGCGGATTGACGCCCGTGGGGCAACACTGGGTTCGGACCGACTTATGACAACGGGGGGCGGCCATGAACGACGCTTCAAGCCGCGGGACAGACACAACAGCCATCTCACACGTCACGACAGAGCGAAAGATCCCATCAATGTGCCAGCACAAGCCACCGTGTCCGACAGCCGACTCCGCCGACCGGGAATCCGCCCGTCTCGTGGCGCATCACCCGGAACAGGGGTGGAGCCTGCTGTGCAACGGCGTTCTCCTCTTCGAGGACACCGGTGAGCTCCTGCCGGACGGCCGGGTCATCGCCCCGCACCGCCCAGTCGCGGGCCAGGTGATGACCGCCGCCTGAGGCCTGTCCGGCGGATCCCGCCGGGGAAGCCCAGCGGCGCCGGGCGGTCCACCGTGCCGTCCGGAGACCTTGAGGGGCCGGCTCGCAGCATCCGACTGCGCTCCGGCCCCGACGCATGTCCGGGGGCGGTCACTACCCGTAATCCCTCATGTTCACTGCCGTTCCCGGGCGCGGCCTCTTCCCAGGGCCACCCGTTTTCCGGAAGACTCCTGGAAGTTTCGAGAGTGCCCGGTGAGCTGACGACGGAGGTGGGGAAGTGGCAGCACGCGAGGCCGACGCCGAGACGGCGCCCGAGGCCCGGGGCAAGGTCACGATCACGGAGATCGCCCGGCGGGCCGGGGTCTCGGTGCCGACCGTGTCCCGGGTCGTCAACGGCCGGTCCGACGTCTCGCCGCAGACCCGCGCCCGGGTCGAGGACCTGCTGCAACGGCACGGCTACCGCAAGCGCCCCGCCGCCCCCGGCACCCGCGCCGCCCTGCTGGACCTCGTCTTCAACGACCTGGACAGTCCCTGGGCGGTGGAGATCATCCGTGGAGTCGAGGAGGTCGCCCACGCGGCCGGCGTGGGCACCGTGGTCTCGGCGATCCACGGGCGCACGGGCGACGCCCGCGAATGGATGCGCAATCTGCGGGCCCGCGCCTCCGACGGCGTCATCCTGGTCACCTCGGCGCTGGAGCCGATGCTCCACGAGGAACTGCGCATCCTCGGCGTCCCGCTGGTGGTCGTCGACCCGGCGGGCTCCCCCGCGCTCGACGTCCCCACCATCGGCGCCGCCAACTGGTCGGGCGGCATGGCGGCCACCGAGCATCTGCTGTCGCTGGGCCACCGCAGGATCGCCCTGATCGCGGGCCCGCCACGGCTGCTCTGCTCCCGGGCCCGCTTCGACGGCTACCGCGCGGCCCTGGAAGGCGCCGGTCTCGCGGTGGACGACTGTCTCGTCGTCCCAGGCGACTTCCGCCCCGAGTCCGGGTTCGCCGGCGGCAACGCCCTCCTGGACCTGCCCGAGCCGCCGACCGCGGTGTTCGCGGCCAGCGACCAGATGGCACTCGGCGCGATCGAGGCCCTGCGGCAGCGCGGGCTGCGCGTGCCGCAGGACATGAGTGTGGTCGGTTTCGACGACCTTCCGGAAGTCCGCTGGTCGGCCCCGCCGCTGACGACGGTGCGTCAGCCGCTCGCGGACATGGGCAAGCTCGCCGTCCGCACGGTGCTGCGGCTGGCCCGCGACGAACAGCCGGACTCCCCTCGGGTGGAACTGGGCACGGACCTGGTGGTACGGGCGAGCACGGCGCCGGTGGCCGTGGTCTAGCGCTCCGCCTCCCCGGGCGCCCCCTCGCCGATGACCGTCACCCAGCGCCCCGCCCTCCCGGCCGCCCCTCACCGATGACCGTCACCCAGCGGTCTGCGTCCCCGGGCGCCCCTCACCGAAGACCGCCACCCAGCGCCCCGCCCTCCCGGCCGCCCCTCACCGATGACCGTCACCCAGCACCCCACCCTCCCGAGCGCCCCACACCGATCACCGCCACCCCACCCTCCCGGCCGCCCCACACCGATCACCGCCACCCAGCGGTCTGCGTCCCCGGGCGCTCCCCTCACCGGCGCCCGGGAACGGGTCCTTGCTTCAGCGCCCTACTTCAGCGCCCTACTTCAGCGCCTCCCTGATCGCGAAGTACGCGGGCTTCGGCGCCAGTTGCTCGTCCCACGGCAGTGCGGCGCCCTCGCCATCGAAGAACGCCGGGATCCACGAGTACTTGTCCGTGTAGTCCCACAGAGTGATGCCCACGCACCTGCGCACCGCGAGACAGGCCTCGGTCAGGTCCCGGTACCACTGCGCCTGCGTGGCCAGCTTCGCCTCGTCCGCGGGCAGGTACATCCGCACGTCCACCTCGGTCAGGGAGGTGTCCAGGCCGAGCCGGGAGAAGCGGCGGAGGTTGTCCTCCAACGTGGTCGGATAGCCGTACTGGAGTGCCAGGTGGGCCTGGAGCCCGATGCCGTCGAGCGGCACGCCCTGCGCCTTCAGCTCCTTGGCCAGCTTGTAGTAGGCGTCGCTCTTCGGGCCGACGGACTCGATGTTGTAGTCGTTCAGGTAGAGCTTGACCTTCGGGTCGGCCTGGCGGGCCCAGCGCAGCGCGTCGGCGATGTAGCCGGGGCCGAGCGTCTTGTAGAAGACCGTCTCGCGGTAGGTGCCGTCCTCGTTGAACGCCTCGTTGACGACGTCCCAGGCGAAGACCTTGCCCCGGTAGTGCCGTACCTCCGTCTGGATGTGCTTCTTCAGTACGGCCCGCAGCTCGGCCGCCGTCCAGTCGCGGCCGGTGAGCCAGTCGGGCAGCTGGCTGTGCCAGACCAGCGTGTGGCCGCGCACCTTCTGGTGATTGGCGCGGGCGAGGTTCACTATCTCGTCGCCCTTGGACCAGTCGAAGACGCCCTGCTGGGGTTCGGTGGCGTACCACTTCATGCCGTTGCCGGGGGTGATCTGGTCGAACTCGCTGCCGAGGAGGGCCTTGTACGGCTCGTCGGTGAGCTCGGGGTTGTCGGTGGCGCTGCCGAAGTAGCGGCCGTGGCGCTGGGCGAGGTCGGCGAGGGTGGGCTGTTCGCCGGCCGCGGCGGCCGGACCTGTGACAACGCCCGCGGCGACCAGGACGGTCGCGAGGGCGCCGGCGAGTCTGAGGCGGGTGCGGGAGCGGGTGGTCGTAGTGCGCATGGTGCGACTCCTCACGTGCGGTTGAGTGGGCGAGCCGTACGTCCGCCGGCGCGCGTCATCCCTTCGTCGCGCCGGCGGTGAGGCCGCCGACGAGCTGGCGCTCGGCGACCGAGTAGAAGGCGAGGGCGGGGACCATGGCCAGGACCAGGTAGGCGAAGACGCGGGCGTACTCCGTGGCGTACTGGCCCTGGAACTGCTGGACGCCTATGGGGATCGTCCACCAGGTGGAGTCGGTGAACACCAGCAGCGGCAGGAAGAAGTTGTTCCAGCTGGTGACGACGGCCAGGACGGAGACGGTGCCCAGCGCGGGCCGCGCCATGGGCAGCAGCACCCGCCAGAAGAAGCCGAGCGGGCCGCAACCGTCGAGGGTGGCCGCCTCTTCCAGTTCGCCGGGGATCTGCCTAAAGAAGCCGCGCAGGATGATGATCGTCATCGGCAGTCCGAAGGCGGCCTGCGGAAGGATCACGCCGAGAGGGTTGTCCAACAGGCCCATGGAGCGCAGCAGCAGGAACAGCGGCAGGGCCGCCACCGCGAAGGGGAACATCAGCCCCATCGTGAACAGGGTGAACAGCACCTCCCGCCCGCGGAAGGCGAACCGGGCGAAGGAGAACGCGGCGAGCGCGGAGGCCGCGACGACGATGACGGTCGTCCCGATCGCGATCAGCGTGCTGCTGCCGAGCAGTTGCCAGAAGGCGCCCGAGCCGATGATGTCGGTGTAGTTGGAGATCACCCACGAGTCGGGCAGCCCGATGGGGTTGCGGGAGAGCTCGTCGGTGGACTTGAAGCCGGAGACCATCGCGTAGATCAGCGGCACGACCATCACCGCGCCGACGACCACCAACACGACGTGTACGGGAAGTGTCTTCCCACGGGGCTTACGAGCGGTCGTCACTTCCCGCCTCCTCGCATGGTCGTGGTGGCCCCTTCGAGGTCGCGGCGGAGCACGAACCGCTGGTAGGCGAGGGCGAAGACGAGGCTGATGCCGAACATGACCACGCTGATCGCGCTGGCGTAGCCGACCTGGTAGCGCTTGAAGCCGTACTGGAACATGGTCACGGCCATGGTCTCGGAGTGGTGGTCGGGGCCGCCCGCGGTGGTCACCCACACCAGGTCGAAGAGCTGGATGGATCCGATGACGGACAGGAAGACACTGATGCGCAGCGTCGGCGCGAGCAGCGGCAGGGTGACGTTGCGGAACCGCTGCCAGGCGCCCGCGCCGTCGATGAGCGCCGCCTCGGTCAACTCGCGGGGGATGGACTGGAGTCCGGCCAGGTAGAGCATCATGTGGAAGCCGAAGTACTTCCAGGTCATGACCAGGAAGAGGGTGGCCATCACGGTGGAGGGGTCGGCGAACCACTCCCCGCCCAGCCCGTCGAGGCCGATCCCGCCCAGCAGCCGGTCGGCGAGTCCGTCGTCCGGCGCGAAGATCATGCTGAACAGCACGCCGGTGATGGCCTCGGACAGGACGTACGGCGCGAAGAACAGCATCCGGTACACCGCCCGGCCGCGCACCTTCTGGTTGAGCAGGACGGCCATGGCGAGCGCGAACGGCAGCTGGATGGCGAGCGACAGCAGGACCAGGACGAGGCAGCGCCACAGGTCGCCCAGGAAGACCGGGTCGTCGAAGAGCCGGGTGAAGTTGTCGACGCCGATGTAGTCGGAGGGCATGCCGAAGCCGCCCCAGCGGAAGAAGGCGGCGTACAGCGCGAACAGGATCGGCAGCAGCACCAGCACGCCGAACAGCACCAGGGCGGGCAGTTGGAAGCCGACCGCGGTGAGCCAGTTGAGCGTGCGCCGCCGGGCCCGCCCCCGGGCCGCGCCGGCGGCCGGGGGCGGGAGGCCGGCGTCGGGGCCGGACTGTTTGTTCTGAAGGGACGTGGAGGTCATCGCGGGCTACTGCTCTTCCTTCGCGACCTTGGTGATCGACTCGGTGACCTGCTCGGGGGACTTGGAGCCCGCGATGAGCGCGCCGACGCTGTCGTTGACCTCCTGGCCGAGGGCCGGCGCGTAGGCCTGGTCGAGATAGAGCTGGAAGCCGGTGGCGCCCTTCAACTGCGCCTGTACGGCCTTGATGTTGGGGTCGGCGATGGCGCTCTCGGCCGCCGGGACCACCGGGAGGACACCGGTCTTCTTGACCAGTTCCAGGTCGGTGGCCTCGGAGGCGAAGAACTTCAGGAAGTCGACGGCCGCCTGCGGAGCGCCCTTGCGCAGGGCGTGCCCGCCGCCTCCGCCGAACACCTCGGTGATAGCGCCCTTGCCGCCCTCGACCGTGGGGAACGGGAAGAACCCGAGGTCGTCCCCGAGGCCCTTGCCGGCGTCCGCCTCCACCACCGGGGCCCACTGGCCCATGAGTTCCATGGCCGCCTTGCCGTTGCCGACGGCGGCGGCCTGGCCGGTGGGGGTCGAGTAGGCGGCGCCGAGGAAGCCCTTCTGGAAGGGCTGGAGGTCGACGAGTTCCTTGAGGTGCTCGCCGGCCGCGACGAAATCGGCGCCCGAGAAGTCCTTGTCGTCGTTGGCCTTCTGCAGGGCCTCGGCGCCCGCGGTGCGCATCGCGAGGTAGGCCCAGTAGTACATGCCGGTCCACGTCTCCTTGCCCGCGAGGGCGAGGGGGGTGATGCCCTTGGCCTTCAACTTGCCGACGGCGTCGAGGAAGCCGCTCCAGGTGGTCGGGGGCGCGCTGACACCGGCCCGCTTGAAGAGCGCCTTGTTGTACCAGAAGCCGATCATGCCGATGTCGAACGGGATGCCGTACGCCCTGTCGTCGAGCAGGTACGGCTCCTTCGCGACCGGCAGCAGGCTGTCGGCCCATGGCTGGGTCTTGTCGGTGAGGTCCTCGACCAGCCCGGCGTCGACCTGCTGCTTGAGGACACCGCCGCCCCAGGTGTGGAAGATGTCCGGCAGCTTCCCGGAGGCGGTCAGCGCCGTCATCTTCGACTTGTAGGCGTCGTTCTCCAGTTGAACGATCTTTATCTTGACCTTGGGGTTCTGGGCCTCGAACTTCCTGGCAAGTGCGGCCCAGACCCCCTTCGTGGGCTCGGTGGTCGAGATGTTCCACCACTCGACCGTGGTCGTCCCCGACGACCCTCCGTCCGAGTCGCCGCCACAGCCGCTCAGTGCCGTCATGCTCAGACCGGCGGCGGCGGAGGCCGCCAGGAAGCCGCGGCGGGACAGTGCCGGGTCGCCCATGAAGTGCTCCTTGGGTACGGGACGGCGCGTTCATGCCCGTCCTCTGGACCGAATGTTTCGGAGTTAATCCAGAAAGGTTCGTTGCTGCCGCACCCTAGAGACAGCTCCCAAACAGTGGCAACCCCTTGTACGCGGGGAATGTTGGACGAGTGCGCCGCCGACTTGTTCCGGAAAGCCCCGGCTTCACGATCCCGACGGCACGTAGGCGAACCAGTCGAAGGACGCGCTGCCCTCGGTGACGTACATGCCGATCACCCTGCCGGTGAACCCACCGGCGACCTGCGTGGACAGGTAGCGCCCATCCAGTACGGCCAACGGCGCACCGCCCTCGACCGAGAGGGCGACCGTGTCGGGGCCACCGGGCCTGACCCCGAGGGCTTCCCCGTCGGGGGCCGTGACGGTCGGCGGCACGGGGGACGTCGTACCGATCTCGACGACGAGCGTGACCGGGCCCGGGGGCACCGGCTGACGCGCGAGGCGCTGCCGTACCGGTCCGATCCGGGCGATCACGCTCGCCTCTCCCCCGGCGATCTCGATGTCGTAGTGGTGGGCCTCGTCGAGGCGAACGGACAGGCCGGAGCGGCCCGTTCCGGGTTCCAGGCGGGCCGCGATCCGGCAGTCGGGATGCTGCTGCCGTCGTCCGACGAAGGTGTGGCCCGGCCGGTCGAGGCTGTCCCCCGTGGCGTGCAGAGTCAGCCGTCCCGGCCGCTCGCTCAGCGACCAGGAACCGTCCGGCCTGCTGCGCGGGGAAATCCAGTACGGCGCCAGGTGCTCGGCGTCGAAGTCGTCCCGCTCCGGCAGGGGTTCTACGGGGTGCCAGGCCGCCGGCGCCGGGTGCCGCTCGCGCACCGGACCGACGCGCGGCCAGCCGTCCATCCACTCCACGGGGGTCAGGAAGGTCTCGCGGCCCAGGACGTGGAAGGCGGGGTGGAAGCCGCGCGGGCGGGTGGCCAGCAGCAGCATCCACCAGGTGCCGTCGGGCGCCTGGACCAGGTCGGCGTGGCCGGTGCACTGGATCGGCAGGTTGGTGCTGCGGTGGGAGAGGATCGGGTTGTCCGGTGCCGGCTCGAAGGGGCCGCGCGGGGAACGGGCGCGGGCGATCGAGACGCCGTGACCGTGCGCGGTGCCGCCCTCGGCGAGCATCAGGTACCACCACTCGCCGATGCGGTAGAGGTGCGGCGCCTCCGGGTGCTGCAGTCCCGTTCCGGACCAGACCGGAAGCGGCCCTTCCAGCACCTTTCCGGTCGCCGGGTCGATACGCGCGACCCGGACACCGGAGACGGCGCACCAGCAGGAACCGTCGTCGTCCCAGGCGAGGTCGGGGTCGATGCCGGGCAGGTCGATCCACACGGGATCGGACCACGGCCCTTCCGGATTATCGGCGGTGACGAGGAAGTTGCCCCCGCCCGAGACGTTGGTCGTGATCATGTAGAAGCGGCCGCCGTGATGGCGGATCGTCGGGGCGTAGATCCCGCCGGAGGCCACCGCGTCGTCGGGCAGCGCCAACTGCCCCGGCCGGTCGAGTACGTTGCCGATCTGCCGCCAGTGCACGAGGTCACGGCTGTGGAAGAGCGGAACGCCGGGGAAGTACTCGAAGCTGGAGCACACGAGGTAGTAGTCGTCGCCGACCCGGCACACACTGGGGTCGGGATGGAAGCCACCGATCACAGGATTGTCGTACGTCCGCATGCGCGTCAGTCCCTTCGAGCGTCGCAGGAGAGGGCGAAACTTTCGGATGATCTGGCGAACGTTACGGAGCTGCACTGTAGGTGGCCTGCGCAGGAGGGGCAAGACGTCCGGCGGGGACGGGCACAGCCAGTCTTAACGGAAGCTTGACGCGGCCATCCCCCTCAACCGTGGGCCCTGGCGTCACTCTCCGCTTACGCTGATCCGGCCGTCCGCGTGATGGCCGGATCCAGTCGCTGAGCCGTACCTCAGGAGCACGCCCGATGGCCACCACGGAACACCTCCCGCCCAGCCGCCTGCGCTCCTGGATGCTGGAGGGACTGTCCGACATGGGCAAAGGCGGCGGCTACCAGGGGCCCCACGCCGAACCGGAACCCGCGCACGAGGGCCGGCGCTGGTGGCGGGTCATGTGCCTGACCGGCGTCGACTACTTCTCGACCCTGGGCTACCAGCCGGGTATCGCCGCCCTCGCCGCCGGCCTGTTGTCACCCATCGCGACCATCGTGCTCGTGATCGTCACGCTGGCGGGGGCCCTGCCCGTGTACCGGCGCGTGGCCGAGGAGAGCCCTCGCGGCGAGGGTTCGATCGCGATGCTGGAGCGGCTGCTGTCCTTCTGGAAGGGCAAGCTGTTCGTTCTGACACTCCTCGGCTTCGCCGCCACCGACTTCCTGATCACCATCACCCTGTCGGCGGCTGACGCCTCGACCCACCTGATCGAGAACCCGCACCTCACCGGCGCGCTCCACGACAAGCAGATGATCGTCACCCTGATCCTCGTGGCGCTGCTCGGGGCCGTGTTCCTCAAGGGCTTCCTGGAGGCGATCGGCGTCGCGGTCGTCCTGGTCGGCATCTACCTCACGCTGAACCTCGTCGTCGTGGCCGTCGGTCTGTGGCACGTCATCACGGCCGGCCACGTGATCACCGACTGGTCCAGCGCCCTGACCGCCGAACACGGCAACGTCTTCGCCATGGTCGGCGTGGCCCTGCTGGTCTTCCCCAAGCTGGCCCTCGGCCTCTCCGGCTTCGAGACCGGCGTCGCGGTCATGCCGCACGTCCAGGGCGACCCCGACGACACGGACGAGCAGCCGACCGGCCGGATCCGCGACACGAAGAAGCTCCTGACCACCGCCGCGGTGATCATGAGCGTCTTCCTGATCGCCACCAGCTTCATCACCACGCTGCTGATCCCGGAGAAGGAGTTCGAGTCGGGCGGCCAGGCGAACGGACGCGCGCTGGCGTTCCTGGCGCACCACTACCTGGGCAGTGCCTTCGGCACGGTCTACGACGTCTCGACCATCGCCATCCTCTGGTTCGCCGGATCCTCCGCGATGGCGGGGCTGCTCAACCTGATGCCCCGCTATCTGCCCCGGTACGGCATGGCCCCGCACTGGGCCCGCGCGGTGCGCCCGATGGTCATCGTCTTCACCCTGATCGCCTTCCTGGTCACCTGGATCTTCGACGCGGACGTCGACGCGCAGGGCGGTGCCTACGCCACCGGCGTGCTGGTCCTGATCAGCTCGGCCGCGATCGCGGTGACCATCGCCGCCCGCAAGGCGGGACAACGGAACTGGACCATCGCCTTCGCGGTGATCTCGGCGGTGTTCCTGTACACGACGGTCGTGAACGTCATCGAGCGCCCGGACGGCGTCAAGATCGGCGCCTGCTTCATCGCGGGGATCATCCTCGTCTCCCTCCTCTCCCGGCTGGCCCGCGCCTTCGAACTGCGCGTGACCAGCGTGACGCTCGACGACATGGCGGAACGTTTCATCCGGGACATGGCCGGCGGCAAGATGCGGTTCATCGCCAACGAGCCCGACCAGCGGGACAAGGCCGAGTACCGCGACAAGATCGAGCAGATCCAGCAGGACAACGACATCCCCGGCGAGGATTTCGTCTTCGTCGAGGTCACCGTCCTCGACCCCTCCGAGTTCGAGGTGGGCCTGACGGTGCGCGGCGAGGTCCTGCACAGCCGCTACCGCGTCCTGACCCTGGAGTCCTCCTCCATCCCGAACGCCCTGGCCGCCCTGCTCCTGCACGTCCGCGACACGACCGACCGCACCCCGCACATCTACTTCGAGTGGACCGAGGGCAACCCCTTCGCCAACTTCCTGCGCTTCTTCCTCTTTGGTCAGGGCGAGGTAGCCCCGGTCACCCGAGAGGTCCTACGCGAGGCAGAACCAAACCGCCCCCGCCGCCCCCGCGTCCACACCGGCTGAGCACGGGACGTCCACCACGGGGGGTGAGGGTACGCGCCTGCCCTCACCCGAACGCGGATACGTTGCCCCACCGACCAAGCGCGGGCGTTGCGGCCGGTGGGCCGAGGACAGTCACGTAAACCCCCCAACCAGGCGCGGCACTTGCCACCCACCGACCGGGGGACAGGCACCTGAACCCACCAACCAGACACGCCGCTTGTCACCCACCCACCGGGCACAGACGAGGCACACCCACCGACGGACACAAGCACCTCAACCCACCAACCAGACACGGCACTTGTCACCCACCCACCGAGGACAAGCGAGGCACACCCAGCACCAGGACGCGGCCCTTGTCACTCACCCACCGGGCACAGGCACCTGAACCCACCAACGAGGCGCGGAACTCGCGACCCACCGACCGGCCACAGGCAAGCACACCCACCACCCAGGCCTGGACCCTCGCAGCCACCAACCACCAACCAGGCAAGACACATCGGCCCCGACCATGCATCACGGCACACGCACCCCACCCGACCAAGCAGCAGCCCGCCCACCCACCTCCCCCACTCACCGGTTGAGCCCGGCGCGCCGCCCCTCAGACGCCCGTCAGCTTCCCCCCGAACACCCGTCGCGGCGCCCGCACCACGACCTGCCCGAAACTCAGCTCTCCGACCACCTCCACGCGCAACACCACAGGAACATCCAGCCCACCCGCCCGCCGCGTCTTGATCTTGCCGTAATGCGTCACCAGAGCGTCGGTGTCCACCACGCCGCCCGGACGCGTCAGCAGTTTCAGCGAGCCGCCACGAATGTCGAGGTCGATGCGCAGGGTGTCGTGCGTGATCACGGCCTGGGTGAAGTCGAGCGTCACCTCACCCCACGCGGAACGGATCTCCATCCGGCGCGGCACCACCCACCCATCGCCCCGCCGAGTCGACGCGCCCTCCTGGTCGATCCTGACGACGTCCTTGGCCCTACCGCCGGAGGCAACCGCACCCCCGCCCACCTCCGCCGGCAGGTCCGCGGTCAGGACGGCCAACTCGCCCATCGTGCGCGCGGTCAGGGCGGCCTCGACCCGCTCGTCGAGTTCCTCGGCGGTCAGCCGACCGTCCCCCGCGGCGATGCTCAGCACGTCCACGACCCGGTCCCGGTCCGCATGCGAGGCCCTCAGTTCGAGCGCCGCGGCGACACCGGGCAGCCCCCCGTCCTGCACTGACCCACCGGACATGGCCTCACTCCGATCACTAGCCACTCATTAGCCGCACTGGCCACTCATCGCCGCACCAGCCGATCACAGGCCCATTGCAAGCAAATCGCCAACCGACCGCCAACCGACCGCCAGCGATCCCAACCACACTAAAGCTATATCGCGTTATACCCAACGATCAGCCCCACGTCCACAGTTCCCCACCACCACCCCTATCGTGACCGACATGCAGTCCTACACAATCGGCCAGGCGGCAAGGCTGCTCGGCGTGAGCCCCGACACCGCGCGCCGCTGGGCGGACGCGGGCCGCGTGGCGACCCACCGCGACGAGGGCGGACGGCGGCTCATCGACGGACGTGACCTGGCCGCCTTCTCGGTGGAGCTCGCCAAGGCAGCGGGCGCCGAGGAGGACGCACCGTACACCTCCGCCCGCAACGCCTTCCCGGGCATCGTCACCGCGATCAAGCTGGGCGATGTCGCCGCCCAGGTCGAGATCCAGGCCGGCCCACACCGACTCGTCTCCCTGCTGACCCGCGAGGCCGTCGAGGAACTCGGCCTGGAGGTCGGCATGGAGGCCACCGCCCGCGTCAAGTCGACGAATGTACACATCGACCGCGTCTGACCGGAACCCTCTCCCCGCAGAAACGCACATGCGCACCCCTAAGACCTCCCTCGCCAGCTCATGCGACGCCACAGGGCCCTTATGCCTCGCATATGCGGAAGTATGATCGACGCATCGGAGAAGGCCCGCCGGCCTCTTCCCGATGCGTCAGAGCTCGATACGTCAGAGGGAGTGGACCCGTGATGCCCCGTTCCGCGCGCCGGAGCCGCCGACCCCACCGGACCCACCAGACCCACCAGACCCACCGGACCCTCCAGACGGCCGGCGCAGGAGTCGCCGCACTGCTGGCCCTGACCGCCTGCTCCTCCTCGGCACAGTCGGCGTCCTCGGCGTCCTCGTCGTCCTCGTCGTCCGAGTTGTCCGGCACGGTGACGGTCTTCGCCGCCGCCTCGCTCCAGGAGAGCTTCACGGCCCTGGGCAAGGAATTCGAGAAAGAGCACCCCGGCACGAAGGTCACCTTCAGCTTCGGCGGCAGCGACACCCTCGCCGCGAGCATCACCGGCGGCGCCCCTGCCGACGTCTTCGCCGCCGCGAGCCCCAAGACGATGGCGACCGTGACGGACCAGAAAGACACGGCCGACGCGCCCACCACCTTCGCCCGCAACCAACTGGAGATCGCCACACTGCCGGGCAACCCCGACAAGGTCTCCTCCCTCAAGGACCTCACCAAGTCGGGCCTGAAGGTCGTCCTGTGCGACAAGACGGTGCCGTGCGGCTCCGCCGCCCAGACCGCGCTGGAGGCCGGCAATCTCAAGCTCACGCCGGTCTCGTACGAGCAGGACGTCAAGAGCGCACTGACGAAGGTCGAACTGAAAGAGGCCGACGCCGCCGTCGTCTACAAGACCGACGTGAAGGCGGCGGGCGACAAGGTGGAGGGCGTGGACTTCCCCGAGTCGGCCAAGGCCATCAACGACTACCCGATCGCCCTCCTCAAGAACGCGCCCAACCCGGCCACGGCGAAGGCGTTCATCGCGCTGGTGAAGTCCGCCGAGGGCCAGAAGGCCCTGACCGAAGCCGGGTTCCTCAAGCCGTGACCGAGGCCGGCAAGACCGACACCGTCGCCCTGTCCGGCGGGCCCCCGCGTCGGCGGGTCCGGGCGGGCGGCGGCCGAGGGGTGCCGCTGCCCCTCCTGGTCCCCGCCCTCGCAGGCCTGGCCTTCCTGCTCCTCCCCCTGATCGCCCTGCTCGTACGAGCCCCATGGCGCGCTCTCCCGGAGCAGCTGACCAGCGCCGAGGTCTGGGAGGCGCTCCGCCTGTCGTTGGTGTGCGCCACCGCGGCGACCGCGTTGAGCCTGGTCGTCGGCGTGCCGCTGGCCTGGCTGCTGGCCCGCACCGACTTCCCCGGCCGCGGCCTGGTCCGCGCCCTGGTGACCCTGCCGCTCGTCCTGCCCCCGGTGGTCGGCGGTGTGGCCCTGCTGCTGGCCCTCGGCCGCAACGGCATCGTCGGGCAGTGGCTGGACTCCTGGTTCGGGATCACGCTCCCCTTCACCACGACGGGCGTCGTGCTCGCGGAGACGTTCGTGGCGATGCCGTTCCTCGTCATCAGCGTGGAGGGCACCCTCCGTGCGGCCGACCCGCGTTACGAGGAGGCGGCCACCACCCTGGGCGCCTCCCGCTTCACCGCGTTCCGCCGGGTCACGCTGCCCCTGATCGCGCCGGGCATCGCGGCGGGCTCCGTACTGGCCTGGGCACGAGCCCTCGGCGAGTTCGGGGCCACGATCACCTTCGCGGGCAACTTCCCCGGCCGTACGCAGACCATGCCCCTCGCGGTCTACCTGGCCCTTCAGAACGACCCGGCCGCGGCGATCGCCCTCAGCCTGGTCCTGCTGGCCGTGTCGATCGCGGTCCTGGCGGGCCTGCGGGACCGCTGGATGACACCCTCATGACGCCGCTCGGCCACCACAGCCCCCTGAAGGGCCTCAGGACCCCTTCCTGGACGGATCCGGACGCCCCCTCATGACCGACGCCACCACAGCCGACCTCGTCACCGAGGACACGCGCGACGCGGGCCTGGACGCCCGCCTCGTCGTCGACCGCGGCACCTTCCGCCTCGACGTCACACTGACCGCCGCCCCCGGTGACGTCGTCGCCCTGCTCGGCCCGAACGGTGCCGGCAAGACCACCGCCCTGCGCGCCCTCGCCGGTCTCGCCCCGCTCACGGGCGGCCATCTGCGGCTGGACGGCGCCGCGTTGGACCGTACGCCGCCCGAGTCCCGCCCGGTCGGCGTCGTCTTCCAGGACTACCTGCTCTTCCCGCACCTCTCCGCCCTCGACAACGTGGCCTTCGGCCCGCGCTGCCACGGCGCGACCAAGGCGGAGGCCCGCGCGCAGGCCGCGGTCTGGCTGGACCGCATGGGGCTCGCCGAGCACGCGAGCGCCAAGCCCCGCCGGCTCTCCGGCGGCCAGGCCCAGCGCGTCGCCCTCGCCCGCGCCCTGGCCACCCACCCCCGTCTGCTCCTCCTCGACGAGCCGCTCGCCGCCCTGGACGCCCGCACCCGACTGGAGGTGCGAGCCCAACTCCGGCGCCACCTGGCCGAGTTCGAGGCCGTCGCCGTCCTGGTCACGCACGACCCGCTGGACGCCATGGTGCTGGCCGACCGGCTGGTCGTCGTCGAGCACGGCGGGGTCGTCCAGGAGGGCACGCCCGCCGACATCGCCCGCCACCCCCGCACCGACTACATCGCCCAACTGGTCGGCCTGAACCTCTACCGGGGACGGGCCGACGGCCACACCGTCCGGCTCGACACCGACAGCGCCATCACCACCACGGAGAACCTCACCGGACCGGTCTTCGTCGCCTTCCCGCCGAGCGCCGTGACCCTCTACCGCGACCGGCCCACCGGTTCCAGCGCCCGCAACGTCTGGCGCTGCGAAGTGGCCGGCCTGGAGACCCACGGCGACCAGATCCGCGCGGACCTCACCGGCGAACTCCCCCTGGCCGCCGACCTCACCACGGTCGCCGCGGCCGAACTCGACCTGCACCCCGGCGCGCCGATCTGGGCAACGGTCAAAGCGACGCAAACGCACGTGTACCCGGCATAAGACCCTCCTGCGGCTACGGTGGAGTTCCCCCCAGGCGCCCCACGGCGCCCCCACCTTCTGCCCTTCGCGAGGCCTTCCCCATGAGCCTGAGCATCCGCAACCAGCTCGCCGGCACCGTCACGACCATCACCCCGGGCGAGGTGATGGCCACCGTCAAGGTCAGCCTCACCGGCGGCCAGGACCTCACCGCGGCGATCACTCTGGAAGCCGCCCAGGAACTGGGCCTCGCCGCGGGATCGGCCGTACGCGCCCTGGTGAAGTCGACCGAGGTCTCCCTCGCCACCGCCCCGGTCGAGGGCCTGTCCATCCGCAATCAACTGCCCGGCACGGTCCGCGACATCGCGACGGGCGGTGCCATGGCCTCCGTCAAGGTCGCCGTCGAGGGCGGCGACCTGACCGCGGTGATCACCAGGGACGCCGTCACGGAACTCGCCCTGGCCTCCGGCACCCCGGTCGTCGCCCTGATCAAGTCGACGGAGGTCGCCCTAGGGACCCCGTAACGCACAAGGGCCCCGCCCGACGAACAGCCGGACGGAGCCCACACCACGTACTACGTCTCAGTCCTCGTACGCGTCCAGCGGCGGGCAGGAGCACACCAGGTTCCGGTCGCCGAAGGCCTGGTCGATACGGCGCACCGGCGGCCAGTACTTGTCCGCGGCCGAGACCCCGGCCGGGAAGACGGCCTCCTCGCGCGTGTACGCGTGCTCCCACTCCCCGCCCAGCGTGGCGGCGGTGTGCGGGGCGTTCCGCAGCGGGTTGTCGTCCGCGGGCCACTCGCCCGAGCCGACCTTCTCGATCTCCCTCCGAATGGCGATCATCGCCTCGCAGAACCGGTCGAGTTCGATCAGGTCCTCGGACTCCGTCGGCTCGATCATGAGCGTCCCGGGCACGGGGAACGACATCGTCGGCGCGTGGAACCCGTAGTCGATGAGCCGCTTGGCCACGTCGTCGACACTGACACCGGTCGCCTTGGTCAGCGGCCGCAGGTCGATGATGCACTCGTGCGCGACGAGCCCGCCCGGCCCGGTGTAGAGCACCGGGTAGTGCGGCTCCAGCCGCTTGGCGATGTAGTTGGCGGAGAGCACCGCCACCTGCGTGGCCCGCTTGAGCCCCTCGCCGCCCATGAGCCGGACGTACGCCCACGAGATCGGCAGGATCCCCGCGGACCCCCAGGGCGCGGCCGAGATCGGCCCGACGCCCGTCTCGGGGCCGGCGGCGGGCTGGAGCGGGTGATTCGGCAGATACGGCGCCAGATGCGCGCGCACACCGACCGGGCCGACGCCCGGACCGCCGCCGCCGTGCGGGATGCAGAAGGTCTTGTGCAGGTTCAGGTGCGAGACGTCACCGCCGAAGTGCCCCGGCTTGGCCAGCCCCACCAGGGCGTTGAGGTTGGCGCCGTCGACGTACACCTGCCCGCCCGCCTCGTGCACCTGCGCGCAGATGTCCGCGACGTGCTCCTCGAACACACCGTGCGTCGACGGGTACGTGATCATCAACACCGACAGCTCGTCGCGGTACTGCTCGATCTTCGCCCGCAGGTCCTCGATGTCGATCTCGCCGTCCTCGGCGGTCTTCACGACGACGACCTTCATCCCGGCCATGACGGCGCTGGCGGCGTTGGTGCCGTGCGCCGAGGAGGGGATCAGGCACACCGTGCGCTGCTCGTCACCGTTGGCGCGGTGGTATCCGCGTACGGTGAGCAGCCCGGCCAGCTCGCCCTGCGAACCGGCGTTGGGCTGAAGCGACACCTTGTCGTACCCGGTGACCTCGGCGAGCTGCTCCTCCAGCTCCCCGATGAGCGTGAGGTAGCCCTGCGCCTGCTCGGCGGGCGCGAAGGGGTGCATCTGCCCGAACTCGGGCCAGGTGACCGGCTCCATCTCCGTGGTCCCGTTGAGCTTCATGGTGCAGGAGCCCAGCGGGATCATGCCGCGGTCGAGCGCGTAGTCGCGGTCGGCGAGCCTGCGCAGGTAGCGCAGCATGGCGGTCTCGGAGCGGTGCTGATGGAAGACGGGGTGCGTGAGCACGTCGTCGGTCCGCAGTCGCGCCTCCGGAAGGGCTTCCTCGGTGGCCGCGTCGAGCGCCTCGATGTCGCCCTCGACCCCGAAGGCGGCCCATACGGCGTCCAGTTGGGCCCGTGCGGTGGTCTCGTCGCAGGCCACCGACACCTGATCGGCGTCCACGAGACGCAGGTTGACGCCGTTGTCGCGCGCGGCGGCGACCACCGCGGCCGCCCGGCCCGGGACCCGCGCGGTCAGCGTGTCGAAGTAGGAGCCGTGCACGACCTCGACACCGCCGGCCGTCAGCCCCGCGGCGAGGATCGTGGCGTACCGGTGGGTGCGCCGCGCGATCGTCCGCAGGCCCTCGGGCCCGTGGTAGACGGCGTACATGCCGGCCATCACGGCGAGCAGCACCTGGGCGGTGCAGATGTTGCTGGTCGCCTTCTCGCGGCGGATGTGCTGCTCGCGCGTCTGCAGGGCGAGCCGGTAGGCCTGGTGCCCGTCGGCGTCCACGGACACACCGACGAGCCGCCCGGGCAGGCTGCGCGCGAACTTCTCGTGCACGGCCATGTAGCCGGCGTGCGGCCCGCCGAACCCCATCGGCACACCGAACCGCTGCGTCGTCCCGACCGCGATGTCGGCGCCGAGCTCCCCGGGTGACGTCAGCAGCGTGAGCGCGAGCAGGTCCGCGGCGACGGTGACGAGGGCGCCGAGTTCGTGGGCCTGGTCGATGACCGGCTTGAGGTCGCGTACGGCACCGGAGGCGCCCGGGTACTGCAGGAGCACGCCGTTGATCTCACGCGCGGCGATCTCGGCCGGAATGCCGTCACTGAGGTCGGCCACCACGACGTCCACACCGGCCGGCTCGGCCCGGGTCTCGATCACGGCGATGGTCTGCGGCAGCGTGTCCGCGTCGACCAGGAAGAGGCCCTTCTTGTTCTTGCCCATGCGCCGCGACAGCGCCACGGCCTCGGCGGCGGCCGTGCCCTCGTCGAGCAGCGAGGCACCGGAGGTCGGCAGACCGGTCAGGTCGGCGACCATGGTCTGGAAGTTCAGCAGCGCCTCGAGCCGCCCCTGCGAGATCTCTGGCTGGTACGGCGTGTAGGCCGTGTACCAGGCCGGGTTCTCCATGACGTTGCGCAGGATGACCGGCGGGGTGAAGGTCCCGTAGTAGCCGAGCCCGATCATGGAGTCGAGAACCTGGTTGCGGTCCGCCAGCGACCTCAGCTCGGCCAGCACCTCGGCCTCGGTGCGCGCGCCCGGCAGGTCCAGCGCGTCGGCGTTCTTGATCACGTCCGGCACCGCGGCGGCGGTGAGCTCGTCGAGCGAGCCGTAGCCGACCTGCGCGAGCATCTTGGCCCGGGCCTCGTGGTCGGGACCGATGTGGCGCTGCTCGAACGGGATTCCCTGTTCGAGCTCGGAAAGCGGAATTCGTTGGGCTGTCATTGCGGAGGCCTCCTGGTCTGACACGACCTTCGAGGGGCACCACGGCGCGGGTACCCGGACGGCCTCCCCCTCTGTCATCTCAACCTGAGAGCTTCACCGGGCCACCCGAGGTGTCCCGGCTTTCACCGTCGGTGAGAGCGGAAGCCGTCGACGCCGTCGGCATCCGCCCTGCTTTCCAGAGTGACCTCGTCCGTGCGGTACGTGGGCCTGAGAGATTCCGGGGAGGATTTGCTCCTTCGGCGCCTCCGATGGTGTCTGGAGGACTCTCCCGCACAGGGTCAGCAGCCGCTCGCCAGCCTACCAGCGAGGGCAACGCCCGAACGTTCGAGTGGCCGCCTCCCCGAATGTGCTCTTTCGTAGTGCTTACGGATGCGTTGCGACCAAGTGGAGGGCCCGTGCAGACCGACATCGATCCGCGCAACCTGATCGGCCGCAAGGCTTTCGACCGCAGCGGCACCAAGATCGGCACCATCGACGAGGTCTACCTCGACGACGCGACCGGTCTGCCGGAGTGGGCAGCCATACGGACCGGCCTGTTCAGCAGGGACGCCTTCGTCCCCCTGGAGCCCAGCGAACTCGTCGAGGGCAGCCTGCACATCCCCTTCGACCGCGCCCTGATCAAGGACGCCCCCGACTTCGGCGTCGGCCGCCATCTCTCCCCGGAACAGGAACTCCAGCTCTACCACCACTACGGGCTGGACGTGGCCGCTCCTCCCTCGCTCCCGGACCACGACTTCGGCAAACTGGCGGGCACGGAGGACACCTGATCCGGCGCCTCCCCGGCGTCATCGGCGTCGTCGTCCTCGGCGATCTCGTCGGTCTCGGCGGGTCTTCGCAGCACCAACGGCAACGGCTCCGCCGGCTCCAGATCAGGATCGTCGATCCGAAAGGTCCGCACTCGCCCGGGCTCCGAATAGGGCGTCTCGAACCGCACGGTGACCCTCCCGAGCCCACTGCCCTGCACCCATCCGTGCCCATGCTCGGCATGCCGCACATCGTGCCCCGACGCCCACCGCCGTTCCACGGGCGCCTGCGGTTCCTCGACCGCCTCGCCCTCGCCCTCCTCCACCGGAACCGGAAGTTCCGCCCGCTCCTCCGCCGCCTGTGCGAACAGATCCTCCTGCGTGTAGTCGGCGAGCCCGCTGACGCCCACCCCCAGCAGCCGCACCCCACCCGTCGTGTCCACCGAGTCCAGCAGCCGCGCCGCCGCTTCCCGTACCACCCCCGGGTCGTCCGTGGGCCCGCGCAGGGTCTCGGAGCGGGTCAGCGTCGAGAAGTCGTACCTGCGCACCTTCAGCACGATGGTCCGCCCGGAGAGCCCGGCTCCGCGCAGCCGCCGCACACACCGGTCGGCCAGGCGCTGCACCTCCAGTCCGACCCGGACCCGGTCATGGATGTCCACGTCGTACGTGTCCTCGACCGACACCGACTTCGTCTCCCGCTCGGCCACCACAGGCCGCTCGTCGTGCGCCAGCGCCATGGCGTACAGCGCGTGCCCGTGGGCCTTCCCGAGCAGCCGTACGAGCTCGTCCTCGCCCGCCTCGGCGATCTCGTCGACCGTGGTGATCCCGGCCCGCCGCAGATGGTCGCCCGTCGCCGGTCCGACCCCCGGCAGCGTCCGTACCGACATGGGGGCGAGCATGGCCCGTTCGGTGCCCGGCTCGATCACCACCAGTCCGTCCGGCTTGGCCTGCTCCGAGGCGATCTTCGCGAGCATCTTGGAGGCGGCGAGGCCCACCGACCCGGTCAGCCCGGTGACCGCCCGTATGTCGGCACGCAGCTTCCCGCCCGCCAGCCGCGCCGAGCTCTCGTCCCAGGCCGCTCCCCCGGCCTCCAGGTCCACGAACGCCTCGTCCAGGCTCAGCGGCTCCACCAGCGGCGACAGCGCCCGCAGCAGCGCCATCACCTGGTCGCTGATCACACGGTAGAACCCGAAGCGCGGCACCAGGTACGCCGCGTTCGGCGCGAGCCGCCGGGCCTGGGCCATGGGCATCGCCGAGTGCACTCCGAAGACCCGCGCCTCGTACGAGCAGGTGGCGACCACTCCGCGCGGCCCGAGACCGCCCACGATGACCGCCTTCCCACGCAGGCTCGGCTTGGACGCCTGCTCCGCCGAGGCGAAGAAGGCATCCATGTCGAGATGCAGGATCGTGGGCGCACTTCTCACATGTCCGATGCTGCCCTACGCCACTGACAATGCGGATGCCCGAAGGGCTGTGGCGGCTGTCAGACGGCCCGGTTGCGCCGCCGCGCCAGCTCGTCCGCGGGGTTCTGCCCAATGAGGGTCTCCCCGGTGTCGACCCGCTCCCCGTGCAGCTGCGAGAGCGCGCTCTCGACATCCCGCCACACCACACCGACAGCGATCCCGAAGATGCCCTGGCCGCCCTGGAGCAGCGCGTGGACCTCGTCGGGCGAGGTGCACTCGTAGACCGTGGCGCCGTCACTCATCAGCGTCATGCGCTCCAGGTCGCGGAAACCGCGCTCGCGCAGGTGCTGGACCGCGGTGCGGATGTTCTGCAACGACACACCGGTGTCCAGGAAACGCTTGACGACCTTCAGGACGACGACGTCCCGGAAGCTGTACAGACGCTGCGTCCCCGACCCGTAGGCGGCCCGCACACTCGGCTCGACAAGCCCGGTGCGGGCCCAGTAGTCCAGTTGTCGGTAGGTGATGCCGGCGGCCGCACAGGCCGTCGGGCCGCGATAGCCGATCTGCTCGGACGCCATGGACGTCGCCCCTCCGCTGCTCGGCACGGCCGCCGGTCGCTGCGGAGCGTGATCGGCCGCGCTGCCGTGAAGCGGGTACGGACCGCTCGCCCCGGGACTGCGTCCAGGGGCACCCCCAGCCGTACCGTCGCCGCTGCTTCTCACGCCGACCTCCGTCCTTGACCTGCCTTCTCGACGGTAGGCAGTCACCAGGGGTGCGTCAACGATCGCCACACTCGGCACGCCGAGTGATAATCACCCTAGGAGTGGTTTCCCGTGCCCCACCGCGGGGAAAGGCTAGCCGAATGCTCTCGGAGCGGGCCGCAGGACGCTCTCACGCGCCGCCGGCAAATGCCTGCATTTGAGGCGTCACCGGACGCGTCTGGGGCCGCCCGGCCGGGATTTCTCCTCCGCCGGGACGCCCTTTGCCTCACTGGCTGCTGGTGCCGAAGTCCTCGGGGGAGATCTGGTCGAGGAACTCGCGGAACTTCTCCACCTCGTCCTCCTGCTCGTCGGGAATCGCGATGCCCGCGTCATCGAGCACGCCATCACTGCCGTAGATCGGCGTTCCGGTGCGCAGGGCCAGCGCTATGGCGTCGGACGGTCGGGCACTGACCTCCACCCCGCTGGCGAACACCAGCTCCGCGTAGAAGACGCCCTCACGCAGGTCGGTGATGCGCACTTCGGTGAGCTCCTGGCCGACGGCCTCCAGCACGTCCTTGAACAGGTCGTGGGTCAGCGGTCGGGCGGGGGCCATGCCCTGCTGCGCGAAAGCGATCGCCGTAGCCTCCCCAGGCCCGATCCAGATGGGGAGGTAGCGGTCGCCTCCCACTTCACGCAGGAGCACGATCGGTTGGTTGGAGGGCATTTCGACCCGGACACCTACGACATCGAGCTCGTTCACACAGCAACCCTAGGCCGTGCCCGGGACGTTTGGGTAGTCGGGCAGGAAACGGGTGGCCGATCCGGCCTCCGCACACCCGCCCGTCTCAGGGCAGCCGCACACCCAGAGCGGTCTGCACCAGCGCCGCGTGCAGTTTCACCGTGAGCCCGGCCAGTTCCTTCGTACGGGCTTCGGCATGCGCCCTGGTCTGCGGGTTGCGGTGGCGCTTCAGCGGGGCCACGACCTGGTCCACGAGCCCGGCCTCGCGGTCGGCGGCGGCCTTCATCACCCGCAGGTGCCGCGGCTCGATCCCGAACCGCCCCAGTTCGGCGATGAGCGAGGCCACCGTGGCCGCCTCCGCGTCGTACGCCCCGTCGGGCAGCGGGGTGATGAGCCCGTACGACTCCCACTCCTGAAGTTCCTGCTCGCCGATCTCGGCGGCGGCCAGCAGCTCGGCCCGCCCGATCCGGGCCGCGGTGGGCGCCTCGGCCGTCTCCGGCCCGGACTCGCCGTCCCGCTGACGGCCCATGACGGGCAGCGGCAAGGCCTCGCCCCGTTCCATGGCGTCCAGGTGCTCGCGAATCACCTTGAGGGGCAGATAGTGGTCCCGCTGCATCCTCAGGACATGGCCGAGGCGCTCGACATCGTCCGTGCTGAACTTGCGATACCCCGAAGGAGTCCGCTGCGGGTCGATGAGGCCCTCCGACTCCAGGAAACGGATCTTGGAGATGGTGACCTCGGGGAACTCGTCGCGCAGCACGTTCAGCACCGCGCCGATGCTCATCAGCCCACTGTCCGCGGCGGCGGTGCCGTGCGGGGCACCGCCGCTCGGTGTTTGAAGCATGGACCTTCCCCTGGAGGGTCAGTAGCCCCGCTGGCTCGCGTAGAACACCAGCCGATACTTGCCGATCTGCACCTCGTCACCGTTCGACAGGGCGACCTGGTCGATGCGCTCGCGGTTGACGTACGTTCCGTTCAGGCTGCCCACGTCCGCCACCGTGAACGAGCCGTCCGGAGCGCGGCGGAACTCCACATGCCGCCGGGACACCGTCACGTCGTCCAGGAAGATGTCGCTCTGCGGATGACGCCCGGCTGTGGTCAGCTCGCCGTCCAGCAGGAAGCGGCTGCCCGAGTTCGGCCCGCGGCGCACCACCAGGAGCGCCGAGCCGAGCGGCAGCGCGTCGACGGCCGCCTGTGCCTCCGGGGAGAGCATGGGCATCGGCGTCTGGCCCGTGGCCTCGGCGTCGTAGGCCTCGAGTCCGGAGATGGAGATCGTGGACGTCGTTTCGGACGGGCGCTCGGGCGTGGCCCCTGCCCGCAGCGGCGCGCCACAGTTGGAGCAGAAGCGGCTGTTCTCCGCGTTGCGGTTACCGCACCTCGTACAGACCAGGGCCGACATGGACGGATCCTCCTGCCGCGGCTGCCCCGCCGGGGCATTGGACGCGTACGGGTCGGCGGGAAACCCTCCACCCGTACTTGAGGTTGACGGTTGGCCGAAACCTATGCCTCCGGACTGGCCAGGGTCAACCGACGGCGCGCCCCGACCTCCGGAAATGTCACCGCCCGGACCACCGACCTGGTCCCGGAACAGCGGGCGCTGACCCTCTGCGTCAGGCTGTGCGCGATGACGAGCAGTCGCGTTGTCGCTGCCCTCTTTCGCGCTCTTGCCGAACAACTTCGCAAACAACTTCACGGGCGATTCCCCTTGACCGAAACAGACCCGCCCGTGGGGCAGGACGAACCCTGATTGAACACACCGGCCGACCCGGACATCCTCACAACGTCCGTATCCACCTGACAGTTTCCACCACGCACCACCCATTCGGTGCGCCGACCCCCCGCAACCTCATGCCCTGGCCGGACGTCCCCCATGCACCCGGGGTTCACTGGGAGGACGACCGAGCGTAGTCAGGCCGCTTCGCCGCTCGCAAGGCATCCACGACGATCTTGCCCGACCGCTCGACGGTCGCGGTGGCCTGCTCCTTCTCAAGAGTCTGCACCACGCCTCCAGGGATGTTGAGCGCCGGCTCGAGGTCCTGCGGCTTGCCGATGACCTTGAAACGATAGGGCGCGTTGATCTTGTTCCCGTCGACGCTCACGCCGTTGTCGGAGTCCGTCAGGAAGGTACCGGCGACAACCCGCACGCCGTTCACCTGGATCGCCTCCGCACCGGCCGCGCGCAACTCCTGGACCGCGTCGAGCAGCATGTCCGCCTTCACCGCCCCCTCCGTGTCGTCGATGGTCATGGTGATGCCGGGCCCCTGCGCGGCCACCGTGCCCGCCAGGATCCCCAGCTGCTTCTCCTTCTCGACCGTCTGCTTGCGGGCCTCTTCGGCCTGGTCGGAGCTGTTCTCCAGCTCGTCACGCTGCTTCTCGAGCCCCTGCTTCTCGTCTTCAAGACGCTGGGTACGGTCGTCCAGTTCATCGAGGATGCGAACTAGATCTTCCTGGCGCGCGCCCCGCAGCGCGCTGTCGCTGTCGCTGTTCGACGCCACCTGGACGGCCAGACCGAAACCCAGGCCGAACAGCAGCATGGCGACGATGAGTTGAGCCCGGGTGACGCGCGGCGGCCACAAGCCCTGCACCAGCCGCCGGCGGCCGGTCAGCTGCGGCTCCTCGGGGGCGTCCCCGGCCGAGGGCGCGGCCCCGGCGGCCACTTCGTCGGGCAGCTTCTTGCGCAGCCTGTTGTCGGGCGATTCGTCCTGGTTGCTCATCGGCCTCACGCCCGGAACACATGTCGGCGGATCGCCGCGGCGTTGGAGAAGATACGGATGCCGAGGACGACGACGACACCGGTGGACAACTGGGCCCCCACGCCCAACTTGTCGCCCAGGAACACGATCAGCGCGGCCACCACCACGTTGGACAGGAACGACACGACGAAGACCTTGTCGTCGAAGATGCCGTCGAGCATGGCTCGCAGCCCTCCGAACACGGCGTCGAGTGCCGCCACGACGGCGATCGGCAGATAAGGCTCGACGACCGCCGGAACCTCGGGCCGAACCAACAGTCCGGCCACGACTCCCACGACGAGGCCCAGTACGGCGATCACGATGTGCCCTTCTCGGTTTGCGGCTGTGCTGTTCGTACGATCACACTCGGTGCGGCGGGCAGCCGGAGGTCGTCCTCCACGGAGATACCGGTCCGGATGCCGTAGTTCTCCTGGAGGGCATTCAGATACAGCCCGTCCGCGCTGTTCTGGAACCTGGTGCTCAGCCGCTTGCCGTCCCCCACGGCAAGCACCGTATACGGCGGGACCAATGGCTTGTTGTCGACCAGTATCGCGTCACCCGCGGCCCTGATCGCCGACAGTGCCGTCAGCCGTTGCCCGTTGACGGAGACCGCCTCAGCCCCCGATTCCCACAACCCGTTGACCACGCGCTGCATGTCACGGTCGCGCACGCGTCCGGTGTCGGAGAACCCGGAGGTCTCGCGCGGGTCGCCGTCGCCCCCCGTGGTCGCTTCCTTGGCGTCGTCCACGACCAGTTTCACACCGGGGCCGTGGACTTCGGTGGCGCCCGACAGGATACCCACGAGTTCCGTCTGGTCGCTGTCGCCGCTCTCCTTGAGCGCCTCCCGCTGTCGCGCGCTCACCTCGTCGCGCAGCTTGTCGACGCTGCCCTCCAGTTTGTCCGCCGCCTCGGTCGCCCGGTCGATGCGGTCGATCAGCTCCTCGCGCTCCTTGGCGACGACAGGAGCCGCGACCCGCGCCTGCGCCGCGCCGACGGTTACGACGAGCGCCGCGAGCACCAGGCCGGCGGCGAGACCGAGCTTCGCCCGGAGGGTCTTGGGCATGCCACCCGTGCCCTCGGCCTTCTTGCGCGCGGCGGCCTCGGCGTACCCCTCGTCGAGGCTGTGGTCCATGACATTGGTGAGCAGCGACATGGACGCGTCCGGACGCGACGCGCGCGTGGGGGTGCTCCGAACGGGGGGCTGCTGCGGCATGCCGCACATCGTCGCACGTCGCGCGAGCTACCTCCGAATGGCCCCACCGGCGTGCCGGACAGGCCCCTGGGGGACACATGTCCGGCACGCGCGCGTGCGGTGTGTTTCAGCGGCCGGCGCTGTCCACGACCGCCGACCATTCGTCGAGCAGGGCCTGGGCGGAGGCGTCGTCCGGCCCTTCCGCCCACAGATGGGTGACCGCCTCAGCCGGGTCGGGCAGCACCATCACCCAGCGCCCGTCGGTCTCCACGACTCGCACACCGTCGGTCGTGTCGACAAAGCGATCACCGGCCGCTTCCACGACCCTCCTCATCACAAGGCCCTTGACGGCCCAGGGAGTCGCCAGGTCCCGCTTGAGGACGTGCGCCCGCGGAATCCGCGCGTCGATCTGGCTGAGCGTCAACTGCGTCCGCGCCACCAGCCCGATCAGCCGTACGAAGGCCGCCGTACCGTCGAAGACACTGCTGAACTCGGGGACGATGAAGCCGCCCTTGCCGTCACCGCCGAAGATCGTCGAGTCGTCGCGCCCGACCCGGGTCAGATCGTCGGGAGAGGTAGTCGTCCACTCGACCTGCGTGCCGTGATAAGCGGCCACCTGCTCGGCGATCCTCGTGGTGGTCACCGGCAGCGCGACGCGGCCACTGCGCCGCTCCGCGGCCACCAGGTCGAGCATGACGAGCAGCGCGCGATCGTCCTCGACGATCCGCCCCTTCTCGTCGACCAGCGACAGCCGTTCACCGACGGGGTCGAACCGCACCCCGAACGCGGCCCGCGCGGACGCCACGATCTCTCCCAGCCGCACCAACCCCGACCGCCGCGTATCCGCCGACTCCGTGGGCCTGGACTCGTCGAGCCCAGGGTTGATCGTCAGCGAGTCCACCCCGAGCTTGCCGAGCAGGCTGGGCAACACAAGCCCGGCACTCCCGTTCGACGCGTCGACGACGACCTTCAGCCCGGACTCGGAAATGCCCGTGATATCGATGTTCCGCAGCAGCGATCCGGTGTACGAATCGAAGACACTCGCCGGGAAGTGCAGGTCTCCTATCTCGCCCGGGAACGCCCGCCGGTACTCCTGCCGCGCGAACACCCGGTCCAGCTTCCGCTGGCTCGCCTGCGAAAGGTCGGCTCCGTTCCCGTCGAAGAACATGATGTCCACGGAATCCGGCACCCCTGGCGTGGTCCGGATCATGATCCCGCCGGCACTGCCCCGCGCGGTCTGCTGCCGGGCGACGGGCAGCGGTACGTTCTCCAAGTCCCGTACGTCGATGGCGCTGGCCTGGAGCGCGGAGATGACCGCCCGCTTGAGCGCACGGGCGCCTCGGGAGTGGTCACGAGCGGTGGTGACGGTGGAGCCCTTCTTGAGCGTCGTCGCATAGGCCCCGGCAAGACGCACGGCGAGCTCGGGAGTGATCTCCACGTTCAGGATTCCGGACACCCCGCGGGCACCGAAGAGATGCGCCTGGCCCCGGGACTCCCAGATGACCGAGGTGTTGACGAACGCGCCGGCCTCGATGGTCTTGAACGGGTAGACCCGCACATTGCCCTGAACGATCGATTCTTCGCCGATCAGGCACTCGTCCCCGATGACCGCGCCGTCCTCGATCCGGGCCGCACGCATGATGTCGGTGTTCTTTCCGACGACGCAGCCCCGCAGATTGCTGTGCTGCCCCACATACACGTTGTCGTGCACAACGGCCTTGTGCAGAAAGGCCCCGCTCTTCACGACGACGTTCGAGCCGATGACAGTGTGCTCGCGGATTTCCGACCCGGCCTCGACCTTGGCGTAGTCCCCGATGTAGAGAGGGCCACGCAGCACGGCATCGGGGTGCACCTCGGCGCCCTCGGCCACCCATACACCCGGAGAGATCTCGAACCCGTCGAGATCGACGTCGACCTTGCCCTCCAGAACGTCGGCCTGCGCCTTCACATAGCTCTCATGCGTGCCGACGTCCTCCCAGTAACCCTCCGCGATATAGCCGTAGACCGGCTTCCCCTCCTTCATCAGCTGAGGGAACACATCGCCGGACCAGTCGACGGACACATCGGCCTCGACATAGTCGAAGACCTCGGGCTCCATCACATAGATGCCCGTGTTCACGGTGTCCGAGAAAACCTGGCCCCAGGTCGGCTTCTCGAGGAAGCGCTCGACCTTGCCTTCCTCGTCCACGATGGTGATACCGAATTCCAGCGGATTGGGTACACGCGTCAGGCAGACGGTGACCAGGGCGCCTTTTTCCTTGTGGAAGTTGATGAGCTCGGTGAGATCGAAGTCGGTCAGGGCATCACCGGAAATGACTAGGAAAGCATCGTCCTTCAACGCCTCTTCGGCGTTCTTGACGCTTCCGGCGGTACCGAGTGGCTTCTCCTCATTGGCATAGGTGAGCTCCATTCCGAGCTCCTCGCCATCACCGAAGTAGTTCTTGACCAATGAGGCCAGGAACTGGACGGTGACGACGGTCTCGTTGAGCCCATGCCTTTTGAGCAGCCGCAGAACGTGCTCCATGATCGGCCGGTTGGCCACCGGCAGGAGCGGCTTGGGCATGCTTGAGGTCATAGGGCGAAGGCGTGTGCCTTCGCCTCCGGCCATCACGACGGCCTTCATGTCGGAAGCGTCCTCCTCTAAGAGACGACGGTCTAGCCGACTTCACCCGTCCAGATTGTCCCGCACTTTTCCACCGCGGGCCATCGGGCCAGTACGGCCGCTTCCGTCGGCGAGTTCAGTCGGTCATGGCGTCCGCACGGACCAGGCGGCGGACTTGTACCACGTAGAGAACTCCTGCCCACCAGTAGAGTGTTGTACCCCATCCGGCGAACGCCCATCCGAAAATAGCAGCGAGTGACGGGATCCATCCACTTCCGTCACTGAGCAGGAGCAGTGGGAAGGCGTACATCAAGTTGAAGGTCGCTGCCTTGCCCAGGAAGTTCACCTGTGGCGGCGGATAGCCATGGCGTCTGAGGATGCCCACCATCACCAGCAGAACCAGCTCTCGCGCCAGCAGTACAGCGGTCAACCAGATTGGCAGAATCTCGCGCCAGGTTAGGCCGACCAAAGTCGAAAGAATGTAGAGCCGGTCGGCCGCGGGGTCGAGGAGCCGGCCAAGGCTGCTGATCTGGTTCCAACGCCGGGCGAGCTTGCCGTCCAGATAGTCGCTGATGCCACTCAGGGCCAGCACCAGAAGGGCCCAGCCGTCACTCTTGGGACCGCCGAACTCAGGCCTGAGGATCAGCCACAGGAAGAGCGGCACCCCGGCGAGCCGCGCCATGCTGAGGATGTTGGGGATGGTGAGGACCCGGTCCGTCTGGACGCGGGTCTCCTGTACCTCCACCCGGGAGCCTCCTGTGGGAAACGTGCCAACGATGCTCCCTGACCTTACCTCAACGCAAAAAAGCTCCGGCTCTTGGGCTGAGTGCCCAAGAGCCGGAGCTCTAAAAGGAGTTCGGCGGCGTCCTACTCTCCCACAGGGTCCCCCCTGCAGTACCATCGGCGCTG
>NZ_JBFAIR010000060.1:0-44952 GCF_040654815.1 Streptomyces sp. NPDC050619 | reverse complement strand
TCCGCGGACGCGATCAGCACATACGACCCCGCACCCGGCGCATCCACGGCATACGAGCCGTCCGCCTGCGCGACCGACCGGCCCAACTGCCGCCCGCCCAGCGAGATCAACGTCACCGCGGCCCGCGGCACCGGCACACTCTCCGCACCCCGCACAAACCCACGCACCGAGACCCCACCCGAACCACCGGACGCCCCCTCCGGAACGGGAACGGGAACGGGAACGGGGGCCGGAGCCAGAGCCGGAGCAGGCGCGCTCGTGACCTCAGCCGCAGCCGCAGGCGCAGTCGCCGCCCCCGCACCCCCCTTCGTCCGCAACGGAACCTCCTTGATGAACAGGCAGAAGACCAGCGAGATCAGCGCGAAGGGCGCCGCGAACAGGAAGATGTCGGCGATGCCGTGGCCGTACGCGGTCTCCACGACGGTGCGCAGCGGGCCGGGGAGGCTGTCGACGTCGGGGATGCTGTCGGAGGCGCCGGAGCCCCCCGAGAGCGCGGCGGAGTACTTCGGGTCGATGCCCGCCAGGCCCTCGTTGAGGTAGTGGGTGATGCGGTGGGCGAGGACCGCGCCCAGTGCCGAGGTGCCGAGGGTGCCACCCAGGGAGCGGGAGAAGGCGACCGTGGAGCTGGCGGCGCCCAGGTCGGCGGCCTCCACCTGGTTCTGGGTCGCCAGGACCAGGTTCTGCATCATCATGCCGACGCCGAGGCCCAGCAGCGCCATGAAGATCCCGACGTGCCAGTACACGGTGTCGTAGCGGATGGTGCCCAGCAGGCCGAGGCCCGCCGTCACCAGGGCGCCGCCGGCCAGCAGCCAGCCCTTCCAGCGGCCGGTTCGGGTGATGATCCGGCCGGAGAACGTGGAGGCGCCGGCCAGGCCGAGGATCATCGGGAGGGTCATGACGCCGGACATGGTCGGCGACTTGTCCCGGGCCAGCTGGAAGTACTGGCTGAAGTAGATGATGGCGACGTACATCGCGACGCCGACGAAGAGCGAGGCCAGGGACGTCAGGGCGATGGTGCGGTTGCGGAACAGGCGCAGCGGGATGATCGGTTCGCGCGCCCTGGTCTCCGTGACGAGGAAGGCCACGAGGAGGACGGCCGTGCCGCCGGTCATCGCGTACGTCTGCCAGGACAGCCAGTCGTACTTGTCGCCCGCGAAGGTCACCCAGAGCAGGAGCAGACAGACTCCGGCGGTGATGAAGAAGGCGCCGGCCCAGTCGACCTTCGCCTCGCGCCGGATGACGGGCAGGCGCAGGGTGCGCTGGAGCACGATCAGGGCGACGACGGCGAACGGCACGCCTATGTAGAAGATCCAGCGCCAGCCGAGCCAGCTGGTGTCGGTGATGACACCGCCGATCAGCGGTCCGGCGACCATCGCGGTGGCGAAGGTGGCGCCGAGGTAGCCGCTGTAGCGGCCGCGTTCGCGGGGCGGGACCATCGCCGCGAGGATGATCTGGGCGAGCGAGGTCAGGCCGCCCATGCCGATGCCCTGGACCGCGCGGCAGGCGATGAGCATCCCGGGGTTCTGGGACATGCCCGCCACCGCCGAGGCACCCACGAAGAGGACCAGCGCGAGCTGTACCAGCAGTTTCTTGGAGAAGAGGTCCGCCAGTTTGCCCCACAGCGGGACGGAGGCGGTCATCGTGAGCAGCGACGCCGTCACGACCCAGGTGTAGGCGGACTGGCCGCCGCCGAGGTCGCCGATGATCCGGGGCAGGGCGTTGGAGACGATCGTCGACGACAGGATGGCGACGAACATGCCCAGCAGCAGGCCGGTCAGCGCTTCCATGATCTGGCGGTGGCTCATCGGGGCGCCGTCGGAGGGGTGCCCTCCGGGGTCGGCATGGTCGACGTGGGCCCGCGCGCCCGCCGGTATGGACGTTGCCATGAACTTCCTTCGCTTCCAGCGGCCTTTATCTTTTGCTTAGGCAAGGATGATTTCCGTTGGTTGCTACAGGCAAGCTGATCCGGGGCCGACCGCCCCAAAGTCTTGGCAAAGGCAAAGCTCGGCCCCGCCGGCCAGGGGCGACCGAGGAAGCCCTGCCGTTCACCTGTCCATGGCTCACACCCCGTCCATCCGCTCCCGCTGCGCCGCCGTGACCGCGCGGACCACGAGCACGCCCGCCACCGCCGCGCCCACCACCACCGCGTCGGACGCGAGCAGCGCTGGTACGTCCGTGTAGGCGCGGGCGATGATCTCGTCCCTGGAGTCGGTGGACATGAGGCCCACGCCGGACAGCATGCCGACCAGCCACAGGCCCCACCACCAGTTCACGGAGCGCGGCAGGCGCCGGCCCGGGGCGCTCGCCCGGTGGATGTCGGCGATGATGCCCCGCGGTATCCAGAGGTTGGCGATGGGCAGGACCCAGCCCGCGTAGAGCCAGATCCATGCGTAGCGGGGCCGTTCGCCCGAGAGGGCCCGGGCGTTCTCCCGGACGCGCGACAGCCACAGCAGGAACATGATCGCGCAGAGCGCGGCGGCCGCCCCGCTCATGGAGCTGACGAGGTTGTAGCCGTCCTCCAGCGCGGTCAGCTGACGATGCCTGCCGTCGCCCTGGTCCGGCGGTCCGGACGCGGGCTGCCCGGCCGCGGCGAGCCGGATCTCCCACACCGCCCGGGCCGTCCAGGCGAGGGCGGCGAGGACGAGGCCGGCGATGGCACAGCGGGCCGCGTCCACGACCGGACGCAGTGCGGAGGGGTCGGACGGGGGCGGTGCGGAGGGGCGGGCGGCGGCCCGCGCTGTCTGATCGTTCACCCCGGCATCCTCGCAGCGCTTACAGCGCCCTGTTCAGCAGATCGAGCAGAGCCTCCCAGTGGCGTTCCGTCGCCTCCGCGCCGTACATCGCGGTGTCCGCCTGGGTGAAGCCGTGGTGGGCGCCCGCGTACACCTCGGTGCGGTGGCGGACGCCCGCCGCGGTGAGGGCCTTGTCGAGCCGGTCGATGTGTTCGGCGGGGTTGGTGGAGTCCTGGTCGGCGTGGCCGAAGTACAGCTCGGCGGTGATGCGGTCGGCCAGCAGGTGCGGGCTGTCCGGTGCCTCGGTCGCGAGGTAGGCGCCGTGGAAGCCGGCCGCGGCGGCGACCCGGTCGGGGTGGGTGCCGGCGGTGCGCAGGGCGAGGCCCGCGCCCATGCAGTAGCCGGTGACGCCTGCCGGGCCATCGGTCGTCAGCGGAGCGGCGGCCAGCCAGTCGAGATAGCCGGCCGCGTCCCGCATGGCGCCCACGGGGGTGAGGGTCCGCGCGGCCGGGCCCAGGCTCTGGATGATCTCCGGCCGCTCGGCCGGGTCGATGAACTCGGGCAGCTCCACCACGGGCGCCCGGCCGTGCCGGTAGAAGACGTTGGACACCAGGACCGTGTAGCCGGCCGACGCCAGCCGGTCCGCCATGGACTTCAGGTGCGGGCGCAGTCCGAAGGCGTCCATGTAGAAGAGGACGGCGGGATGCGGGGCGCCGTCGTCGGGGTGGGCCAAGTAGGCGTCGGCGGTGCCGTCCGGGGTGGGGATGTCGACGGTCGATCCGTGCACAGCGGTCATGGGGAGCGTGCCTCTCGCCAACTCAGATCCGTATATGAAACTGAGTGTCACGCTAGCGACTGAGTGCCGATCGCCGCAAGGGAGGGCCGAGGAGAGCGTTACGATCGCGACGTGACCGGAGCAGCAGCACGCGGAGCGGCAGCGGGCACGTACCCGCGCACCCGCACGAGGAGCATCGCCCGGGCCGCCGTACGGGCCGAACTGGCCCGGGTGGCCTTCGAGTTGTTCCGCCGCGAGGGGTTCGACAAGGTCACCCTGGACGACCTGGCGGCGGCCGCCGGGGTGTCCCGCAGTACCTTCCTGCGCTACTTCGGCACCAAGGAGGACGCCGTCCTCGCCGCCTTCGACGGCCACGACCGCCGGGTCGCCGACGCGCTGCGCGCCCGCCCGGCCGACGAGGACGACTGGACGGCCCTGCGCCGGGCCATGGACACGGTCATCCAGCGCTACCACGAGGACCCGGCCGGCGCCCTGGCCACGACCCGGCTCGTCCGCGAGACCCCCGCACTGTCCGCCCGGCACCTGGAGAAGCAGCACAGCTGGCGCCCCGCCCTGGCCGAGGCACTCGCCGAGCGCGCTGCTACTCCCGGGTCCGGGACGCTGGGGCACACGGTCCGGGCCGCCGCCGCCCTGGACTGCCTGAACGTCGCCCTCGACCACTGGACCGCCTCCGAGGGCCGCCTGGACCTGGTCGCCCTGCTGGACGAGGCGTTCGCGGCGCTGACACCGAACAAGCCGGCACGGAACAAGCCGGCACCGAACAAGCCGACACCGAACAAGCCGTGATTCTGTGACCCAGTCCACACACCGAACGCCCATATGGGCGATAATCGGAACATGAGTACGGCGATGCTTGAACTAGCGGCCGCGTCGAGCGACGTGCTCAACGTGCTCGCCGCCTTTGGTGGAGGCCTTTTCATCGCCGGCGCCTTGATCTGGGCCGTGCGATTGGGCATGAGGGTTCAGGACCGGGAGCTGCCGCATCCTCGCCCCGAGGAGCAGCCGCGTCTTCCCGATACCGGCCCGGTCCGCGAAATGCGTGAGGTGCGTGAGCCGGACGAAGTCCCGATGCCCGAGGACAAGCGGGAACGGCTCATGCCGTATCAGCTCCACTCCTCCGGGACCAGACGCGGAAAGGACCAGCGCCGGAAGCGCTGGCTGCCCGGCTCCAGCGGCGGCTTCGGCAGCGGCGGTCTCGGACACGTGTGATCAACGGGGTCCTCGTGGCAGCGGGCGAGGTCCAAGGGCCGCGGGCCGGCGGTGCGGTGCGGTGCGTTGCGGTCCAGTGCGGTGCGTTGCGATCCGGTGCGGGGCGGGGCGGGGCGGGGAAACTCGCATGACGGCGTCCCGGCCCGCTGCCACGCTGGGGGGATGAGCAGACGACGCTACGTGGCCAGAGGCGTGCCCGGCGGCTACCGCATCTGGGACAACACAGGACGCCGCTGGTGGGGCGACCTGTACGAGCTGTGTCCCGACGACCTGCTGACCGAGCTGAACGGCGGAGCGGACCCGGCGAGGATCAGCGCCCTGCTGAAGCGGTACCGCGCGCTGAAGCGTTAGGCCGGTACACCGCGAGGGACCAGATCACGAAGAAGTCGATCCCGATCATGATGAGCGACCAGATCGGCAAGTACGGCAGGAACAGGAACTGGGCGACCATGCTCAGCGACGCCAGGAAGATGCCGGTCATCCGGGCCCAGGCGGCGCCCCCCAGGATGCCCCCGCCGGTGATGACGGCCACGGCACCCAGGACGAGCAGGATGACGCCCCAGCCGGTGAGGTTGATCTTGTAGACGTAGTCGCCGATGTTGTCGTAGACGTCGTCCTCCGCGAGGGCGGAGATGCCCTGGAAGATCGCCAGGACGCCGTTCACGAGCATCAGTACGCCGGCGAAGACGACCCCGCCCGTGGCCCAGGCGGTCTCAGGGGGCATCGGGGCGTGGCCGTAGTCGCCGCCCATGCCGGACGCCGGACCGGTCGGCCGGAAGGTGTCGTCCCGGACCGGCACCTGCTGCTCACCGCCCACCGACTGCTGTCCTCCGCCGCTCGGCGGCGGTGTCGCATGCGGCTGCTGAGCCATGGCGGGACCCCGTTTCTTCCGGGGCGGGCGACGCGGTACGCCGTCCGCCGACGTCAGGTGCTTCGTCTGCTTTCGTCTTCTTTCATCTTCTTTCGTCTGCTTCGACCATCGGGCGGGGTGGGGACCGCCGCCACGGGGCGGGGCCGTCCGGGTGAGACCGGGCGCGGTGGCGACATCCGGACACAGGACGCCGTCACCCGAATGGCCGTATCCGTCCGAGCGCCGCACCCCCCGCGCCCGTCCAATGGACAGGTCAGCGGATCAGCGGACCACCCGGCGACGACGACGAGGCAGGGCGATGAGTGAGACACCGGTGGCCTTCACCGAGCAGGACTACGCGGCCCGTATGTACCGCGCCGCCCGGGAGGCGGCCGCCGCGGGACTCGCCGGGCTGCTGGTCACCCCCGGACCCGACCTGATCTGGCTGTGCGGCTACCGCCCCACCGCCGGCACCGAACGCCTCACCCTCCTCGTCCTGACCGCCGACTCCGAGCCCCGCCTGCTGGTCCCGGCGCTGGAACTCCCGGACGCGGAGGCGGCACCGGGCGCGGGCGCCCTGCGGATGTCCGCGTGGCAGGACGGCCAGGACCCGTACGCCGCCGCGGCCGGCCTGCTCCGCCCCCACGGCCACTACGGCGTCTCCGACGCGACCTGGGCGCTGCACCTGCTGGGCCTTCAGGAGGCGCTGCCGCTGACCACGTACCGGCCGCTGACCACCGCGCTGCCGATGCTGCGGGCGGTCAAGGACGCGCACGAGGTGGCACGGCTCGCGGCGGCCGGGGCAGCGGCGGACGCGGCGTACCAGGAGATCCTCTCCATACGGTTCGCCGGCCGCCGGGAGCGGGACGTGGCCGCCGACCTGGCACGGTCGTTGCTCGCGCACGGCCACAGCCAGGTCGACTTCACGGTCGTGGGCTCCGGCCCGAACGGCGCGAACCCGCACCACGAGGCGGGCGACCGGATCATCACCGTGGGCGACATGGTCGTCCTGGACTTCGGCGGCCTCAAGGACGGCTACGGCTCCGACACCACCCGCACGGTCCACGTGGGCGAACCGACCGACGAGGAGCGCCAGGTCCACGAGATCGTCCGCGCCGCCCAGCAGGCGGCCTTCGAGGCCGTCCATCCCGACGTGCCCTGCCAGGAGATCGACCGGGTGGCCCGCGCGGTGATCGAGGACGCGGGCTACGGCGAGTACTTCGCGCACCGCACCGGCCACGGCATCGGCGTCACCACGCACGAGCCGCCGTACCTGGTGGCGGGCGAACAGCGGCCCCTGGCGCCCGGCATGTGCTTCTCCATCGAGCCCGGCGTCTACCTCCCGGACCGCTTCGGCGTCCGGATCGAGGACATCGTGACGTGCACGGAGGAGGGCGGGCGGCGCCTGAACACGACACCGCACGAGATGGCGATCGTCGCTTGACGACGGCTCGCGCCATCCAGACTCCGACACATCTATGCGATCCAGACAGTGGTGTCCGGGCCCAGCCGTCCGTCCTCCAACGGCCCACTGCTCAGCAGCACTTCCCCCGGCGGCAGGTCAACGGCCGTGTCCGAGAGGTTGGTGACACACCGCCACCCCTCAGTGCGGGCGAAGTCCAGCACCCCCGCCGGGCTGTCGTCCGCCCAGACCAGTGACTCCCCCTCCTGGAGCTTGCGGCGCAGCCGCAGGGCAGTGCGGTAGAACTCCAGGGTCGAGCCCTCGACCTCGTCCTGGGCCTGGACGGCGTACTGCGCGAACCACTCCGGCTGCGGCAGCCAGGCCCCGCCCGTCCCGAAGCCGTACGACGGTCCCGTCGTCGTCCACGGCAGCGGCACCCGGCATCCGTCGCGGCCCTTGCGGACGCGTCCCGTCTGTTCCCAGATCGGGTCCTGGAGCACCTCGACAGGCAGGTCGGCGACCTCGGGCAGGCCGAGTTCCTCGCCCTGGTAGACGTACGACGATCCGGGCAGCGCCAGCATCAGCAAAGTGGCCGCCCGGGCCCGGCGCAGGCCCGCCGCCTCGTCCACCCGCGGCGCGTGACCGCCGGTCAGGAGCCAGGCGTTCTCGTCGGTCCCCGGCGGGAGCATCAGCCGGGAGGCGTGCCTGATCACGTCATGGTTGGACAGGACCCAGGTGGCCGACGCCCCCGCCGCCCGCGCGTCCGCCAGCGAGCCGGCGATGACCTGCCGCAGCTCCTGAGCGTCCCAACCCGCTTGCAGATACTCGAAGTTGAAGGCCTGGCCGAGTTCGTCCGGGCGGGCGTACAGCGCGCGTCGGGCGCCCGGTACCCAGGCCTCGGCGACAGCCATGCGGGGCGGGCGGTAGGCGTCGAGGACCTTGCGCCAGTCGCGGTAGATCTCGTGGACCTCGTCGCGGTCGTAGAAGGGGTGGGTGCCGGGCGGGAACTCCCCGAGCGCCTCCTCGCCGCTGAGCTCCGGGGCGCCGAGGTCGCGCAGCGGCTCGGTCAGGTCCTTGGCGAGGGCGTGGGCCACGTCGACGCGGAAGCCGTCGACCCCACGGTCGGACCAGAAACGCAGGGTGCTGCGGAAGTCGGCGCGGACCTGTTCGTTCGCCCAGTTCAGGTCGGGCTGCTGAGGGGCGAACAGGTGCAGGTACCACTGCCCGTCCGGCACCCGCTGCCAGGCGCTGCCGCCGAAGACGGACTGCCAGTCGGTGGGCGGGAGTTCGCCGTGCGGGCCGCGGCCCTCGCGGAAGACGTAGCGGTCGCGGGCGGGGGAGCCGGGCCCGGCGGCGAGCGCTTCCCGGAACCACACGTGCTGGTGGGAGGTGTGGTTGGGGACGAGGTCGACGATCACCTTCAGGCCGAGGCGGTGCGCCTCGGCGGCGAGGGCGTCGAAGTCGTCGAGAGTCCCCAGGCGCGGGTCCACGTCCCGGTAGTCGGCGACGTCGTAGCCGCCGTCGGCGAGTTCGGAGGGGTAGAAGGGGCTGAGCCACAGGGCGTCGACGCCGAGAGCGGCGAGGTGGTTGAGGCGCCGGGTGATCCCGCGCAGGTCCCCGAGCCCGTCGCCGTCGGCGTCGGCGAAGCTGCGGGGGTAGACCTGGTAGACGACGGCCTGCCGCCACCAGTTCGGATCCTTCGAGGACAGGTCGAGACGTTCACGAACGGGCTCGGTCACGCGGTCTCCCTCGGGGCAGTGGTCGAACGGCACTCAGGTACTTGTCCACATAGCCGGAGAAGCGAACTCGAACGCCGTCCGGAGGACTTCATTCCCTGTGTGACGGAATCGTGATGGCCCTTGCAACTCTCCCTGTATATCCGCAGGTTGACAGCCCTCGCACGGAGATCCACGATGTGCAGACACTGTGGCGCATGTGACCAATGAGTCCAGTGACCACCCCTCACAAACCATCCGATGGGATCCGCATGTCCATAGTCAGACGTGTCACCGCGCGCCGCCTGCTGGGGACGGGCGCCGCGGCGCTCGTCCTTTGTTCCGCCTCCGTCGCCGCCGCCTCCGGTGCCTGGGCCACCGGTACGCCCGGCGGTGACGGATGGAAGTCCGGCGGCGCCTACCAGCCCGGCACGGGCGCGGGCACGGAGACCGGAACCGACCGCTGCCAGTTCTCCCTGGACGGCACGAGCTTCTACGACTCGGTCAAGGTCGACGACCAGAACCTCAAGCCCACCGACGACGGCAAGGTCCACGTCAAGGTCCGCACCGCCGGCGACGCCACCACCTGCACCGCCTCCCTGGCCTCCTACCTCGCCCACGGCGCCACCTTCGCCACCTCCGGCGAGCAGGTCTTCGTCGACTTCGACACGGTGACCGTCAAGCCCGGGCAGACCGACTCCCTCGACATCGCGGTGCCGGACGCCGGCTGCTTCGCGCAGATCGACCTCTACCGGGGCGCGGTCAAGTACGACGGCGAAGACCCCGACGTGGGTGACGGCTTCGAGCACGGCGACCTGCCCAAGGGCCCGGACCGCCCGGTCATCAAGGACAAGCTGATCGCGGCCTGGAACGGCGGCACGAAGGACTGCACGACGGCCCCGTCCGAGCCGCCGACCACGCCGACCCCGACCCCGACCCCGTCGACCCCGGAGTCCACCGAGCCCGCGACGCCGACGTCGCCGGAGACCACGCCTCCGGCGACGGAGACCCCCGCAACCGACTCCCCGACCCCATCGCCCTCCGCCTCCGAGTCCACCACCGCCCCGGCCACCACCCCGAACGGCGGCGGCGACGACCTCGCGGAAACCGGCGGCAGCAGCGCGACCGGCCCGATCGCGATCGGCGCGGCAGTGCTGCTGGCGGGCGGCGCGGGAATGGTGATCGCCACGCGGCGACGCCGGGCGACCCGCTCGTAAGCACCGCCGACTGACGACCCGACCGCCGGACGGACGAGTTCAGCCCGTCCGTCCGACGGTCGTCCGAGGCCCTGCAGGGCCTCGGGAGTCTCGGCTGTCAGGCCACGGTCACCGACCACCCTCCCCGCGAGAGGGCGAGGGTGCCGTCCGGCGTGATCCGGACCCGCGCCCCGTACACCGGCAATCCGCCCTCGCGGTTGAGCCGGTGACGGATCCGCTCCAACTCGTCCCACAGGCGGCGGGGGCCGCCCTGGTGCACCGTCGGCGAGTCGAGGAACCCGGCCGCGGTGGCGCGGGCCCAGGAGCCGTCAGGGTGCAGCATCCACACGCTTCGTTCGTCGCCTTCGACTGCGGTCCGGTGGTCGATGCCGGGCACGAGGAGTTCGAGCATCGACATGACCTCCCACGAGTCCGGCACGTACAGCAGCGGATACCGGCTGATGCTCACCTGCTCACCGTCGGCCCGCTTCACCTTCTCCCACAGCCCATCAGTCGGCCGCTCGTAGTCGTCACCGTGGCGGGTGCGCATGAAGCCGGCCGCGTCGGGCTCGACGCGCCCCACGGCCCCGCCGTCCTCGGTCTTGTCCGCAGTGACGATCAGCCCGGTTCCGGCGAGGGTGGTCACGAGCCGTCCGCCGGGCCGCGGGGCAGCCAGCCACGGTTGCACGGTTTCCACGCGCATCGCGGCGGCCTCGTCGATGACACGTCGCCAGGTCGGTGCCGGTCATCGTGCCGTGGCCCTTCGTTGGTCCCGCTTCCGCGTAGCAGTGCGACGAGCACGACAGCTGGCACCGGCCGGTGATCTCCAGCTCAAGGAACGTCAGGGGTGCGGGTGTTGCGGGTGCCTCGGGAGCAATTGTCATGCGTGTCCCTCCTTGGGTGTGATGCGCCTGCTGTAGTAGGGGTGGCAGGGGCAGCCGCAGCGGGGCTGGAGCAGGATGCCCGTGGTTCGGGGGAGCGGGATGTCCTTGGTCTGGCGGCAGTCGCCATGCAGCGCCTCGTATTCCGGACGCTGGGCCAGCGTGCATTCCGCCGACAGGGGCGAGGTCTCCGTGGCGGGCGCGGTCATTTTTCGACTCCGTCGGCCACGACGCGGCTCGGCATCACCAGGGCGGCACCAGCTCTCCGGCACCGGGGGCAGCGGCACGGAGGCCAACCGAGCGCATCCGCGAGTCGTTCCGGGTCCGGAGGGGCCGTGATCGTATGCCGCCGGGTCACGCCGACGCGTTTCCCGTCCGGAGTGAGCCGGTAGGTCTCGATGGTCATCCGAGACATGCCCGGCTCAGGCGAAGTTCCGGCGTTCACCGCGCACGCCCTCCCGCCACCGGCCCGTGGCAGACGCACCCGCACCGTGGCAGGAGGACCATGCCGCCCTCAGCGACCTGCATCCACTTCGAGGTCGTACCCATCACGCCGCCCTCTCCGCGCCTACCAGATGCCGGTCAAGCACGATGCCGAAGTCGGCCAAGAGAACGTACGGCCGGACAAGCGCGGAAGCACCACCGTCGAGCGGCACGTCCAGCCCGTATGGGGAGCGCGGAACCGGGAGCCGCGGCGTCACGGCATGGGGTGCCTCGGGCCTGTGCCCGGGTGCTGGTCCGGTGAGTTGGGACCCGCCCCGCCGTCTGCCGCTACCGGGCGCGAACACTCCCAGCATCCACCGCAGCAACGCGTGAATCATGTTCACTGTCGACGCTCCTTGTCAGCGTTGGGCCACGCCCCGGGGCCGTGACAGCGGTCGCCGGGGTTCGTCCTGTCTGCTGCCAGGCATGACAGCCCGCAGCAACTGGCCTGCGCAGTGCCAAAAAAGAGACTGGACCGGTGGACCGGTCCAGTCAAGCGAAGCGTCAGTTTTCCTACCCCATCGGGTAGTTGTCGACCTGCTCGAACAGCTGCGACGCCGTCACGCCCTCTTCGCACACGAGGGGCTGCTGATCCTGGTCGAGCGCGACGTGCAGCAAGACGGCCACCGCCGTCGGCTGTTCCACCTCCAACAGCCGGGCCTCCTCATCGGTGGCCAGCCGCACGGTTGTGATGTCCACGCCTTCCACCGGAGAGCGGCCCGTCTCGCGCCGCACGTAGTGCGTGGTTCCTTCGGCTATCGGCCCCTTCATGGCCAGACGTGGCGCGGCGTCCGCGATGGCAGGCGGGAACCAGGCCGTGACCAAGGAGTGCGGCGATCCGTCGTCGAGCAAGAGGAGCCGGACCCTCCGGAGCGCCTCCGCGCCTGACTCCAGCCCCAAGGCGTCGACGACACGCGGAGGAGGCACCGTGCGGTCCGGAACGCCGAGGCGCCGGTACGGAGCACCACCCGACACGCGAGCGGAACCTGCGCGTCGTCCACCGGCGGGCCGGGCGACGGGTGTCTCGGCGACGGTGAACCCGGCACCCTGCCGAGCCACGACCACGCCGTCATTGCGCAATACGTCATACGCCTTCACGACGGTGGCTCGCGACACACCCCACTGCTCGGCCAAGTCACGGCCGGAGGGCAGCAGATCGCCGGGGCCGAACTCGTCGTTCGTGATCCGGGTGCGCAGATCCTCGGCGATCTGCTCGTACTTCAGCAGCGGCATGGGTTTGCTTCCGATCACTGGACTGGTCCACCGGTAAGCCACCAGAATGCCCGCATGACGAGCCCTGAGGTAGCGCCGGAGATCGTGAGGTTCTACACCGACACCGTCGACGAGGCGGACCGGCTGAGCACCACGGCCGACGGACGCCTGGAGATGGTACGCACGCAGGAGTTGCTGCGTCGCCACCTCCCTGCGCCACCCGCGCGGATCCTGGACGTCGGCGGTGGCCCCGGCGCTCACGCCCGGTGGCTCGTCGAGGACGGCTACACCGTGCACCTCGTCGACCCGATCGCCCGCCACATAGAGCAGGCGGAGCAGACCGGAGCCACCGTAGAACTGGGAGACGCCCGCCGGCTCACCGCCGAAGACGCCTCCTACGACATCGTGCTGATGCTGGGTCCGCTCTACCACCTGCTCGACCGCGCCGACCGCGACCAGGCCCTCGCCGAGGCCCGCCGCGTGCTCAGGCCGGGCGGCCTCCTGGCGGCGGCCGGCATCAACCGATACGCCTCGCTGTTCGAGCACACCGCCTTCGCGCACCTGTACAGGGAACCGATGCAGAAGAGCATCGGCGGCATCCTCGCCACGCAGATCCACGACGGGAAGAACGCCTTCACCGCGGCGTACTTCCACAGCGGCGAGCAGCTGCGCGACGAAGTCGCCGCTGTCGGGTTCGCCGAGGCCGAGGTGTACGGCATCGAGGGCCCGGCCTGGTCCCTGCTCGCCGCAACCGAACGGCACACCGGCGAATCCCAGATCGGCTCCCCGATGTTCGAGTCGGCGCTGGTCGCGGCGCGCATGGCGGAGCCGTACCCGGAGTTGCTGGCGGCAAGCTCCCATCTGCTGGCGATCGGACGCCGACCGGCGTGAGGCGGCAAGGTGGCATTCATCGCGGGTAGGAGCGGTCTCCGCTTCCGCTCCGCAGATCCTTCGCCGACGGCCTCGGTCGTCAGTGCCGTCAGTGCCGTCAGTGCCGTCAGGCAGGTGGCCAGCTGCGCAGGGCCATGTCGGCCACCTGCTGGAGGTCCTCGCGAGTGGCTCCGCTGGCGGCTTGGACGGCGATGCCGTTCGCTACGGCCATGAGGTAGCGGGCGAGCAGTCCGGGGTCGGCGTCCGAAGGCAGGTCGCCTTCCTCGACGGCTCGCTGGAATCGGTCGCGAAGGCGCGAGGTGCCGTCGTTGCGCCAGGCGATGAGGGCGTCGCGGGCGTCGCGTCCAGGGTCGCCGGCGGCGAGGGAGCCCTGGACGCCGAAGCACCCGGTGGGGTGGCCCGGGCGGGTGGTGGCCCGGACGGAGCCGTCCAGGAACGCGGTGGCCACCTGCCGGGCCGTCGGTTCCCGCAGGGCCCGGTCCGCGTACGAGGCGGGGCCTTCGGTGTAGCGCTCCAGGGCCTTGCGGAACAGCTCGTCCTTGTTGCCGAAGGCCGCGTACATACTGGTGCGGGTGATGCCCATGGCGTTGGTCAGGTCGGTGAGGCTGGCGCCTTCGTAGCCCTGCTCCCAGAAGACCCGCATGGCACGTTCGAGGGCCTCGTCGGCGTCGAAGCCTCTGGGCCGGCCGATCGGCGCCTTCCGCTGGATCTCCATGCGGCCCACCCTACCTCTTCTGTACTGATCGGTGCGTAAGATGCTACGGTCCCTTTCCGTACCGATCGGTACCGAACTTTGGGGAGGTCATACGCATGGGGCAGCTTGAAGGCAAGACCGCCGTCGTCACCGGCGGCAGCACCGGGATCGGCCTGGCCACCGCCGCTCGGCTGGCCGCCGAGGGCGCGCACGTGTTCATCACCGGCCGGCGCAAGACCGCGCTGGACGCGGCCGTGGAGACCATCGGTTCCGCGAGGGCCACGGCGGTGCCGGGTGACATCTCGAACCTGGCCGACCTGGACCGCCTGTACGACGCGGTCCGCGCCCGGGGCCAGGGCCTGGACGTGCTGTTCGCGAACGCGGCGCGCGCTTCGTTCGCGACGCTGGAGCAGACCACCGAGGAGCACATCGACCAGATCTTCGGCGTCAACGTGCGAGGCACGCTGTTCACCGTGCAGAAGGCGCTGCCGCTGCTCAACGACGGCGCATCGGTGATCCTGAACTCCTCGGTGCGCGCCGATGACGGTCCCGCGGCGTTCGGCGCGTACGCGGCCTCCAAGGCTGCGATCCGCTCCTTCACCCGGACCTGGGCAGGCGAGCTCAAGGACCGGAACATCCGGGTCAACGCGATCTCCCCGGGCACCATCGACACTCCTGGACTCGACGACGTGGCGGCTACAGGCGACACGCCCATCACCAAGGCACAGTGGGCCGCAGGCGTCCCACTCGGCCGGATCGGGCGCCCTGAGGAGGTCGCCGCGGTCGTGGCGTTCCTCGCCTCCGGGCAGAGCAGCTTCATCCTCGGGGCCAACCTGTACGTCGACGGCGGCGAGAACCAGATCTGACTTAGGAGTACACCCCTAAGGGACCCCTAAGGGGTGTACTCCTGACAAACGCGTACCTACTCCACCGCCGTCAGCCACAACTTCACATACCGCTCCACGTCCACGCCCAACGCCACATCCACCAGGCGCTGTTCGCGTGCCCCCTCGTGGATCTCGGCCTCGCCGGGGCGCGGGCGGCGGTCGACGATCGTCTGGCCTCGGGTGGGGCCCGGGGCCAGGCTCACCTCGACCGGCAGGAGTTCGGTGGTGATCCCTTTCGGGTCGACGACCGCGCAGACCGCGCCCGCGTCGCCGAGGCCGCCCGTGGGAGTGGGGTCGCCGGAGGTGGCCGGGTCGCGGTGGGCGAGCAGTTCGCCGGCCAGCCGGAGGCGGGGTTCCGGGCTCGCGCGCAGCCGCTGGACGTCCGCGGCCGGGACCAGGACCTGCTGGAAGACGTCCAGGCCGTACATCGTGATCGGTACCCCCGCGGTGAGCAGGACCGCGGCGGCCTCCGGGTCGTGCCACACGTTGAACTCCGCGACCGGCGTGGCGTTCCCGGTCGCCACCGCGCCGCCCATGAACACGATCCGCTCGATGTTGCGTACGACCTCCGGGTGCGTACGCAACAGCAGCGCGATGTTGGTCAGGGGGGCGGTGGGGATCAGAGTGACCGGCCTCGGCGAGGCGAGGATCTCCCGCCGCAGCAAGGTCACCGCGTCCACGTCGACCGGCCTGCGGGCCGGCGCGGGCAGCCCGAGGTCGCCCATCCCGTCCTGCCCGTGCACGTGCCGGGCCGTGCGGACCGGCTCGATCAGCGGGCGCTCGGCACCTCTCGCGACCGGGATGTCACCGGCCCCGGCATGCTCCAGCACGGTCAGGGTGTTGCGGACGACCCCGTCCACATCGGTGTTCCCGGCCACGCACGTCACCGCGCGCACGTCGAGACCGGGATGCCGTACGGCGAACAGCAGGGCCAGGGCGTCGTCGACACCGGTGTCGCAGTCGATGATCACCGGGATGGGCTGACCGGTCACGGTGGGGAATCCTCTCTCCGCGGGCTACGACAGCGACCTTACGCAGCCGCCCACAGTTCGGCCCCACGAGTTTCGACCCGGGTGCCGATCCGGGCCAGCAACTCCTCCACGGCCACCGCCCCCGGACGGCCCCCGTCCCGCAGCCGTACGGCCACCAGGTCGCCGTCGGCCTCCCGCGCGCCGATCACCGCCTGGTACGGCACGAGCCGCGCGGCCCGGATCCGGGCCGCGAGGGTGCCCTCGCCGGGGCCGTGGACCTCCGCCCGGAGTCCCCGGGCCAGCGCCCGCCGTACGACCTCGTGGGCCTGTTCCTCCTGTGCGTCCGCCACCGGCAGCACCACCAGCTGCACGGGGGCGAGCCACACCGGGAACGCTCCGCCGTGCTGTTCGATGAGGTGCGCGACCGCCCGTTCCACGCTGCCGATGATGCTGCGGTGCACCATGACCGGCCGGTGTTTCGCGCCGTCGGCGCCGATGTAGTGCAGGTCGAAGCGTTCGGGCTGGTGGAAGTCGATCTGGACGGTGGAGAGGGTGGATTCGCGTCCGGCGGGGTCGGTGATCTGGACGTCGATCTTGGGGCCGTAGAAGGCGGCCTCGCCCTCGGCGGCCTCGTAGGCGATGCCGGAGCTGTCGAGCACCTCACGGAGTAGTGCGGTGGCCCGCCGCCACAGCTCCGGGTCGGCCACGTACTTGCCCTTGCTGTCCTCGCCGGGGAGGGAGAGCCGGTGGCGGGTGGCGCGGATGCCCAGGTCGGCGTACGCGCGGCCGATCAGCTCCAGGGCGGCACGGGCCTCCTCCACGGCCTGCTCCAGGGTGCAGAAGATGTGCGCGTCGTTGAGATGGATGGCCCGGACCCTGGTCAGGCCGCCCAGCACCCCGGACGGTTCGGAGCGGTACATGCCGCCCAACTCGGCCATACGGAGGGGAAGTTCGCGGTAGCTGTGGGAGCGGGAGCGGTAGATGAGCGCGTGGTGGGGACAGAGGCTGGGGCGCAGTACGACCTCCTCCGCGCCCAGCTCCATCGGCGGGAACATGTCGTCGCTGTAGTGGGACCAGTGCCCCGAGATCTCGTACAGCTCCCGCTTGCCGAGGACGGGCGAGTACACGTGGCGGTAGCCGGCGGCGCGTTCGGCCTCCCGGACGTACTCCTCCAGGGCGTGGCGTACGACGGCCCCGTCGGGCAGCCAGTACGGCAGGCCCGCGCCCATCAGCGGGTCGGTGCCGAACAGGTCGAGTTCACGGCCGAGTCGGCGGTGGTCGTGGTCGTCATCGTGATCGTGGTTGTTGTCGTGGTTGTTGTCGTACATGGCTGCTCCTCCAGGAGATTCCAGGGAATTCCAGAGGCGAGCACCCATGACAAAGCCCCGGGGCACTCGCCCCGGGGCTTCGCATCAGCTCAGCTGTCAGCGCGCCGGGACACTCTCCGGCGTCGTCGTGAGCGACGGACGTGAGTCACGTACTGCGTGGGCGCGCTGCATAGGGGGACCGTAGCAAGGGGTGAACGGCTGGGCGAGGGAGTTTTCCTCACCCGGACGGCCCGGCTCGCTGGTGGTCCGGCGCCGCCGGTGGTGCGGTAAGAGGGCGTACTCGATCTTGGACGCCGAAGCCGGCGCCGGACGTCCCCAAGGAGGCACCCCGATGAACCCGTCCCCGGCCCGCACCCTCGCCGCCTCCGCCCTCGCCCTGTGCGCCCTCCTCACCACCGCCGCCTGCTCCGCCCTCACCACCCCGCCCACCGCCCCGAAACCCGACCTCACCGCCACGACCAGCCGGCCCGCGACGACTCCGGCCCCGGCCGGGGCCGCCGCCCTCACCCAGGCCCAGGCGCAGGCCGCCCTCATCAGAGTGACCGACCTCGGCGAACCCTGGACCCCCGCACAGTCCGCCGCGACCTGGCACGACGGTCTGCTCAAGGCGAGGACGAACCTTCCCGACTGCCGGCGCCTGCTCGACTCCCTCTACGCGGAGGAACTCTTCGGCACGGACCCCCGGGCCCGTGCCGTGATCGGCCTCGACGACACCTGGAACGAGGCCCAGTTGCGCTACCAGGTCGTCACCCAGCCCCGGGCGGAGGTGGACCGGACCCTGGCCTGGCTGAAGACCCTGCCGCGGAAGTGCGAGGAGTTCACTGCGACGAACGTCCGGGGGACCGAGCAGGGCGTCGAGGTCACCGAGGCGCCGCTGCCGGAGGTCGGGGACGCCCGCCAGGCCCTGCGGGTCACCGTGTACGGCGAGACGCCCGACGGTGAGCCCGTCGTGCTCACCGTGGACGTCGCCGCCGTCCGCGTCGGCGACGACGCGATCGTCCTCACCCACGGCGGCTTCGGCGACGTGGCACATGACATCACTGAGGGAGCCGTACACCTCGGGGCCGAGCGCCTGACGACGGTCCGCAAACAGGGCCGCGCGGAGATCTGACCCATCCGGCCCGCCCGTAGACCGTAGACCCGTAGACCCGTAGACCCGTAGACCCGTAGACCCGTATGCCTCAGTCGCGGTGGAGCCGCATCCGGTGCGCCACGACATCGCGCGCCACCTCGAGGACCGTACGGCTGTCCGCGAAGGCGTGGGCGCGCAGCCGGGCCAGGGCCTCGTCCGCGTCGGAACCCAGCTGGGCCATGGTCATGCCGACGGCCTGGTAGACCTCGTCCTGGTCCGTGGCCAGTCCGCTCAGCCAGGGTTCGTCTCCCTCGCCGCCGTTCCCCTCCCCGCGGGGCAGCGCCATCAGCGCCACCGTCATGACGCCGGCCACAAGCAGCGCGGTGTGCAGGTCGCGGCCCGTGAGCTCGCCGGGGGTGTCGCTGTAGAGGTCGAGCGTGCCCACGCACACGGTGTCGATGCCCAGCGGCATCGAGTACGCCGCCTGGATCCCGGCGGCCGTGGCCTGCTGCGCGAACAGCGGCCAGCGGCGGGCGTCGGGGCCGGCCGTCAGGTCGCGGGCCTGCACGGGGGCGCGGAGCCCCGCGGCGTACTGACAGGGGCCCTCCCCCAGGGTGGCCTGGATCTCCGCCAGGCGCGCGGCCCGCTCGCTGCTCGCGCTCAGCCGTACGGGCAAGCCGTCGCTGTGCAGCGCCACGCTCGCGCCGACCACCGGCAGCAGGTCGACCGCCACCGCGCACAGCCTCCCCGGGATCTCCCGGGGCTCGGCGTCCCATACGCCTTCGGCGATGACGTCGGCGGCCCGCGTCTCTGCGGCCCGCGTCCGGTCCCGTCGGCGCTCGCTGTCGGCGTCCAGACCCGACAGCCGGGGATGCGGGAGGCGCCGGGAATCGTCGTCCGCCGCTCCGCGCCGACCGGGCTCGCCGCCGGAGGCGCCGGGTCGGTCGTCCTTGGGACGCACGTCCACCGCCTCCTTCGCTCACGGTGCGGCCCTGTCTGTCGTACCTCGCCTCCGGCGCGGGCTCACCCGGAGCAGGGGCGGGACTCGTGGCACGCCCGTTCGGGGGCGACGCCCGACTACCCCTCGACCGTAGGGCGAAACCCGGTCCAGAGGCTCCCCTACGAGCCGGTCCAGAAACTCCCCTACGAGCCGGTCCAGACGCTCCCCTACGAGCCGGTCCAGACGCTCCCCTACGAGGCTCCCCCACCCCCTACCGCTGTCTCCTTACAGCGGAGGCTGTGCGGGCGCGGGCCCGAGGGTGGTGGTGCCCGGGGCCGTACGGTGTCCGAGCCCCGTCCGGTACGCGTCCAGCGCCGCCTCCACGCGTCCCGTACGGCGCAGCAGGTCCCCCAGCAGCCGGCACAGGTCGGCCAGGTCACCGGCGGCGCCCGCGCGTTCCAGCAGGCTCAGGGCCCGGACGTAGTGCTCCTCGGCGGCCTCGGTGTCCCGGGCGTCCTCGGCGATGATGCCGAGCAGGCGGTGCGCGGCGGCGGAGTGCAGGGCGCCGCGTTCGGGGCTCAGGTCGCTGAGCACCTCGTGCAGCAGCTCGGCGGCCTCGTCGGACTTGCCGCGCCGGTGCAGTACGTCGGCCAGCTCGACGGCGACCTGGCTGGAGTAGAGGGCGGCCCGCCTGGCGGAGAGCATGGCGAGGGCCTGTCTCAACTCGTCCTCGGCACGCCTCAGTTCGCCGTTCTGCGCGTACACGTACCCGCGCATCCAGTGGCAGTTGGCCAGCTCGGTGCGCAGTTGCAGTTGCCGGTACAGCTCGGCCGCCTTGGCCAGCGAGGCGTCGGCCTCGGCGAGCTTGCCCTCGGCGAGCAGCGTGCGCGCGACGGAGCGGTGCATACGGGCGACGAGCGCCGGGTCACCGGCCTGCGGGGCGAGCGCGAGGGCGAGCTCGGCTGCCTGCGCGGCCCGCGCGTGCGCGCCCATGTCCATGTAGGGCCCGATGACGCCGGCGTAGAGGAGGAGCAGGGCGTCCGGGTCGTGCAGACCACCACGATTGAGTTCATCGATCGTGGATTCCAAGAGATAGACCGAGTACCGGAGTTCGCCCGCCAGGTAGTGCGACAGGGCACGTCCGCGCAGGGCCGGGACGCGGACCGGCAGGGGGACGTCCCCGAACGCCTCCTCCGCGCGCTCGAAGTACCGTCGTCCCTCCTCCAACTCACCGGTCTCGATGGCGCATTCACCGAGCCCGAGCAGCGCCGCCGCCCGTGCCTCGTCGAGGCCGAGAGACTCCGCCTCGGCGAGCAGCCGGGCGTACTGCTCCGCCGCCGCCTCGGCCTCTCCGGTGGCGAGGGTGCGCTGGGCCTCGGTCAGCCTGAGCCGCAGATCGGTGAGGAGCCGGGCCGGCCGCCCGGTCGCCAGTTCCTCGAAGCCGACGCCGAGCCGCTGGGCGAGATGCCTGAGCGCGTCGTCGGAGGGGCGGACGCGGCCGGCTTCCAGGGTGGAGATGTAGGCGGGGGTGTAGGCCGGTTCGGCCACCTGCTTCTGAGTGAGCCCGCGTTCGACGCGCAACTGCTGCACCCTGCGCCCGATGGTCACCGGGTCGTCGCGCTCCGACATCGCCCAACTCCCCCTGTGCCCCTTGCCGTTCGACTCCGACAGCCCCTAGGTTAAACCGGGTAGTAAGCCTGTTTACGTCACCGCTGCTGCGAGGTCGCCGTGCTCGAACGCCCCAGCACCACCCAGCGTTTCACCAAGGGTTTCACCGCCGCCGTGATCGCCGTCGCCGCCCTCATCCTGGCGGCGAACGCGGGACCGGCACGGGCGACGGAGCCGGGGCAGCAGTACGCCACGCACACCGCGGGGATCACGGACTCGGCGGAGCGCCCCGACGGCCACACCTCTCACTGAGATTCATTCCGCGCACACTTTCCGATACGCCACCTCCGGCACATACGACCGCCACTGCGCCTTCGTCAGATCCGCGCCGCCCGTCCGTGCGCAGACCTGGGCGGCGGCCCGGTCGGCGTCGACGGTGTACCGCTGGAGGGGGACATGGGTGCCACCGGCGTACAGCGTGCCGTTGTCGGCGGAGAAGGCGAGAGTGTCGATGCTCTCGCCGGGGGTGGGCAGGGGCCTGCCGAGCGGCTGCTGGGTCGCCGTGTCCCAGAGCTGGAGCGTGCCCGCGTCGCCGCCGACGGCGAGGGTGCGGCCGTCGGGACTCAACGCCAGCGCGCCGACCGCTTCCGGGGTGGCGCCGTCGAGGGGCCCCGGGAAGACGTTGCGCAGGACACCCGCGCGGTGGCGCAGGTCACCGTCCCACAGCGCGACGCGACCGGTCCGGTCGCCCGCCACCAGGCGGTGGCCGTCGGGGCCGAAGGCGAGCGCGCTGATCCGCTCGCCCTGGACGAGGTCCCGGGCGCGCTCGCCCTGGAGCTGGTCCCGGGCGATGCTCCGTCCCGCGGGGAGCCGGGCCACCCGGTTGTCGCCGGCGATGAGCCGGCCGTCGGGACGGACCGCCAGGTGAGCGCCGATGAGTTCGGACGAGGCGACCACGCCCAGCCGACGACCCCTCGCCGTCCACACCTCATTGCTCAGCTCTCCGGTAGCCGATGCGCGGGTGGCGTAGAGGGTACGGCCGCCGGGGTCCAGGGCGAGGGAGACCACCGCCGCACCGGACCCCGCCGAGCCGGACCCCGCCGTCGCCAGGTCCAGTGACGTACGGGCGTGGCCGCTCGGCACGTCCCAGATCGTGATCCGCTGGGGTGCGGCCTCCCGGCCGGGAGCCGAGACGCCGTAGGCGAAGGCCTTGCCGTCGGGGCTGAACGACATCAAGGGCAGCGTGTCCCGCGGTACGACGGGCAGGGCGGGGTCGCGGGAGACGGGCGGAGGCGGGGAGGGCAGGGCCTCGATGAGGTGGCCGTCGTGGGTGGCGCGCAGTTCGAAGCGGTAGCGGGTGCCCCGTCGTTCGGCGGTGCCGAAGGCGCGGCCGTCGGGGCTGAGCAGTACGCCGTCCAGCGGGGCGTCACGCCAGGCGGCGGTGACCGTCGTCGTGAGGTCGAGAGTGTGTACGGAGCCGCCTTCGAGGTAGCGCAGGAGGGGCGGGCCGGGGTCCCAGCCGAGGCCGCCGTAGAGGTGCTGGTTGTTGAGGGGGTGGCGGAAGACGGGGGCGGTGGGGTCCGACAGGCGCCAGACCCGGATCTCGTCGCTGCCGGCGGTCGCGAGGAAGGCTCCGCCCTTGCTGAAGGAGGCGTACGCGACGCCCGGGGCGTCGATCGCGGCGACCTGGCGGCCCGACCCGACGTCCCAGACGTGCAGGCCGGTCGGCGTCACGACGGCGAACCGGCCCTCGCCACGGCCCCCGGCGCGACCCCCACCACGGCTTCCGCCCGCGAACACCACCAGCGAGTTCTCGTCGTCGCAGAGGCCGCCGGCCTGTTCCCAGGCGCCGGGCAGCAGGCGAGGGGCGGCGGTGTCCCACACCTGCGGCGCCCGGCCCGTCGGACATACGGCCACCAGCCGGTCGTCGGCACTCGGCGCCACGTTGGCCCGGTCGGCCTCCCGTGTCTCGAACAGCAGCCGGTCGTCCGTCACGGATCGGAGCTGGACCCGGTTCTGGACCTGGTTCTGGACCTGATTCTGGGCCCGGTTCCGGACCCGGTTCCCGTCGGTGCCGCCCCGCGGATACCCGTCCGCGCCGCCCAGCAGATAGCTGCGGCCGCTCGCGCCGAAGTCGAGGCCGTACCGCCCGGCCGGCGGCCGGGCCCCGGCCCACCGTCCGGTGGCCGTGTCCCACAGGCGCACGCCGTCGGACGCGAAGAGGGCGAGCATCCGGCCGTCCGGGCCGGCCGCGAGGACCTCGCCCGCGGGCAGCCGGCCCGAGCCGGTGCGGCGGTGCCCGGTCACGTCCCAGGTCCGCCAGGTGCGGCCGTCGACGCTGAGCAGGGTGCGGCCGGAGTCGACGAGGAAGCGCCGGGCCGTGTATCCCGGCGCGGGGTCGGTGAAGGTGTCCGGCTCCGGCTGGGCGAGGGAGCCGAGCAGGGCGCGGCGGGTCTCGGGGAGCGGGGCGATGCGCCAGGCGGCGACGCCGAGGAGCAGGGCGGCCCGGGGGTCGGTGGTGCGCAGGCCGTCGGCGACGGCGGCTATCCGGCGGGCGGTGTTCTCCGTGCGCTGGCGGCGGTTGTCCTGGTGCTGCCGCACCGCCACCACACCGGCCACAAGGGCCGCGGCCAGCACCGCCGACAGGGCGCCGGCCAGCACCCGGGCCCGCCGTCTGGACCGGCTCGCGGCCCGGCGTTCCGCCGCCCGCGCAGCGAACGCGGCGACGAGGAAGGACCGTTCCGCCACGGTCAGCGCCGGGTCGCTCGCGTGGTGCGGGAACAGCTCTTCCGCCCGCGCCAGCCGGCTGCCCCGGTACAGCGTGCCGGGGTCGCGGTCGTGCTCCCGCCAGGCGCGGGCCGCCTCGGTCAGGCGCCGGTGGTGACGCAACCGCTCCCGCTCCGCCTCGATCCAGCGGTGCAGCCGGGGCCAGCAGGTGATCAGGGCCTCGTGGGCGAGGTGGACGGCCTCCTCGTCGGCGGTGAGCAGGCGGGCGCCGGCCAGCCGCTCCACCACCTCGGGCACCTCGGGCACCTCGCGGTCCACCCACTCGGCCAGTTCGGCGCGGGTGAGCGGGCGCCGGGTGTCGGGGGTGCCCTGCCCGGGTTCGACCATCCGCAGCAGCAACCGCCGGGCGGTGCCTCTCTGGTCCGGGGACAGCTGCTCGTACATCTCCTCGGCGCTCGCCGCGATGGCCCCGCGCACTCCGCCCGCCGCCTCGTACGCGGCCAGGCTCAGCAGCCGTCCCTTGCGGCGCCGCCAGGTCTCCAGCAGGGCGTGCGAGAGCATCGGCAGGGCGCCGGGCTGGTCGAGGACCTCGTCCACGATGCGTGCGGTCAGCTCGCGTTCCACCAGGAGGCCGACGGCCTGCGCCGGTCTGACGACCGCCTCCCGCAGCTCGTCCGCCGTCATCGGGCCGACCAGCAGGCCGGCGCCGCGCAGGGCGTCCGCCAGCTCCCGGTGTTCGGCGCACCGGACGTAGAAGTCCGCGCGGACGGCGATGAGCACCCGCAGCCGGGTGCCCGGGTCCCGGGCGGCCAGCAGGAGGCCGAGGAACCGGGCGCGCTCGGCCGGGTCCCGGCACAGGGTGAAGACCTCCTCGAACTGGTCGACCACCGCCCAGATCTCCGGCTCGTCCCCGGCCGGGGCGAGCAGATGACCGTACGTCTCGGCCGGTCGCGGCCCGGGCGTGAGCACGCGCAGCACCGCCGGGCGTCCCATGCCCGCCATCTCCGCCCGCAGGCGGGGGATCAGTCCGGCCCGCAGCAGCGAGGACTTGCCGCTGCCGGACGCGCCGAACAGCACCGCGAACCGGTTCTCGCGCACCAGCCCGTTCAGCTCCTGCACCAGCCGGTCCCGGCCGAAGAACAGGTCGCGGTCGTCCGGCTCGAAGCGCGCCAGACCCCGATACGGCGCCGGCCCCTCGCCCTCGCCCTCGACGAGCGCCCCCGCGGCCTCTGCCTCCGCCCGCTGCCACCGCGGCTCCCACGCCGTCGGGTCCGCCCCGCAGGCCCGTACATACCCCTGGAGCACGGCGAGCGACGGCAGCCGTTCGCCGGCCGCGGCCTGCGACAGCGTGGTCGCGGAGAAGCCGGCCGTCTTCGCCATCGTCCGGTACGCGGGGCGGCCGGCGGACCGGCGCAGCTCCCGCAGTTCGTCCGCGAGGCGTTGCACGGGTCCGGCCTCGGGGTCCAAGGGTCGTTCCGGACGCCCCACGGGGCCACCCACTTCCGAAACAGCAGATGACAACAGATGCCAACAGATGACAACGATGTTCAGGACGTTCAACGTACGTTTCCGCACGATCCGTCGTGAACCAACACAAGGTGTGGGGTTGATGACGCCCGCACAAACGCTCCGGGCGACATTGATTGCCCTGACGAAAGGGCCTGCCGATCAACTCCCGGGTTGTCAGCCTCGGTCCCGTCGCACCGCCTCGCGGTGCGGCACCACCCCTCACGGACCGAGCCACCGGAGCACCCGCATGTCCCAGGCAGTCACGTCCCGGGCAGTCACGTCCCGGGCAGCCAAGAAGAGAACGAAGTCCCGCCTCGCCAAGGCCGCCCTCGTCGCGGGCAGCGTCACCGCCCTGACCGTCGGCCTGACGGGCAGCGCCAACGCCGCGATCCTGACCCCCCTGCCGTGGAACGCGAGCACGTTCCAGAACAAGTACATGCCGCTGTTCGACTACGACTCGGACAGCTGCTTCCCCGCGGCGGCCGTCGACGCGAGCGGCAAGCTCAACGGCGGCCTCAACAACAGCGGGTCGCTCACCGGCGGCTGCCGGACCGGGCACCTCGGCAAGGCCAACACGTACTCGCAGTCCCAGTGCAAGAACGGCTGGTGCGCGTACGTCTACACCCTGTACTTCGAGAAGGACCAGTGCGACCCCACCGGCATCAGTGACTGCGGGCACCGCCACGACTGGGAGTCCGTCGTGGTCTTCCAGAAGCAGGGCGAGGAGCGGCCCCGCTACCTGTCCGCCTCCCGGCACGGCGGCTACAGCACCCACCCGATCAACGAGGTGCCGATGGACGGCAACCGCGTCAAGATCGTCTACCACAAGGACGGCGCGAGCACGCACGCCTTCCGCTTCGCCAAGTGGGACGAGAGGCCGGTGGCCTGGGGGGACGGGGGCTGGGACCGCCCGGCCCTGGTCACCATGGAAAACATGGACAAGACGCCGCGCGACCAGCTGTGGAACTCCACGTGGGGCCTCGCCAACTTCCCGCTGACCAACAACCTCGTCAGCAACATCAACAAGGCCCGCCCCTCGGCGGTCCCGCAGTTCTGACGCACGGCGCAAGCCGCCACCGGTGGGGCATACTCCCCCGTCCCACCGGTGGCTCCGGCGTCGCCCGGGGCCGTGAGTAGGCTGCCGAAGTGACCTCTCCCGCCGCCCGTACCGCACTGGACCTCACCAGCGACCTCCCGGTGACCGCCCTGGAGGACCTCTACCGGGACCTGCACCGCCACCCCGAACTGTCGCTGCGCGAGCACCGCACGGCCGGGAAGCTCGACGAGCGGCTGCGCATGGCCGGATACGAGACGGCCGACGGCATCGGCGGCACCGGAGTCGCGGGGGTTCTGCGCAACGGCGAAGGGCCCGTCGTCCTGCTCCGCGCCGACATGGACGCGCTGCCGGTGCAGGAGGAGACGGGGCTGCCGTACGCCTCCGAGACGCCCGGCCTGATGCACGCCTGCGGGCACGACCTGCACGTGACCTGGCTGGCGGGTGCGGCGCAAGCGCTGTCGGCCGGCCGGGACACCTGGTCCGGCACGCTGCTCGTGGTCGGCCAGCCCGCCGAGGAGACCGGGCTGGGCGCGGCCGGCATGGTGGCCGACGGGCTCTACGAGCGCTTCCCGCGCCCGGACGTGCTGCTGGGCCAGCACGCGGTGCCGGGGCCGGCCGGCCTGTACGGCCACACACCCGGCCTGATCCTCTCCGCCTCCACCGACATCGACATCGTCGTCCACGGCGTGGGCGGGCACGGCTCGCGCCCGGAGACAGCCGTCGGCCCGGTGGTGACGGCGTGCTTCCTGGTCACCCGTCTCCAGACCGTCGTCTCGCGCGAGATCGCCGCCGGGGAGGCGGCCGTCCTGACGGTCGGCCGGATCGAGGCGGGCACCCGGCCCAACATCATCCCGACCGAGGCCCGGATCTCCCTGAACATCCGTACGCAGTCGGAGCCGGTCCGGGAGCGGATGATCGCGGCGGTACGGCGGATCGCGGCCGGCGAGTGCGCGGCGGCGGGCTGCCCGCGCGAGCCGGAGGTGACGGTCGGCGAGTCCTTCCCCCCCACCGTCAACGACCCGGAGACGGACCGGCGCGTGGCCGCCGTGCACGGCGAGGTCTTCGGCACCGGGACGATCCTCGACCCGGGCCCCGCGACGGCCAGCGAGGACTTTCCCCACCTGGCCCCGGACGGACTGCCGTACGCCTACTGGTTCGTGACCTCCACCCCGCCCGACGTGTGGGACGCGGCACCCGGCGACGACCTGGCCGAGAAGCTCGCGGCCGTCACCAGCAACCACAGCCCCCGCTTCGCCCCCGACCTGTCCACCCTGACGCCGGGCATACGGACCCTGGTCTCGGGCGCGCTGGCTCTGCTGGAGAAGGCCTGAAGCGCCTGAAGCGCCTGAAGCGCCTGCAAGGCCTACCCCTGCGTCTGCAACTGCCGCAGCTGCCGCAGCTGCCGGTGGACGTTCTCCAGGGCACCCTCGCGCCGCCCGGGCACCCGGCCGCGCAACTCCGCGAGCGCGGGCCCGAGTTCACAAGCCTGCGCCGCGTCCCGGATCTGGCTCCACTGATGGTGGGCCCGGTCGACGGCCGCCTCGACATCCGGTGCGTCCGGCGCCTGCCCGGCGGTCAGCCGCGCACCGGCCACCGCCAGCCAGGTACGGCAACTGCGCACCGGATCCCCGGCGAACATCGCCAGATCCGCCCGGACTTCGGTCCAGTGCAGAGCTTCTTCGGAGCCGGGGCCGTGCGCACGTACGGCGACCCGTTCGTGCTCGGCGGCCAGGGCATCGGCGTCGGGGTGACGGCCGGCTTGGACGGCGGCGGTGATGTAGGCGTGGGGGTCGCCGTCACGTGGGCCGACGTCATCTGTTCCGCGCCGGTCGGCATCACTCAGCCCGTCCGGCGATTGAGGACGAGGCCGTTCAGGCCGATACGGGGGTCTGGGGGCGAAGCCCTCAGGAACGCCGACGCCGGGTGCCGTCAGAACGACATCCGCGTACCCATCGCTGCCCAGCCGCCCCAACGCCTGCTGATGCAACTGCTCCACCGGCGGACGCCACCCGCTGCGCAGAATCGTCGCGACCGCCTTCATGTACGCCGGTGCGGCAACCGTTCGCCGGGACGGCGGCGGCGCCACCCGCCCGTACACCGCGTTGTTGTCGCCGGAGTCGAGGCGGTGGGAGCGCAGCCACTCCCAGGTCTCCGCGTCGGCGTGCAGATCGAGGAGGAGGGTCGTCGACCCCGGCGCGCGCAGCCGCAGTTCCTCGCGGATCCAGTGCCAGGGGAGGCCGGTGTAGCGGACCGTGGACGTGGTCGTGCGGGCCAGCGCCAGGTGGGGCAGGTGCTGGCGGCGGTCGAGGAGGAGCTGGCCGGTGACGAACACGGTCAGCGGGCCGGGGGCCGCCGCCGCCGCGCGGAGCCGGGTGAGGACGGCCTGCGGTTCCAGGGGGTCGGCGAGTTCGACGACGTTCGCGGTGTCGGTGCCCGACAGCACGGCGGGCGGGACCGCCGCGAGGACGGGAAGCACGGACGCCGCGTCCACCAGACAGCCCTTGCCCACCGGTGAGGCGGCGAGCAGCAGCACGGTTCCGGGCATCGGTCCCTCCCCATCCCCCGTCGATCACGTACGTCAGCACCGTAACCGCTGCGGCTGCAAAGGTGGGTCTCAGGACTGCAAACGTCCCTTTCCGGATGACTCGTCGGACTCACGGGACTTCAGGGGACCTCAGGGGACCTCAGGGGACCTCAGGGGACCTCACCGTCCCGGCGCACCGCGAACACCGTCGTGTCGTCGGCCAGCCGTCCGCCGCAGTGCCGCAGGGTGCCGTCGCGGACGAAGGCGACCAGGCGGTGGGGTTCGGCGGTGCGCGGGTCGGCGGCGACGGCGCGGGCCACCTCGTCGGCGAGCGGGAAGAACACGCCGTCGCCGTCGCGTGCCTCGGTCACGCCGTCGGTGGTGAGCAGCAGGGTCGCGCCGGGTACGAGGGGGACCCGGTGCACCGGTGGCAGCCCGCCCGCAAGCTCGCTCAGCCCGAGCGGGGCCCCGTCGCCGGGCGGCAGGGGCCGTACGCCGTCGGGGCCGACCGCCAGCGGGGGTTCGTGGCCGAAGAGGACGGCCTCCACCACATCGCGCTCGTGCTCGGGGAAGCCGATCAGTACGGCGGTGGCGAACCGGTCGACGTCCTCCCGGCCCAGGGCCGCGCTGTGCAGGCCGTGCCGCCGCATGCGGATCTCCAGGCGTTCGGCGACGGTCGCGAGGTCCGGCTCGTGGTAGCCGGCCTCGCGGAACGTGCCGAGCAGCGCTGCCGCCGCCTCGACCGCGTCGAGCCCCTTGCCCTGCACGTCGCCGACGAGCACGCGGGTGCCGTACAGGCCCGGCTGGATGTCGAAGAAGTCGCCGCCGACGCGGGCCTCGGTGTCGGCCGCGAGATAGACGGCGGCGTGGTCGAGGCCGCCCCAGCCCGGCGGCAGCGGGCGCAGCACGGTACGGCGGGTGGTGTCGGCGACGTCCCGCATGTGCAGCATGTGCCGCTCGCCGCGCACCCGGACCGTGCAGGCCAGCGTGGCGAGGAAGCCGCCGACGGCGACGAGGACGAAGTCGGCCAGGCCGGTCTGGTACTGATGCGGCCAGGCGTTGTCCGCGAGGATGTACGTGACCAGCGCGAGGACGGCGAACGCGATCGTGCCGCCCATCCCGCAGAGCGCGGCGGCGATGCCGGGCACCAGCACGATCCAGGAGATGATCCGGGACTCGCCGGTGGTGTTGATGTCGACCACGGTGATGGCGACGAGCAGCAGCAGCGGCGCCACCCAGGCGATGCTGCGGCCCCGGATCCGCAGCACCAGGTGGCGCTGGAGGACGTCCTCGGGCAGGGCGCGGGGCAGCCGGGCGAGGACTCTCCGGCGACCGCTCACCGGTCTCAGCACTCGGCCGCTCACGGGCCCAGCGAAACACGCGCCCGCGAGAGCCGCATGTCCGCCGACTTGCCATGGCCTGTCACGAGGTGTGCCCTGGGAGGCAGGGACGAGGAGAGAAAGGAGTGCTCTCAATGGCCCATACGGCACCCACACCCGGCGGAATGCGCGGTATGCGGGGAACGCGCGGTATGCGCAGCACCGGCCCGTCCCGCGCGCCCGACGTCTTCGACGAGCGGGTCCACCGGATGGCGAGGATCGGGATACCCGTCGTCCTCGGGCTCGTCTACGGCTACTGGGCCGCGGCCAACCGGCGCGACGGCGGGCCCGTCACCGGTTGGAACATCCTCTTCGGCTTCGTCACCGCGCTCGCGTTCATCGTGCTGTGCATCGCGGTGGCGACGCTGGCCCCGCGGCTGAAGCGGGAACTGCACTCGCTGACGAAGTCCGGCTTCGCCGGCGCGGCGTTCGGCTTCCTGTACAGCCAGTCCGGCGCCTCCGTGCTGCGGTCCACGGTCATGGCACTGCTCGTCACGGCGGCGATCTTCGCGGTGTTCTTCTACCGCTACTACACGCACGAGGACGCTCAGGGAAACCGCATCCGCTGACCGCATCGCACATCGCATCCACTGACCGCATCCGCTGACCGCATCCACTGACCGCATCCTCCAAAACCGCAGGTCGGACGCCCGTACGGCTTGACGTATTCGCCCATATGCAGGCACGCCGCTCGCGCGCCCCGCCCCCGGGCCGTTGCCTGGAAAGGTGCCCACACGTCTCCGGAACGCCCTGTCGGCCGGGCTGATCGCCCTGGCCTGCCTGCTCGTGCCGTTCGGCGCGCTGGCGGCCTGGGTGGCGTACGGGCTCGCCGACACGGGCCGGTACGTCACCACGATGGCGCCGCTCGCCTCCGACCCGGACGTGCGCGAGGCGATCGCGGACACCGTCGGGGCCGGAATCGTCCAGGAGACGGGCGTCGGACCGCCGATGCGCACCTTCGTGCGGGACGCGGTGCACTCGTTCACCCGGACCGAGGCCTTTCGCACAGTCTGGGACGCGGGCAACCGGGCCGTCCACGACGCCGTACTGCGCGCCCTGCGGGACGGCAGCGAGGGCGCGGTGACCGTGGACCTCGCGCCCCTCACCGCGCAGGTCAAGGACCGGCTCACCCAGGACCACGTGCCGTTGGCGCACCGCATCCCGGTCCGGCACACCGAGGTCGCCGTGCTCCCGGCCGAAGATCTGAACCGGCTCCGGAAGGGGTACGACGTGCTCGAAGTCGCCGGCTTCTGGCTTCCCGTCACCGCGATCGCCCTCGCCGTCGCGGGGATCGCCGTCGCGGCCTGCCGCCGTCGCGCGGTCACCGCGACCGCGCTCGGCACGGCACTCGGCGGCGCGTTCCTCGGCCTCGCTGTCGCGATCGGCCGCCGCCTCACCCTCGCCGACCTGCCCGACGCGGCCCACCATCCGGCCGCGGGCGCCGTCTACGACGCCCTCACGGCCACCCTGCGCACGGTGTCCTGGCTGCTGGTGGTCCTCGGCCTGACGGTGGCGCTGGGCTGCTGGCTCACCGGACGGTACGGCCGTCCGCTCGGCTTCTGGCGAGGCGGGCGAGCGTCCGCAGCGCCCGCTCCAGATCCGGCACACCCGTCGACCCGAGTCCGAGCCTGACCGCGTCCGGGGTGCGGCTGGGGTCGACGGCGAAGGCAGGACCGGGCGTGACGGCGATCCCGTGCGCCGCGGCGGCAGCCGTGAAGGTGTCCGCGCGCCACGGGGCGGGCAGCTCCCACCAGGCGTGATAGGCGCGCGGATCGGACCGCACGGAGAAGCCGTGCAGTTCCGCCGCGAGGATCCGCTGCCTGCGCGCCGCGTCCGAACGCTTCGCCGCGACCAGCCGGGCCACGGTCCCGTCCCCGATCCACCGCACGGCAGCGTCCAGCGCGAACCGGCTCGCGCTCCACCCGCCGGAACGAATGGCGGCGGCCACGGCCCCCGCGCGCCGCTGCGGTACGACGAGGAAACCGACGGTGAGCCCGGGCGCGACCCGCTTGGACAGGCTGTCGACGACGTGGGTGAGGCCGGGCGCGTAAGCGGCCAGCGGGGTGCTCCGATCGTCGAGGAAGGACCAGATGCGGTCCTCCACGACCGGGATGTCCAAGTCGGTGACGGCGTGGGCGAGTTGGCGGCGCCGCTCCTCGCTCATGGTCAGGGAGGTCGGGTTGTGCAGGGTCGGCTGGAGGTAGAGGGCGGACAGCGGGGCCGCGCGATGGGCGGCGGCCACGGACTGGGGGAGCACGCCGTCCGCGTCCGAGACCAGCGGCACCAGCGTGCTGCCCACCCGGGCCGCGATCTCCTTGACCAGGGGATACGTCAGCGCCTCGACACCGACCCGGCCGCCGGGCCGGACCAGACAGGCGAGGGCGGCGGCGATGGCCTGGCGGGCGTTGCCGGTGAACAGGAGCTGCCCGGCAGGGTGCTCCCGCGGCAGGGAGAGCAGGGTGGCCGCCGCCTCCCGGGCCGCGGCGGTACCGGTGGCGGCGGCCGGGCGCAGGGCCTCGTCGAGGACGTCCGGGCGCAGGAGGGCGGCGAGGGAGGGGGCGAGGAGCTCGGACTGGCCCGGCACGGACGGGTAGTTGAGCTCCATGTTGACGGGAACGGCGGCTGCGGCGGTCGCGGCGGCTGCGGCGGCCGGTTCGGTGAGGGCGAGCCCGGCCGGTGCGGCCCGGCTCGCGCGGACGAACGTCCCACGCCCCACCTCGCCCACGACCAGCCCCCGCCGCACGAGTTCGCCGTACACCCGCCCCGCCGTCGACCCGGCGATCCCGCGCCGCCGCGCGAACACCCGCTGCGGCGGCAGCCGTTCACCGGGCTTGAGCCGTCCGGCGGCTATGTCGTCGGCGAGCCGGTCGGCGATGCGCCGGTAGTCGTTCATGTTGTAGCTCTCCTGGATTGCACCGAGGGCAAAGATCTTATTGCACCGATGAGTTGGAGCGATCTAGGGTCGCTCACATGACCCCTCCGGTTCCCTTTACCCCTGTTGTTCCCCTTGTTCCCCTTGTTCTCGTCCATGGCCACCCCTTCGACCACACGATGTGGGCCCCGCAGATCGAGGCGTTCTCCGCCACGCGCCGGGTGATCGCCCCCGACCTGCGCGGGTACGGCGCGGCGCCGCAGGCCGCCCCCGGCATCACGCGCTTCGCGCAGTTCGCCGAGGACATCGGGGCGCAGCTGGACGACCTGGGAGTGGAGACCTTCGTCCTGGCCGGTCTGTCGATGGGCGGCCAGATCGCGATGGAGTGCTACGGGCAGCTCGGCGACCGCGTCCGTGGGCTGGTGCTCGCCGACACCTTCCCGGCGGCGGAGACACCGGAGGGCGTCGAGGCCCGCAACGCCATGGCGGACCGGCTGCTGCGGGAGGGCATGCGGGGCTACGCCGAGGAGGTCCTGGAGAAGATGGTGGCGCCGTATGCCGAGGCGGGGGTCAAGGCCCACGTCCACCGCATGATGACGTCCGCGCCCCCCGAGGGTGCCGCCGCCGCCCTCCGCGCCCGCGCCAAACGCCCCGACTACCGCGACCTGTTGACCCGCGTCACGGTCCCCGCGCTGGTCGTCGTGGGCGCCGACGACGCGTACACGCCGGTCGCCGACGCGGAGGCGATGCACGCGGCGCTCCCCGACTCGACGCTGCGGGTGATCGAGGGCGCGGCCCACCTGCCGAACCTGGAACGGCCCAAGGAGTTCAACGAGACCTTGGAAGAGTTCCTGGCGCGGGTGGACGGCCACTCGTAGTCTCGGGACGATGACCGGCCGGCCCGGACGAAGACTCGGTATGTGGGTCGCCGCGCTGCTGTTCGCCGGCGTGAGTGTCGTCGTGGGCTGCCGGGCCGCCGACACCGACGGCATCACGCCCGTCCCGCAACTCCTCGCCTTCCTGCCCTGGTTGCTCGCGCCCGCCGGGCTGGGCCTGTCCGGCGGATCAGGTCGCAGGAAATCGGCGGCGCCTCATCAGCGCCGGTGAGCGGGGGCGATGGGGGTGCCCCCGCGCGAGGTTGTTCGAGCGTGGGGGAGCGTCCAGCTGCAAGGCGGAGGAGGGAGTCGACGCGATGGGGGTCCCCCCGCTCGAGCGAAGCCGAGCGTGGGGGGAGTCGGCGAGTGACGACAACGCCGCAGATGGGCGCCCGCCGCGGAGCGGCTAGTGTCACTGCGACCCCGCGTCTGCGGCATGATCCGCCGGACAGGCCCCAGGTCTGGGGCTCGCGCTGCTCGCCCGCTGGTGGGCCGGGGTGGCGTGGGCGATGGTGGTGCTCGGGCTCCTGGCCTGGTTCATCGAGCCGTACGGCAAGAGCGGTGAACCCGGCGGCACCGCCCTCGCCTCCTTCCGGGTGCTGACCTCGAACGTCGGTTCGGACGTGGCTCCGACTCCCTCGTCGCGGCCGTCCGCCGGGAGAAGCCGGACGTCGTGTTCGTGGCGGAGTGCGAGTACGCGTGCGACGCGGCTCTGAAGCGGGCCCTGAGCACCGCCTACCCGCACCGGCAGGCCGTGGAGGCGGGCGGTTCGAAAGGATCCGTCATCCTCAGCCGCTTCCCCCTCGAAGCCGCCGACGGCGTGCCGGGCACCATGGGCATGCCGGGCGCCGTCGCCGACGTGCGCGGGCGCGCCGTACGGCTCCAGCTCGCGCACCCCATGCCCCCGCTGCCCGGCCAGGTAGACGTCTGGCGGCGGGAGCTGGGCGCCCTGCGCGACTTCGCCGCCGAAGGCACCGAAGGCACCGCAGGGTCGGACAGTTCGGACACCTCCACGGTCCTGGCCGGCGACTTCAACGCCTCCCAGGACCACGCCGCCTTCCGCCGCATCCTCGACACCGGCCTGCGCGACGCGGCCCGCCTGGCCGGAGCCGACCGCACGCCCAGCTGGCCGGCCCGCACCGCCCCGACGCTCGGTGTCCAGATCGACCACGTCCTCGTCTCCCGGGACTTCTCCGCGCGCTGCTCGTCGACGTCACGCTTCACCAGCGGGAATGACTGAGGGCCGGGCTCATAGCCGGGCTCATAATGGGCGCATGTCCCGAGAGTTCCCCATCGGCCTCACGCCTCCCGACTGGCTGGTGAGGAACCTCCGGCCCCAGCAGGCACCGCCCGTCAACCGGCCCGCCGTCGCCCGCGCCGCCGTGGCGATGACCCTCCCCCTCGCGATCGGCCTCGCCACCGATCACACGGCCTACGGCGCCCTCGCCTCCATGGGCGCCCTCTTCGGCGTCATCAGCGACACCGCCGACGCCTACCGCATGCGGATCCTCAACATCGCGATCCCGCAGCTCTTCGGCGCCGTCGGCATCACCCTCGGCTCCCTCGTCCAGGGCCACGGCTGGGCGGCCGTCGCCGCCGTCACCGGCGTCGCGCTCGTCTCCGGGATGATCTCGACGATCGGCGCGGTGGCCTCCGTATCGGGACTGCTGCTGCTCCTCAACTCCGTGGTGGGCGCGGGCCTCGACATGCCCGGCGAGTGGTGGCTGGCCCCGGCCCTGATGGCCGGCGGCGGGCTGCTCGTCCTGCTCCTGGCGCTGCTGGCCTGGCCGCTGCGTTCGGGGGTGCCGGAGCGGGCGGCGGTGGGGGACGCGTACCGGACGGTGGCCGGTCTGCTCGCCGTCTGCGGCACCGACCGGACGGAGGAGGAGTACGACGAGGCCCGCCATGCCGTCACCCAGTCCCTCAACCAGGCGTACGACCTCGTCCTCGCCCGGCGTGCCCGTCACCACGGCCGCAGCCCCGAACTGACCCGCCTGCTCGCCCAGTTGAACGCGATCATCCCGGTCGTGGAGGCCGCCCCCGCCGTCCACCTGGCCGGCACCCCGCTCGCGGCGGAGCTCCCGGAGGCCGTCCGCCACCTCGCCCAGGCGGTCGAGACCGGCTACACCGGCCCGATAGGCCTGCACCTCCCCGTCCCCCTCACCGAGACCTCCCGCGCCGTCGACCACGCCCTGCGCCACACCGCCGAGGTCGTCACCGCGCCGGACGTCGACCCCCGGGGCATCGACGACCGCCTGGGCCGCCCGGCCGCCCTGAGCATCCGCACCGCCCGCGCCGCCCGCGACGTCGCCCTCTCCGCCGCCTCCTGGCGCTACGGCCTGCGCCTCGCGCTCTGCATCGGCCTGGCCCAGTCGCTGGTCTCGATCGTTTCCGTCCCGCGCTCGTACTGGGTCGCCCTGACCATCACCTTCGTACTGAAGCCGGACTTCGGCTCGGTGTTCTCCCGCGCGCTGCTGCGGGCCCTGGGCACGGTCGCCGGGCTGGTGATCGCGGCAGCGGTCCTCTCCCAGGTCCCGCGGGGCTGGTGGGACGTACCGGTGATGCTGCTGCTGGCCCCGCTGATCCCGGCGCTCACCCCGCGCGGCTACGGCTACCAGACGGCGGCGATCACCCCGGTGATCCTCCTCATATCCGACGTCCTGAACCACGAGGGCACGGCCCTGCTCCTGCCCCGCCTGGTGGACTCCCTGATCGGCTGCGCGATCGCCCTCGTGGCCGGCTATCTCCTCTGGCCGGAGAGCTGGCACACCCGCGTCGGCGACCGCCTCGCGGACGCGGTCTCGGACACCGCGCGCTATGTGGAGGGCGCGTTCGGAGCGCCGGGCGTGGCGGCCGTGGACCCGCCCGCGCGTGCCCGGATGCGCCGCCGCCTCTACCGCGACCTGTCCGCCATCCGTACGGAGTTCCAGCGCGCCCTGACCGAGCCGCCGCCCACCGGACGCCGGGCGGCGGCCTGGTGGCCGCTGGTGGTGGCCGTCGAGCGCATCGTGGACGCGACGACGGCGGCCCGGGTCCGGGTGAAGCACGGGGCGCCGCCGCCCTCCTCGGCCGAGGTGGGCCAGGTCGCCCTCCAGCTACGGGAGTTGGCGCAGGGCGTACGGGAGGTCGAGGTGCTGTTCGAGGTCCGTACGGACCTCACCGGGCCGGCGGACAGCGTGCTGGAGCCGCTGCGGCAGGAGGTGGCGGCGGCGAGGGCGATCGCGTCACCGCACTGAGGGTGAGGCTCAGGGGTGACGCGATCACCGAGGTGTTCCCCTTTGTCCTTTGTTTGTCCTTTGTTTGTCCTTTGTGTCAGACGCCGATGTCGTCGCCGTCCGCGCGCCAGACCGACACGACCGACGGGCGCACGTACGTGCCGGGACCGTCGGGCCAGGTGCTGGCCGGCTTCTCCACGGACGCGCCGCTGATCTCCCCCGGGTGCTGCACGGAGACGAGCACGCGCCGGTCCTGGACGAGCGGGCCGCAGGTCTCGGCACCGTTCGGCATGGTCAGGAACTGCTTGAGCTCACCGCGCCGGTCGCCCTTCGTGGCGACGCCGAAGAGGCCGTCGTGGAAGCCGAGCTGAGCGCCGTCGGTGGAGATCCACAGGTTGCCGTGCGGGTCGAAGGCCACGTTGTCCGGGCAGGAGATCGGGCTGACCTTGTCCTTCGGGAACCCGGCGAAGTAGGTGGCCGGGTCGTTCGGGTCACCGGCGACCAGGAACAGGGACCAGGCGAACTTGGTGCTGTCGGCCAGGTTCCAGCGCTCGGTCAGCTCCAGGACGTGCCCGTGCTTGTTGGCGTTGCGCGGGTTGGCCTCGTCGGCGGCGGCGTAGCCGGTCAGACCGCGGTTGGTGTTGTTGGTGAGGGCGACGTACACCTTGCCGGTGGCCGGGTTCGGCTCGATGTCCTCGGGCCGGTCCATCTTGGTGGCGCCGACCTTGTCACCGGCGAGGCGGGTGAAGACGCAGACCTCCTCGGCGGTCATGCCCTCGACGTGCGAGACGGCGCCCTTGGCGGTAGCGGTGACCAGCGGAACCCACTCACCACTGCCGTCGAACTCGCCGTCGGCGGGCAGCTTGCCGGTGCCGTCGATCTCGATGGCGGGGGAGTCACCGGTGAGCTTGGCGACGTAGAGGGTGCCCTCGTCGAGCAGGGAGAGATTGTGCTCGCGCACGGCACGGCTGCTGCCGCGCTTCATCGGCTTGCTGCCGATGAACTTGTACATGTAGTCGAAGCGCTCGTCGTCCCCGGTGTAGACGACCGGCCGCCCGTCGTGCGTGAGCCGCACGGTCGCGCCCTCGTGCTTGAACCGGCCGAGGGCGGTGTGCTTGCGGGGCGTGGAGTGCGGGTCGTACGGGTCGAGTTCGACGACGTACCCGAAGCGGTGCGGCTCGTTCGGCTCCTGGGCGACGTCGAACCGCTTGTCGAACCGCTCCCACTTGCGCTCGGAGGCGCCGGTACCGATGCCGTACCGCTTGTCGGTGGCGCTGGTGGCGTTGGCGAAGTACTGGTTGAAGTTCTCCTCGCCGTGCAGGGTCGTGCCCCAGGGGGTCGTCCCGCCCGCGCAGTTGTTGAGGGTGCCGAGGACCTTGCGGCCGGTCGGGTCGACGGAGGTCTTGAGAAGGTCGGACCCGGCGGCGGGCCCGGTGACCCGGAACTCGGTGGTGGCGGTGACGCGCCGGTTGAGCGGATGCCGGGAAACGGCGCCGAGCTTCCCGTTCTTCCGCTCCCCTTCGACGACGACGACGGACAGCCCGTGCGCCGCCCAGGCGATCTCGGCCTGCTCACGGGTGGGGTTGGCGGCGTCGTAACCACGGAACATGAGCACTTCGTCGGTGTACTCGTGGTTGGCGACGAGAAGTTGCTTGTCCCGCTCCCCCGGGAGGGGCAGGAGGGCCAGGAAGTCGTTGTTGTACCCGAACTGACCGGCCTGGGCGGCGGCGGTCTGCTTCTCCGGGTCGAAGGCGGGCGCGCCACGCAGGATGGGCTCGCCCCAGCGGATGACGACGTTCTGCCGGTAGCCGTCCGGGACGGTCACGACATCGGCGGTGTTGGGCGCGACGGGAGTGAACCGCAGTCCGCGGGCGCCCTTGGAGGTGCCGGGCTTGTGCGTCGTAGCGCTCTCGGGGCTGTTTTCGGCCGCGGCGACGGGCGCGGCGAGACCGGCTCCCGCGGCACCGGCCACGGTGACGACGGCGGCGGCCCGCATCATCGAACGGCGACTGAGCGCACCCGCGATCACATCACCGACGTACGGGTTTGCGGAGGTGTTGGGCACCTCGTGGAAACAGGCGTCACCACACCGGAAACGGCACGTCAGAGCGGACCGCCCACCGGGATGCGACTCGGTCGAGGTCCTGATCAACGGCAACTGTATGCGCACTTTGCTCTCCCCTTGCTTCCCCTTTTATCCAGCGTGACGGACGGTAGGGCCCTGTTTGTGCGGGAGCGGGGCGCACTGGTGAACGCAGGGTGAACCGGAAGTGGATGTAGGTCAGTTGACCGGAGAGATGAGGCAGACCTGATGTGAGCCTTGACGTCCAGGGCGGTGTATGAGCCGCCCCTGCCCAAGATCACCCGCAGGGGCGGCTAACCTTACGTGTCCGTCCTGGCCAGGGATTGACGGGCTTCAACTCATGCGAAGGGTTGCGCACCATGGGCATTCTTACTCTCTTGCGGAACACGTTCGGCAAGTCACGCAAGGGGCGTACCGCCGAGGCGGTGCCTTCGCAGGGGGCTGAGCGGGAGACAGACGAGGTCGCCTCGCCGGAGGCCTCACAGGTGACCGCGCCGGAGGCCTCGCCGGTGACCTCGCCGGAGGCGGACCCGAAGGTCCCGTCCCCGTCGACGGAGCCGACCCCCGAGCCGCAGCAGACGGCGACGACCTCGGAGACGGCACGGGTACCCGAGCCCCGGACGTCCACGCCGACCACCTTGTCCACGAAGGAGGAGCACGACCTGGTCGCGGCGGCCTTCGACCAGGTGGCGGTCGCTGCGCCTACCAAGGCGGAGGAGCCGGTGGCGGCTGCGGAGGTTGTCTCCGAGCCGGAACCCGAACCCGACCCGGAGCCGGTCGCGGAGGTCACTCCCGAGCCGGCGACGGTGGAGGAGCCGGAGCCGGTCGCGGAGATCACTCCCGAACCGGTGGAGGAGCCGGAGCCGATTGCGGAGGTTGCTCCCGAACCCGAGCCGGAGCCCGTCGCAGAGGTCACACCGGAGCCCGAGCCGGAACCGGAACCGGAACCGACCGCCGAGCCCACCCCCGAACCGCTGGCCGCCGACGGCGAGGACGCCCCACAGGGGCCACCCGCAGTCGACGACGAAAGCAGCACGGGTGGTGCGGGTGGGAACGACACGGCCGAAGGCGAAGCCGAGGCCGTGACCGTACCGGCAACCCTCCGCACCGCCTACGACGCCGCCGCCACCACCCTCAAGGACAAGAACCTCACCGGCACCCGCGCCAAGGTCTACCTCGTCCTCGACCGCTCCGCGAGCATGCGCCCGTACTACAAGGACGGCTCCGCCCAGGCCCTCGGCGAGCAGACCCTCGCCCTCGCGGCGCACATGGACCCGGAGTCCAAGGTCCACGTCGTCTTCTTCTCCACGGAACTCGACGGCACCGGCGAGCTCACCCTCACCGACCACGACAACAAGATCGACGAGCTGCACGCCGGCCTCGGCCGCATGGGCCGTACCAGCTACCACGCGGCGGTCGAAGCGGTCGTGACCCACCACGAAACCCACCACGAAAAGGCAGCCCCCGGCACCCCCGCCCTCGTCGTCTTCCAGACGGACGGCGCCCCGGACGCCAAAACCCCCGCCACCCAGTCCCTCACCGAGGCCGCCGAAAAGCACCCCTCCGTCTTCTTCTCCTTCGTCGCGTTCGGCGAGCACGACAACAAGGCCTTCGACTACCTCCGCAAGCTGAAGACCGACAACACGTCCTTCTTCCACGCGGGCCCGACCCCCCGCGAGCTCACGGACACGGAGCTCTACGAGGGCGTACTGGCAACCTGGCGCCCGTAACCACGCATGCGCCCCTCGGGGGGTGGGCTCCCGACTCCCACCCCCCGAAACGCATGTGAGTCGATCTCCCCAGGCCCAGTAGGATTTCGCCCATGGCGGCCACTGGATCCGAGAAGCAGGGGGCGAAGGCGTACTACGTCTCGACCCCCATTTACTACGTCAACGACGCTCCTCACCTGGGCCACGCCTATACGACCGTCGCAGGCGACGTGCTCTCGCGCTGGCACCGTCAGCGCGGCGAGAAGGTGTGGTACCTCACCGGCACGGACGAGCACGGTCAGAAGATCATGCGCACCGCGGAGGCGAACGGCGTCAGCCCGCAGAAGTGGGCCGACAAACTCGTCACCGAAGCCTGGAAGCCCCTCTGGGAGCACCTGGAGATCGCGAACGACGACTTCATCCGTACGACGGAGAAGCGTCACACGGACCGCGTCCAGGAGTTCGTCCAGGATCTCCATGACAAGGGCGAGATCTACAAGGGCGGCTACGAGGGCCCGTACTGCGTGGGCTGCGAGGAGTACAAGCTCCCCGGCGACCTCATCGAGGCCGAGGACGGCACGAAGCTGTGTGCCATCCACAAGAAGCCGGTGGAGATCCTCAAGGAGGAGAACTACTTCTTCAAGCTCAGCGAGTACGGCGACAAGCTCCTCGCCCACTACGAGGCCAACCCCGGCTTCATCCAGCCCGAGTCGGCGCGCAACGAGGTCGTGAACTTCGTCCGCCAGGGCCTTCAGGACCTGTCCATCTCGCGCTCCACCTTCGACTGGGGCGTCCCGGTCCCGTGGGACGACAAGCACGTCATCTACGTGTGGATCGACGCGTTGCTGAACTACGCGACGGCGGTCGGCTACAACGAGAACCCGGAGAAGTTCGAGAACACCTTCCCCGCCGACGTCCACCTCGTGGGCAAGGACATCCTCCGCTTCCACGCGATCATCTGGCCCGCGATGCTGATGGCGCAGGGCCTCCCGCTGCCGGGCAAGATCGCCGCGAACGGCTGGCTGATGGTGGGCGGCGAGAAGATGTCGAAGTCGAACCTGACGGGCATCAAGCCCCAGGACCTGACCTCGCACTTCGGCGTGGACGCATACCGCTGGTACTTCCTGCGCGCGATCGCCTTCGGCCAGGACGGCTCCTTCTCGTGGGAGGACTTCGCCGCCCGCTACACCAGCGAGCTGGCGAACGACTACGGCAACCTCGCCTCCCGCGTCGCGGCGATGGTCGGCAAGTACTTCGGCGGCGCCCTGCCCGAGGCGACGGCGTCCGGCGAGGCCGAGAAGGCGATCGAGGACGGCCTGGCGAAGGCGGTCGCGGAAGCAGACCGCCGGATCGGCGACGAGCTGGACTTCCAGGGCGGCATCCTGGCCGTCTTCGACTTCGTCAAGCAGGTCAACGGCTACATCACGGAGCAGGAGCCGTGGAAGGTGGCGAAGGACACGAGCGACGAGGGCAAGGCCCGCCTGGCGACGATCCTCTACACGGCCGCCGAGTCCCTCCGCGCGGTAGCGGTCCTCCTGAACCCGATCATGCCGGACACCTCCCAGAAGCTCTGGGACTCCCTCGGCGCCGGCTCCTCCCTCGGTCCCCTCGCGGACCAGAAGGTCCAGGAGGCGGGCGAGTGGGGCAGGCTCCCGTCCGGCACGACGGTCACCAAGGGAGCGGTCCTCTTCCCCCGCCTGGAGGAGAAGCCGACGGCGTAACGCACGCGTGCGGCCGAGGGCCCGGGAAGCCAGAGGTGCTTCCCGGGCCCTCGGCCTACCCGTACCCCCTACCTGCATGTCCCCGACCACCCGTATGGTTTCCGCCATGGCAATGGCAGTACCCGAGGTCATTCCGATCGCCTACGTGCCCAGGCGTCACACCGAGTCCATCGGCCGGTACGCGGACGGTCAGTTCCTGGCGTCGATCACGTACGCCTTCCCCGAAGGCTTCCGTCCCGGCGAAGGCTGGGAAGAGCACAAACGCCTCTACGTGGCACTCCACACCTTCGACGCCGACGGCCACTACCGCGACTCGGAGATCTGGTGCGCGGGCACGTGGGCCGAGCAGCAGCGCGCCCCGGCCGGCGACGACTCGGTCCTCGGCCGCGCCCGCATCCACCTGGCGAAACTCCTACGCAGCCTCCCGCGCCGCTCCTACACGGACATCGCCATACGCCCCTTCCAACTCACCGTCGACGGCGTCCGGTTCGGCCTGGTGATCCGCGAAGAGGAGGGCGAGTCCTGGGCGGAGCTCTACCCCGACCGCCTCGAATTCGGCGAACCTTGGGACGGCAGGTACGTCACCTGAGCCGCAGTTGGTGAAGGAGGGCGGCGAGGCTGTCCGGGGTGACCTGGAGTATTCGGTCGGGGTCGTCGCTCTCACGGAGGAGCAACTGTTCTTCGTGGACGGCCAGTTCCACGCAGTTGGCTCCGTCGCTCCCACTGGAGAAGGTCGACTTCTGCCACTGGATCACGTCTACAGCTCCTTCGCCAGACGGTGAATGTAGTCCCGGGATCGGACCGGTTCGAGGGACACCGCCTCCACTTTACGAAAGAGCGTTCGCATGGAAAGGAGCTGCGCCGGCGCATCCACGAAGGCCGTCCCCTGAGGGGTGTCACGCTGAGCAGTGTCCAATGCGGGTACCCGGCCGCCCGCGTACAGCAGTTCGGCACTCGCGCCTGCGAAGCCGTCCACGTCGAACGGGATCACCCGTACGGTGATGCCGGGAGCCTCTGACTGTGCCAGTACCGCGTCGAGTTGAGCCCGTGCCACGCGCCGGTCGGCGACCCGGGTACGCAGCACCGGTTCGTGGAGTACCGCCACATACGGAGTCGCCCCGATGTCCGCCTGCCGCCGCATTCGGTGCTCCACTCTCAACTCCAGCTCGGCCTTCGAGAGTTCAGGCCGCCAGTAGGCGAACACAGCGCGCGCGTACTCCTCGACCTGGAGCAGCCCCGGCACATGTGCGGTGGCGATCTCCTGGAGGAACATCGCGTGGTGCTGCAACTCCGCCAGGTCAAGGAACACGGGAGGCAACCTGTCCCGGTACTCCTCCCACCACCCGCGCGTGCGATCCGTCGCCATCTCCACCAACGCGTCGACCAACGCGACATCCCCACAGCGATAGTGGGCAGCCAGCCTGCGCACCCGCTCCTCGCTGACTCCGGCGATGCCCGCCTCCATCTGACTCATCTGAGCGGATGTCGAGCCAAGAAAGCCGGCCACCTCCCGTGCGGTCATGCCTGCGGCGTCCCTCAGCCTGCGCAGCTCCGCGCCAAACCGCACCTGACGCGCAGTCGGCTGACTCCTCGGCGGCATCCGACCCTCTTCCCTCAACAGCCCATACTGACGTCCCACTTGTGGGTGCCAGATTAAGCAACGAGCTTGCTGCGGCACAAATTAATGCCATACCGTCAGTGACGCGACGCACACGCTGCGGAACCCGGGGTTACCGGAAGCGCACCGCCCCGCCATGCCATGACGGGAGCGACGGAGCCACCGCCCATCCCGCAGCGAACCACCAACTCCCCACCACACCCGGAGTCCACCCATGCCCGAAACCCACCCCGCCCCCGAACCCTGGGAATACACCCTCTCCATCCCCCACGACCCCCGAGCAGTCACCGTCTCCCGCCGCACCCTCCGCCTGATCCTGACCATGCACGGCCTGATCCGCCTCACCGACACCGCCGAACTCCTCGCCACGGAGCTGATTTCCAACGCCGTACTCCACACCAAGGGCCCCGCCATCCTCCGCGTCCACTGGTCGGCCGGCGTCCTGCGCATCGGCGCCTGGGACGCGGACCCCGAACCCCCGCACCCACCCCTCGACCTGGCGACCCTCACCGACGCCGAGGAGGGCAGAGGCCTCGCCCTGGTCCGCGCCTGCGCCGACCTCTGGGGCTGGCAGCCGCTGGCCAGGAACGGCAGCCGAGGCAAGTACGTCTGGTGCGAGTGCGCCATGGAGGCGCCTTGATGTATCCCCGGTTGAGCCGGGAGGAATTCGGAGAGTATTCCTGGGTCAAATGACTTACCCGGAGCTGAAAGGTGATGGGGACCGTAGCATGTCAGGAAATCGGTGGCCGGGTCCAGGTGTCAGGGACGGTGCACCGAGAGACCCGCGCGATACGGC
>NZ_JBFAIR010000059.1:0-46112 GCF_040654815.1 Streptomyces sp. NPDC050619 | reverse complement strand
ACCCCTCGCGGGGCTCCGCCCCCGCACCCCGCTGGGGCTGCGCCCCAGACCCCCTTCGGCCTGAACGGCCTCGTCCTCAAACGCCGGACGGGCTGAAGTGACCTGAACCGGCGCTCAAAGTGAACGACGGACGGGCTGAGACACCTGAACCGGCGCTCAAGATGTGGCTGAGCGCCGTTCTTCGCTTTCGACCCACCGAGACGGGCGGTGGGTGGGCATGGACCGGGGGTCTGGGGGCGGAGCCCCCAGCAACGCGCACCCCGTCCGACCTGCACCTTTCCTCACTCCGCGAGCCATTGTCAGTGCCCTGCGGTAGCTTCCGAAGTGCCGGGCGTGAAGACGCGTGCGGACAGGTACGGCCACAGGGGTGGGTGGACGATGACGAACGGCACGGCGACTACGACAGACCTGGACGTCAGGCTCGAGAGACACCGGACAGAGCTGACCGGCTACTGCTACCGCATGCTCGGCTCCTCCTTCGAGGCCGAGGACGCGGTGCAGGACACCATGATCCGGGCCTGGCGCAGCTACGAGAAGTTCGAGGGCCGTTCCAGCCTCCGCTCCTGGCTCTACCGCATCGCGACAAACGTCTGTCTGGACATGCTGACCGCCGGCAACAAGCGAGCCAGGCCCATGGACCTCACGGAGTCCACCCCCCTCGCCCAGGCCGCCCTCTCCCCCCGCCCGGACAACACCTGGCTGGAACCGATGCCCGACGCACGCGTCCTCCCCACCGTCGAGGACCCGGCGGAGGCGGCCGTGGCCAAGGAGTCCGTGCGGCTCGCCTTCATGGCCGCCCTCCAGCAACTCCCGCCCAAGCAGCGCGCGGTGCTGATCCTGCGTGAGGTGCTGGCCTGGAGGGCGAGCGAGGTCGCCGAGCTGCTCGGCACCTCGGTCGCGTCGGTCAACAGCGCGTTGCAGCGGGCCCGTGCGACGCTCGCCGAGCGGGAGCAGCACGGCGCTGACGCCGCCGTGTCCGACCCGCTGGACGAGGAGCAGCAGAAGCTCCTGGACCGCTATGTGGCGGCGTTCGAGGGCTACGACATGACGGCGCTGACGGCCCTGCTGCACGAGGACGCCGTCATGACGATGCCGCCGTTCGACCTGTGGCTCACCGGCCAGGAGGACATCACGGGCTTCATGACGACGCTCGGCGCCCCCTGCGCGGGCTCGCGCCTGGTGCCGGTCCAGGTCAACGGCCTGCCGGGCTTCGCCCAGTACAAGCCGGACCCCGAGGCGGGTGGCTTCACTCCCTGGGCGGTGCAGGTTCTGGAGATATCAGACGGCCGGATCACCGGGTTCCACTGCTTCCTCGACACCAAGCGCTGGTTCCCGCTGTTCGGGCTGCCCCTCCATCTCGAAGCTGAGGCCGACCAGGTCGAGGAGGGCGCTTAGGGCGGGGGCGGGCTCGCGGAGCCGGATCCGGCCGTCGGCCCGGCGGGCGGCCAGCTCCAGCCGCGCCAGCAGGTCTACGGCGGTGAGCCCCGGCGGCCCCAGCCCCGCGACGTCACAGACCACGACCCCGGCACCGGTGGCCTCCAGCAGGGCCCGCACGTCGTCGCAGAGCCCAGTCACCTCGTCCCGGGTGACGGGGCCGGCCAACACGAGTACAGCGGGTGTCATGGCGTCCACGATCTGTAGACCTGGCGGGCGGGCGTAACTCATCGGGGGTCGTGTCCGCCGACTCGGCCGCTGTCCGGAGCCGTCCTGGTCTGTCCGCCTGGTCTGTCCGCCGGTCGGGATCACATTGACCCGCCGCCCTCCTTCCCCGGAGGGTTGGCTGTATGTCCCACGCATCGGTGCCCCCCTGGATACGTCACGGCCTCCTCACCTCTGAGGAGGCTTCGTGCAAGGGGTGCTGACGGGCTTCGCGGTCATCGCCGTCGTCATCGGCGTCGGCTATCTGCTCGGCCGCGGCGGCCACCTCGGCGAGCACGGCCGCGAGGTGCTGACCAAGCTCGCCTTCCACGTGGCCTCACCGGCCCTGCTGTTCACCACACTCGCCCGGGCCGACCTTTCGGTGATCTTCTCCAGCCGCCTGCTGGTGACCGCGCTGAGCACGGCCGCGGCGGCGGGCGTCTTCATCGCGGTGGGGGTCGTACGCGGCTGGGGCGTGGGCCGTACGACGATCGGCGCGCTGTGCTCCAGTTATGTCAACTCGGGCAACCTCGGTATTCCGATCGCCGTGTACGTCCTGGGCGACGCCTCGCTGGTGGCACCGGTCCTGCTGTTCCAGCTCCTCGTGCTCACGCCCGTCGCGCTGACGATCCTGGACTGGTCGGGCCGGGACGAGAAGGGCCCGCTGTGGCACCGGCTGCTGACGCCGTTGCGCAACCCGATCGCGGTGGGCTCACTGGCCGGAGTCGCGGTCTCGGCGTTGGGCCTGCGGGTCCCGTCCGCGGTCATGGACCCGGTGACCCTGATCGGCAACATGTCCGTCCCGGCGGTCCTGCTGGCCTTCGGCATCTCCCTGTGCGGCAGCGCGATGCCGGGCCGGGGCCCGGACCGTCAGCTCGTGCTGCTCTCGGTCGCGTTGAAGGCGGTGGGACAGCCACTGGTGGCCTGGGGCCTCGCGGCGGGGGTGTTCGGGCTGCACGGAGCCCCGCTGCTCGACGTGGTGGTGACCTCCGCGCTGCCGGCCGCGCAGAACCTGTTCACGTACGCGTCCAGTTATGGGGTGGGCGAGCGGTTGGCGCGGGATTCGATCCTGGTGTCGACGGTGTTGGCGGTGCCGGTTTTGGTGGTGGTGGCGGCGCTGCTCGGGTGACTCAGGATTCGGGGAACTCACTGGTGTCGATGGCGAGATCGAAGGGAGCCGGAAGCTTGATGGTCTCGCCGAACTTCGCGGTGCTCAGGGGGCGGTAGACATCGCCCTTCGGTTCTCCGTAAAGCGTCGCAGCGGGGCCGTCGGGGCCCCAGCGGTCGACGAGAAGGTAGAGCGGAATGCCTGCGGCGGCGTAGGCGGCGGGCTTGCTGATGCGGTCGTGGCGGGCGTTGGACTTGGAGGTGACCTCGACGACGAGTTCGGCCAGGGCGGCCGGGATGTGGGTGTCCGTCTCCAAGCCCTCCCGCCTCGGGGCCACCACGAGGTCCGGGATGAGCATGCCCAGGCGCGACGGCACGGCGATGGCCAGCGTCTGGAAGATCCCCCAGTCCTCGGGGATCACGGAGTAGAGGCGGCGCTGGATGCCTTCCGCGATCAGATTGTGACGGTACGCGGGAGCAGGTGACACGGTGATGATCCCCTCGATGATCTCCACCTTGCTGCCCTCAGGCCATTCCATCTCCTCCCAGAACCGGACGAGGTCGTCCCAGCTCTGCTCGGGGTCCTGGCTCACGGTGAGTGCGCTCATGGCGGTCTCCTATCGTTGCGTCACCGATCCCAGCATGCCGAACGGGACCGGCGCAGGTCCACCGATCTCATTCACCCGAACGAGGAAACCCCAGGTCAGGCGATCCGCTCCAGCACCACCGGCGACGCCGAGAACTCCGTCCCCGCCACCCCGATGTCGTACGCCCCCTCCACCGCCTCCAGCGCGTACGCGAACCGCTCCGGTGTGTCCGTGTGCAGGGTCAGCAGGGGCTGGCCCTCCCTCACCGTGTCGCCGGGCTTGGCGTGCAGTTCCACGCCCGCGCCCGCCTGCACCGGGTCCTCCTTGCGGGCGCGGCCCGCGCCCAGGCGCCAGGCGGCGATGCCGATGTCGTAGGCGTCGAGGCGGGTGAGGACGCCCGAGGCGCCCGCCTTGATCACGTGCTGCTCCTTCGACGTGGGCAACGGAGCGTCCGGGTCGCCGCCCTGGGCCGCGATCATGCGGCGCCAGACGTCCATCGCCGAGCCGTCGGCCAGGGCCTTGGCCGGGTCGGCGTCCTTCACCCCGGCCGCGGCCAGCATCTCGCGGGCCAGGGCGAGCGTGAGCTCCACGACGTCCGCGGGGCCGCCGCCCGCCAGGACCTCCAGGGACTCCCTGACCTCCAGCGCGTTGCCCGCCGTCAGGCCCAGCGGGGTCGACATGTCCGTCAGGAGCGCGACCGTGTTCACGCCGTGGTCCGTGCCCAGGCCCACCATCGTCCGCGCCAGCTCCCGCGCGTCCTCGATGGTCTTCATGAAGGCGCCCGTGCCCACCTTCACGTCCAGGACCAGCGAACCCGTCCCCTCCGCGATCTTCTTCGACATGATCGAGGAGGCGATCAGCGGGATCGCCTCGACCGTGCCGGTCACATCGCGCAGGGCGTACAGCTTCTTGTCCGCGGGGGCCAGGCCGTCGCCCGCCGCGCAGATCACCGCGCCGACGCCGTCCAGGACGGACAGCATCTCCTCGTTCGACAGCAGCGCGCGCCAGCCGGGGATCGACTCCAGCTTGTCCAGGGTGCCGCCGGTGTGGCCGAGGCCCCGGCCCGACAGCTGGGGTACGGCGGCACCGCAGGCCGCGACCAGCGGGGCCAGCGGGAGAGTGATCTTGTCGCCGACGCCACCGGTCGAGTGCTTGTCCGCGGTCGGGCGGGACAGGGACGAGAAGTCCATGCGCTCGCCGGAGGCGATCATCGCGGCCGTCCAGCGGGCGATCTCCCGGCGGTCCATGCCGTTGAGCAGGATCGCCATCGCGAGCGCGGACATCTGCTCGTCGGCGACCTCGCCACGGGTGTACGCGTCGATGACCCAGTCGATCTGCTCGTCGCTGAGCTCACCGCGCTCCCGCTTGGTGCGGATGACGGAGACGGCGTCCATGGCCATGGCGTTCCTTCCAGCGTTCGGAAAACCGTGCGGCCCCTCTGAGAGCCTGGGCAACTCAGCGGGGCCGCACGGGAGTTACTTGGTGAGATGGTCCGGCCCGAAGGCCTGGGGCAGCATCTGGGACAGCGGCAGGATGCCCGCCGGGGTCTCCAGGAGCAGATCGGGGCCGCCGAACTCGTACAGGAGCTGGCGGCACCGGCCGCACGGGACGAGGATCTCGCCCCGACCGTCGACGCAGGTGAAGTGCGTCAGACGCCCGCCCCCGGTGTTCTGCAACTGCGACACGAGCCCGCACTCGGCGCACAGGCCGAGGCCGTACGAGGCGTTCTCCACGTTGCAGCCGGTGACGGTACGGCCGTCGTCGACCCGGGCCGCCACGCCGACCGGGTACCCCGAGTACGGGGCGTACGCGCGGGACATGGCCGCGCGTGCCGCCTGTCTCAGCGCCTCCCAGTCGACGCCCGCGGAACCCGTGTCGGCGACGGTCACTTGCCCTGTCCCTTCCGGTAGCGCATGCCGTCCGCCTTGGGCATCCTCAGGCGCTGGGCGGACAGCGACAGCACGAGCAGTGTGACGACGTACGGGGTGGCGCCCACGAAGTCGCCCGGCACCTCGTCGGTGAACAGGTACCAGAGCAGGACGAGCCCGGCGACGAAGAGGCTGATCCCGCCCTGCCAGTGTGCCTTGCGGTACAGCTTCCAGCCGGCGAGTACCGCCAGCAGGACGACCAGCAGGAGCAGCAGCGCGTGCACGGTCTCGCCGCCGCTGCGCAGCTGGAGCGCGTCCGAGAAGCCGAACAGGCCGGCGCCCATCGCGAGGCCTCCGGGCCGCCAGTTGCCGAAGATCATGGCCGCGAGGCCGATGTAGCCGCGGCCGCCGGTCTGGCCCTCCAGGTAGATGTGCGAGGTGACCAGCGCGAGAAAGGCACCGCCGAGTCCGGCGAGGCCGCCGGAGACGGCCACGGCCACGTACTTGTACCGGTAGACGTTGACGCCGAGCGACTCCGCGGCGATCGGGTTCTCACCGCAGGAACGCAGCCGCAGGCCGAACGGGGTGCGCCACAGCAGCCACCAGCTCCCGACGAACAGCGCCACGGCCAGGAGCGTCACCACGGACACGTTGGTGACCAGACCGCCGAGGATGCCCGCGAGGTCGGAGATCAGGAACCAGTGGTGATTCTCGATCGACTGGAGGCCGTCGGAGAGGCCGGGCACGGTGATGTCGCCCAGCGAGTCCGCGGGCGGGGACTGCTTCGGGTTGCCGCCCGCTTCCGCCGCGCCGCCCTCCGAGAAGAAGAGTTTGGCGAGGTACTGGGTGGCGCCGAGCGCGAGCAGGTTGACCGCGACGCCGGAGACGATGTGGTCGACGCCGAAGGTGATGGTCGCGACGGCGTGCACCAGGCCGCCGAGGACACCGAAGCCGACACCGCACAGCAGGCCGAGCCAGGGGCTGGACTGCCAGCCGATCCAGCCGGCGCCGAAGGTGCCGAGGATCATCATGCCTTCGAGACCGATGTTGACCACGCCGGCCCGCTCGGACCACAGGCCCGCCAGTCCGGCGAGGCCGATCGGCACGGCGAGGGCCAGCGCGGCGGAGATCTGTCCGTCGGAGGTGAGCTGGTCGGCGCCGGTGATCACGCGGACCGCGGCCACAAGCAGCAGCGCACCCGCGACGATCATGAGGATCTGGCCGAACGACCGGCTCTGGCGCTTGCTTCCCGTCTCCGCCTTGGGTGCCGCGGGGGGCGGCGTGTCGGTCATCGTGGCAGTCATCACGCCACCTCCTGCTTCTCGTTCGGGGCGGCGGCCTGCGCGGCGAGCTCGGCGCCGACCCGCTGCTGCTGGCGCTGGAGGCCGTAACGGCGTACGACCTCGTAGGCGATGACGACGCACAGGACGATGACGCCCTGGATGACGCCGAGGATCTCCTTGTCGTAGCCCTCGAACTCCAGGTGGTTGGTGGTGCGCTCCAGGAAGCCCCAGAGCAGGGCGCCGAGCGCGATGCCGATCGGGTGGTTGCGGCCGAGCAGCGCGATGGCGATGCCCGTGAAGCCGATGCCCGAGGGGAAGTCGTTGCTGAACTGGTGGCTGTCGTTGAGGAGGGTCGGCATGCCGATCAGACCGGCCACCGCGCCCGAGATGATCATGCTGGTGGCGATCATGCGCTTGACGCTGACGCCACTCGCCGCGGCGGCGGACTCGGACTGGCCGACGGTCCGCAGATCGAAGCCGAAGCGGGTGCGGCCGAGCACGAACCAGTACGCGACGCCGACGACGGCGGCGATCACGATGAAGCCCCAGAGCACGCCGGCCGGGCCCGTGTCGATCGAGAAGAACCACGAGTCCTGCGGCAGTGGCTTCGTCGATACGACGGTGCCGCCGCTCTGGAGTTCGGCGAGCTTACCCGGCTGGAGGAGGTAGGCGATGATCGCGGTGGCGATGGAGTTCAGCATGATCGTCGAGATGACCTCGCTGACGCCCCGGGTCACCTTGAGGACACCGGCGATACCGGCCCAGACGGCGCCCACGCCCATCGCGCAGAGGATCATGAGCGGGATGGCGAGGAAGCCCGGCAGGGTCAGCGCGCCGCCGAGCACCGCGGCGAAGAACGCGGCGAGCCGGTACTGGCCGTCGACCCCGATGTTGAACAGGTTCATGCGGAAGCCGATGGCCACCGCGACACCCGCCAGGTAGTACGTCGTCGCCTTGTTGAGGATGTAGACCTGACTGTCGCTGGCGGAGCCGTAGGTCAGCATGTCGCTGAAGGCGGCGCCCGGGTTCTTGCCGGTGGAGAGGATCACCAGGGCGGTGACGACGAGCGCGGCGACGAGCGCGAGCAGCGGCGCCGCGACACCGAGGAGCAGCCGCTCCCGGTCGATCCGTGAGGTGAGCTTGTTCATCGGTCGTCGTCCTCTGTGTGCTCCAGGTGGCCGGTGGCCGCACCCGTCATGGCGGAGCCCAGCTCCTCGGGGGTGATCGTGGCGGGGTCCGCGTCGGCGACCAGGCGGCCGCGGTACATCACCCGCAGGGTGTCCGAGAGCCCGATGAGCTCGTCGAGGTCGGCGGAGATCAGCAGGACGCCCATGCCCTCGCGGCGAGCCTCCCGGATGTGGTCCCAGATCGCGGCCTGCGCACCGACGTCCACACCGCGGGTGGGATGGGCGGCGATGAGGAGCTTGGGCGCGTGGCTCATCTCACGGCCGACGATCAGCTTCTGCTGGTTGCCGCCGGACAGCGAGGCCGCGGTCACGTCGATGCCGGGGGTGCGGACGTCGTACGCGCTGATGATGCGCTCGGTGTCGGCGCGGACGGCCTTGAGGTCGAGCAGTGCGCCGCGCGAGCTGGGCCGCTCGGTGACATGGCCGAGGATGCGGTTCTCCCACAGCGGTGCTTCGAGGAGCAGGCCGTGGCGGTGGCGGTCCTCGGGGATGTAGCCGACGCCCGCCTCGCGGCGGCGGCGGGTGGGGGCGTGGGAGATGTCGGTGCCGTCCAGCGTGATGACGCCGCCGTCGGGATCCCGTATGCCCATGATCGCCTCGACCAGTTCGGACTGGCCGTTGCCCTCCACGCCGGCGATGCCGAGCACCTCGCCCTGGTGGATGGTGAAGGTGATGTCGTCGAGGATGATCCGCTCGACGCCGTCGAGGTCCGTCTGGCTCAGGCGCAGCCCGGCCACGTCGAGCATCGGGATGTCCGTGACCGTGGACTCCCCGGTCTCCGGCGTGGGCAGTGCGCTGCCGACCATCAGCTCGGCGAGCTGCTTGGCGGTGGTGTTCCTCGGCTCCACCGTGCCGACCGTGGTGCCGCGCCGGATGACGGTGATCTCGTCGGCGACGGACAGCACCTCGCCCAGCTTGTGGGAGATGAAGATGACGGTGAGCCCCTCGGCCTTCAGCTCGCGCAGGTTGTCGAAGAGGGCGTCGACCTCCTGCGGCACGAGGACGGCGGTGGGCTCGTCGAGGATGAGGGTCTTGGCGCCGCGGTAGAGGACCTTGAGGATCTCCACGCGCTGGCGGTCGGCGACGCCGAGCTCCTCCACGAGGACGTCCGGCCGGACGTTCAGCCCGTACGCGTCGGAGATCTCCTTGATCTTCGTACGCGCCTTGGCGCCGATGCCGTACCGCTTCTCGGCGCCGAGGGCGACGTTCTCCAGGACGGTGAGGTTGTCGGCGAGCATGAAGTGCTGGTGCACCATGCCGATGCCGCGCGCGATGGCGTCGGCGGGGTTGTGGAAGGTGACCCGCTCGCCGTTCACGGCGATGGTGCCCTCGTCCGGCAGCTGCATGCCGTAGAGGATCTTCATCAGGGTGGACTTGCCGGCGCCGTTCTCACCGCACAGGGCGTGGACGGTGCCCGTGCGGACGGTGATGTCGATGTCACGGTTGGCGACGACGCCGGGGAATCGCTTGGTGATGCCGCGCAGTTCGACGGCAGCGGGAGGGCTGGACGCGTTGATGGCGCACTCTCCTCGGGGGAAAGGGGCTGCGGGGGGAGGGCAGGCGTCGGCGACGCTAGCGCGGCAACTCCATGCTACCCGCGTAGAGTTGACACATTGTTATGGCTCGGCGAGGGGCCGCTGAGCGGCCCCTCGCCGAGCCGGGGTCCGACGGGACCCGCAAGGTCACGGGGTGGTCTTGACCTTGATGTCGCCGTCGACGATCTTCTTCTTGGCCGCGTCCAGCTGGGCCTTGATGTCGTCGATGAAGCCACCGCTGGTGGCCAGCGAGACACCGCCCTTGGCGAGCGAGTAGTCGTTCACGCCCGTCAGCGGCTTTTCGTCGTGGACGGACTTGATGAAGTCGTAGACACCGAGGTCCACGTTCTTGACCATCGAGGTCAGGATCGAGTTCTTGTACTTGGCCAGACCCGGGATGTTGTACTGGTCGGAGTCCACGCCGATGGCCCAGGCACCCTTGACGGCGCTGACGGCCTCGATCGAGCCGTTGCCGGAGGAGCCGGCCGCCGCGTAGATGACGTCGGCACCCTTGTCGAGCATGCCTCCCGCGGCTTCCGAACCCTTGTCGGGGCTGGCGAAGCCGGAGAGGTCGGAGCCGCGGGTCAGGTACTGCACCTCGACCTTGACCTTGGGCTTGGTGTCCTTGACGCCCTGGACATAGCCCGCCTCGAACTTCTTGATCAGCGGCGTGTCCACGCCGCCGATGAAGCCGACGTGGTCCTTCTTGGTCTTGAGCGCGGCGGCGACGCCGGCCAGGTAGGAGCCCTGCTCCTCGGTGAAGAGGATGCTGTCGGCGTTCTTGGCGTCCGCCACCCCGTCGACGACGCCGAAGCTGACCTTCGGGTACTTCGCGGCGACCTTGGCTATCGAGGTGGCGTAGGAGAAGCCGACACCGACGATCGGGTTGTAGCCGGCGTCGGCCAGGTCCGACAGGCGCTGCTCGCGGTCGGCCTCGGTGTCCGAGCTCTTGGCGGTCAGTTCCTTGATCTCTCCGCCGAACTCGTCCTTGGCCTTGTCGGCGCCACGCGCGGCGGAGTCGTTGAACGAACGGTCACCACGGCCGCCGACGTCGTAGGCGAGACCGATCTTGATGCCGTCGCCGTTGGAGGACGAGCTGTCGTTGTCGGAGGAGGTGCTGCCACAGGCAGTGACAGACAGTGCGAGAGCTGCGGACGTTATACACACAGCGGAAAGCTTGGTCACCCGGCGCACGGGAAGGCTCCTTCACCTGACCTGAGCGCCAAATCGGCGCTTGATGTGAGCACCATGGCAGTGCTCGAGCCCAGACGCCCCGTCGGCGTCGGCTTCGCGGCATCGTAACGCGCGTAGATGTCAGAAAACACCTCTTCTGAAGCCGTTATCGATTCGAGGCAAACGACGTCTGAACACGAGGTCTTGGGACTTCGCACCGCGCGTTGCGGGCAATTCACGATTGGCTTACAAGTGTGTTGCGCCGGACGGCGCGGCAACCTCCCGGGGAGGCCGCCGCGCGCCGCTTGGGCGGGGTCCTAGCGACCCGCCACGTCCAGCATCGCCGCCGCCGTGAACAGCTCCACGCCCACCGTGATCGCCGACTCGTCGACGTCGAAATCACCCTGGTGGAGGTCGCGCACGGTCCGCTCGCCGGGGGTGCGCACGCCGAGCCGGGCCATGGCGCCGGGCACGTGCTGGAGGTACCAGGAGAAGTCCTCGCCGCCGAGGCTCTGCTCGGTGCCCTCGACGGAGTCGGCGCCGCGGCGGACCGTCATGGCGTCCCGGAGCAGTTCGGTCACACCGGCATCGTTGACGACGGGCGGGACGCCCCGCACGTAGTTGATCTCCGACTTGGCCCGGTGCAGATTGGCGACCTCGTCGATCGCGGCGACCACGATGTCGGGCGCCTGCCGCCAGGCGTCGATGTCCAGGCACCGTACGGTCCCGGAGAGCTCGGCGTGCTGCGGGATCACGTTCGGGGCGTGGCCCGACTCGATCCGGCCCCAGGTCACGGCGAGTCCGCTGCGGGTGTCGACGCGGCGGGCGACGAGCGCGGGCACGTCGGTGACGACCCGGGCGGCGGCCGTCACGAGGTCGGTGGTCAGATGCGGCCGCGCGGTGTGTCCGCCGGGTCCGTCGAGGGAGATCTCCAGCCGGTCGCAGGCGGAGGTGATGGCGCCCTCGCTCAGCCCGATCCGGCCCGCGTCGACCCGGGGGTCGCAGTGCACGGCGATCATCTGGCCCACCCCGTCGAGCACCCCGCAGTCGATGGCGTCGGCGGCACCGCCGGGCAGCACCTCCTCCGCAGGCTGGAAGAGCAGCCGCACGGGCCGGGGCAGCAGCCCCTGCTTGTGCAGTTCGGCGAGCACGAGGCCGGCGCCGAGCACCACGGTCGTGTGGACGTCGTGGCCGCAGGCGTGCGCCCGGTCCGGGACGGTGGAGCGGTACGGGGAGTCGCTCTTCGTGTCCGGGATGGGCAGGGCGTCGATGTCGGCGCGGAGGGCGAGCATGGGAGGCCCCCCGTCCGACTCACCGATGTCGCAGACGAGGCCGGTCCCGACGGCGAGGACGCGCGGCTTCAGACCGGCCCTCTCCAGCCGTTCCTTGATCGCCGCGGTGGTGCGGAACTCCTGGTTGCCGAGCTCAGGGTGCATGTGCAGGTCGCGCCGGAACGCGACGAGCTCGGCACGGAGCGCCTCGGGAAGCGCACCGGGAAGCACGGCTTCCCCGGGAAGATCGACCTCGGACTCTAGCGACATCAATTGCTTCACCCTCTGAAGGGTAGGACGCCCGGAGGGCCGATTGACCCTCGATCAACAAATCTTCAACCTGTCAGAGGTAGAAAATCTGACCGCCGGACGTATATGTACCGGTCGGGGTGGGTAAACTCAGCCGCTTTTCGGCCGAGTGGCTGCCGAGTGAACACCACAGGGCACCCATCCCTTCCTTCACGGATACCACGCCTGGCCGAGAAGAGACCGGTCTGTTCACCTGTCGGACGAGCGCGAGGGGCGGTCGCCTCAGTAGGGTGCGGCAGCGTGAGCACCGACAGCCCGGACTTCATACAGGCCACCCGAAGCTCGTACGACGCGATCGCCCAGGACTACAGCGAGCGCTTCCCCGACGTCCTGGGCGGCAGACCCCTGGACCTCGCGCTGGTCGGAGCCTTCGCCGAGCTGGCGCGGACGGTGGCTCCGGCGCCGGTGGCGGACCTGGGCAGCGGCCCCGGGCACGTCACCGCCGGGCTGCACGCGCTCGGCCTGCCGGTCTTCGGGGTCGATGTCTCGCCGCGGATGGTGGAGCTGGCCCGGCGCGCCCATCCCGACCTGCGCTTCCATGTGGGCTCACTGACGTCCCTGGACCTGCCGGACGGAACGCTGGGCGGGATCACCGCCCTCTACTCGATCATCCACGTGCCGGACGAGCATCTGCCGGCGGCGTTCGCCGAGTTCCACCGCGTCCTGGTGCCGGGCGGGCACGTCCTGCTCGCCTTCCAGTCGGGGGACGAGGACGAGCGGCTGCACATGACGGAACGTTTCGGCCACGAGATCTCCCTCGACTACTACTGGCGCACCCCCGAGACGGTGGCCGATCACCTCACCAAGGCGGGCCTTCGGCTGCATGCCCGGGTGATGCGTGAGCCGTACGAGGAGGAGAAGCGGCCGCGGGCCTTTCTGCTGGCGAGAAAGGTCACATAGGGGTCAGACCGCGGTCACCGTCGGCAGCCGCGTCACGTCCCGGGCCGTTCCCGTCACGCCGGACAGGAAGCCCTGGGCCCGGGGCGAGGCGGTTTCCGTGAGCCAGGCGGGGTCGATGTCGCAGACCGCGACCCGTACGTCCGTGCCGGACAGGGCGAGCGGGAGGGTGTGGACGACGGTCGACGGGAAGCTGAGGATCGTACGGCCGACCGGGCCCCGGCGGGCGATCAGCTCGAGGGGCAGGTCGGGGCGGACGATCTCCAGGCCCGTCTCCACGGCCAGCCGGTGGAGTTTCTCCGTGGCCTCGCGGCGGTGGGCGAAGTAGCGGGTCGCGCCGTGCGCCTTGGCGAGGGTGCGCACGGCCTCCAGATAGCGGTCGCCGTCGACGACTCCCGTCTCCACCAGCGAGGTGCCGACCATGTCGGCGCCCTTGGTGATGCGGGGCGGGCCGAAGCGGGAGCGGGTCCAGGCGAAGGTGTGCGCGGTGACCGTCACCCCGGGCGGGGTCTCGCCCATCGGCATGGAGGAGAAGACCTCCACCGTCCGGTTCCCGCTCGGCGTCAGCCGGCGCCGGGCGACGGACGACACCGGGGCGAAGACCAGATCGCGGGGGCGGGGCCGGCCGCCCTTGCGGTGCCAGCGCACCAGGCGCTCGCCGCTGGCCAGCTGGGCGACGAACTCCATCGTCGCCGTGCCGTCGTCGACCACGACGAGGTCGCGGGCGCCGGTGATCGTCAGCAGCAGCTGTACGTAGCGGGAGAAGGGGTCGCCCAGGACGACGCGGTCCGCCTTGCGGAGCATCCCGGTCAGGCCGCCGATGGTGTGGAACGGCGCCATCGTCCCGCCCCGCGCCTCCTCCCAGCGGACCTGGTGACCCTCCTCGCGGGCCAGCTCGGACATGCGGCGCAGCTGGCCGCGCGTCATGGGGTCGATCGGGGACAGTACGACGAGGGTGAACCCCGCGCCGGGCGCATGCTCGTGCGCCCACTCCAGCACGTTCAGCAGCTGTACCGGACTCTCCACGAAGGCGAGAGTGCGGGGGCCGGCGGACCCGGCGCGGCGGCTCATCTACGTACGACCGTCCCGTCGTAAGTGTTTCACTGGGGGGTTGGGATGGGCGGGCTCTGGGATGGGCGGGCTCAGACCGAGACCGGCTCGCCCGCCGCCGCGGCGATCTCCGCCTCGGCGACGACACCGCTGACGCGGCGCAGCTTCTTCATCGGGCCGAGCTCGGACTCGTAGACCTTCTTCACGCCGTCACCGAGCGAGGCCTCGATCGTACGGATGTCGCGCACCAGGCGCGTGAGGCCCTGCGGCTCGACCGAGGCGGCCTGGTCGGAGCCCCACATGGCGCGGTCGAGGGTGATGTGGCGCTCGACGAAGGTGGCGCCGAGGGCGACCGCGGCCAGCGTGGTCTGAAGGCCCGTCTCGTGGCCGGAGTAGCCGATCGGGACGTTCGGGTACTCCTCCTGCAGCGTGTTGATGACGCGGAGGTTGAGCTCCTCGGCCTTCGCCGGGTAGGTCGACGTGGCGTGGCAGAGCAGGATGTTGTCGCTGCCCAGGACCTCGACCGCGTGGCGGATCTGCTTCGGGGTCGACATGCCGCTGGAGAGGATGATCGTGCGGCCGGTGCCGCGCAGGGAGCGCAGCAGCTCGTCGTCGGTCAGGGAGGCGGAGGCCACCTTGTGGGCGGGGACGTCGAACTTCTCCAGGAAGGCGACGGCCTCGGTGTCCCACGGGGAGGCGAACCAGTCGATGCCGCGCTTCTTGCAGTGCTCGTCGATCTGGCGGTACTCGGTCTCGCCGAACTCCACGCGGTGGCGGTAGTCGATGTACGTCATCCGGCCCCAGGGGGTGTCGCGCTCGATGTCCCACTGGTCGCGCGGGGTGCAGATCTCGGGCGTGCGCTTCTGGAACTTGACGGCGTCGCAGCCGGCCTCGGCGGCCACGTCGATCAGCTTGAACGCGTTCTCCAGGTCACCGTTGTGGTTGATCCCGATCTCGCCGGTGATGTAGACGGGCTGACCCGGGCCGGCGGTGCGCGAACCGAACGTGCGCAGGCGGGAGTTGGCGATCACAGAGCTCATGGCAGGAACGTTCCTTACTTGTTGAGGGAATCGAGAGAAGGGCCGAGGATCCAGCTGGCGATCTCTCGGATCGCGCCGTCGCCACCGGGGACGGTGGTGACCGCGCGTGCGGCGCCGCGCACGACGTCATGGGCGCTCGCGACCGCCACGGGCCAGCCGACGAGGGCGAAGCACGGGAGGTCGTTGACGTCGTTGCCGACGTAGAGCACGCGCTCCGGCGCGATGCCCTGCTCCTCGCACCACTGCTTCAGCGCGAGGTCCTTGCGGTCGATGCCGTGCAGGACCGGGAGCTGGAGCTTCCGGGCCCGGGCGGCGACCACAGGGTTCACCTCCGTGGACAGGATCAGCATCTTCAGGCCCGACTTGCGCAGGGCCCCGATGCCGAGCCCGTCTCCGCGGTGCACGGAGACGAACTCCCGTCCGTCGGAGTCGATCAGCACCCGGTCGTCGGTCTGGGTGCCGTCGAAGTCCAGTACGACCGCGTCGATGTCGTCGGCGGTCGGGAAGGCACCGGGCCGGTCCGCGTCGAACAGCGGCGCGAGGGCCCGGGCCCGGGCCAGGTCGTGCGGGTCGTCGATCTCCAGCACACGCGCCGGGTCGGTGCGCACGAGTTCCGTGTGGCCGAAGAAGCGGTGCTGGTGCTCGCGGAAGCCCTTGGCCGCCATCGCGTAGGCGGCGCCGGTCTCCAGCAGGTCCTGGGGACGGTCCTGGCGGCGGGGGCGGAAGGACTTGTCGTGGTTGACGCCGTGACCGCCGCTCGCTTCACCGGGGTTGGCGAGGTCGTCCTGCGCGTCCCGCCAGATGAAGCCGTGGAACGGCGCCACGGTGACCGCGGTGTCGGCGCCGTTCTCGGCGACCGCGCCCGCCACCGCGTCGATGTCCTCGCGGACGATGAAGGGGCTGGTGCACTGCACGAGCAGCACCACGTCGACGGCCGCTCCGTGCAGGGCCTCGTGCGCGTCCATCGCGTGCAGGACCGCGGCCTCGGAGGTCGCGGTGTCGCCGGCGATGACGGCGGGCCGCAGCACGACCTCGGCACCGGCCTCCCGGGCGGCGGCGGCGATGGCCTGGTCGTCGGTGGAGACGACCACGTCCGTCACCAGCCGGGTCGCCCGGCACTCGCGCACCGCCCGCGCCACCAGCGGCACACCCCCGACGGAGGCGAGGTTCTTCGCGGGCACGCCCTTGGAGCCGCCGCGCGCGGGAATCACCGCGAGCACCCGGCGCACCGAAGCGCCTTGGCCCGCTTCCGGGTTGGACATGGCCTGTACTCCTAGGGAAGGGATAGGGGCGGCGCTCACAGCTCCCCCATCCGCCGGATGACGGGGGCGACCCGCTGCACCCCGTGCCGGTAGGCGCCGCGCGCCGCCCGGCGCACGATCTGCCGGACCGGTCCCGGGTCCTTGTCGGCGGCGGGGGCGCCGGGCAGCGGGCTGCCGTCCGGGCCGAGGTGATGGCGGGCGAGGATGCCGGGCAGATAGCCGGGCGCGGTCACGGGTGTGTAGTACGGGGCCAGCGGGGGCAGTTCGGGGGCGGCCAGCAGCTTGGCGATCCGCTCGCGGGCCGCGTCGAAGGCGGTGGCGTACGAGCCTCCCCCAGAGGGGGGACCCCCAGCGGCGACGCCCTGCCGGGCCACCCACTCCTCGTCGGGCACCGGCCGGTGTCCGGCGTCCAGCTGGTCCCAGGAGGCGAGGCAGCCGGAGCCGACGAAGTGGTGGTTGCCCAGCACCTCGCGGACGCCGAGGTCGCTGAGGACGACGGTCGGGATACGGCGGTGCAGTGACTCCAGGGCGGCCGTCGAGCTGACCGTCACCAGCAGGTCGGTGCGGTCCAGGACCTCGCCCATGTGCCCGTACGCCATGCGGAAGTTGGCCGGCGCGTCCAGCCTCTGCACCAGCTTCTGGTAGGGCAACTCCTCGATGTGCGTGGTGTGTTCGCCCGGCTTGGAGCGCAGCTTGAGCAGCACCTCGCGCTCCGGGTGCAGCCGCGCGTGCCGAACGAGCCGCTCCAGCAGGTACGTACGGTCCTTGCGGCTGTCCGGCACGGACGGCTGCGCGGCGAAGACCACCGTGTACGGGTCGTGCTCGCCGGTGTAGGTGTCCCCGCCGAGGAACGGGAGTGCCACCTCCGTCACCGACGAGGCGTCGGCGCCCACTCCCTCGTACACCGCGCGGAAACGATCCGCGTCCTGGCGGGAGTTGGCGAGGACGAGGTCGGCGCCGTGCCGCAGCAGGAGGCCGTCGGCGAGCTTCTCGTAGACGACGCCGACATAGCCGGTGACGACCAGGGGCCGCTTGGCGCGGCCCTCCCAGACGCGCGCCAGGCCGTGCAGCATCGCCTGTACGCCGCCGCCGACGAGGGCGATGACGAGGATGTCGTACTCCTCCTCGGCCATGGCGCGCAGGAATTCGACGGCCGTGACCTCCCGCAAGGAGTCGGCGCGCACCCCCACTTCCTCCAGCTGGCGGGGCGTGGGCGTGGCCCGGCCGCGCAGCAGGAATCCGCTCAGGGCAGGGCCGACTTGCGCGTCGTCGCGCGGTCCGGTTTCCATGGACGGGCCCGGAGCTATCCGGTCCGCGGTCAACGCACCCCATTTCCAGCGGGTGTCGGAGTCCGCGAGGACGGCAATGCGTGGGGGCTTTCTGGTACTGGGTGGCACGAGGAAGACGCTAGGAAGCAATTCCAAGGCTTTGCCCAACCACGACTCAACGAAAAGTTAACAACACCCATCCGAGAGCCGAACTGGCCCGTCAGAGAGCGGGAAGTACACGGGATGCACCGTTCCGACACATTGAGTTCACCCCCCGTACCCCCACCGGAAAGTTCCACTGCCGGGCAGCCGCCTAGCCTTTTGCAGGTGCCAAAGCTCTCCGTGATCGTGCCGTTCTACAACGTGCAGCAATACGCCCCGGACACCCTCAGAAGCCTTCGAATGAACGCCCGGCAGGACTTCGAGTTCGTGCTCGTCGACGACCATTCGAAGGACGAAACGCCGGCCATTCTCGAACGCGCCGCCGAGGAACTTTCGAACGTCGCCCAAGTACGCCATGTCCGCCACGAGGTGAACGGGGGTCTCGCCACCGCCCGCAACACCGGACTGGACGCCGCGCGGGGCGAATACCTGACGTTCCTCGACGGCGACGACTGGCTGGCCCCGGGCTACCTCTCCGAACTTGTGTCGTCCATCGAGGAGCTGGGCTGCGACTTCGTCCGCACCGACCATGTGCAGGCCACCGCCCGCGCCCGGTCCGTGCACCGGGCCCCGGTCGGGCTGAGACACCAGGTGCTGAACCCGCGCGAGGCGATCCTGCCGGCCGACCGGACGACCTCGGTGGACTACGCCTACGCCTGGGCCGGCGTCTACCACCGCCGCCTGCTCGACAAGGGCCTGCTGCACTTCACCGACGGGCTGCGCACGGCCGAGGACCGGCCGTGGATCTGGAAGCTGCACCGTGAGGCGGAGTCGTTCGCCGTGGTCAGCCTGCTCGGCGTGTTCTACCGGCGCGGGGTCGCCTCCTCGCTGACCCAGATCGGCGACGTCCGCCAGCTCGACTTCATCCGCGCCTTCGACCAGGTGATCGAGGAGACGGCCGCGGACGCGGACGCCGACCGGCTGCTGCCCAAGGCGGTGCGCACGTACTGCGCGATCATCGCCCACCACCTCGCGGACGAGTCCAAGTGGGAACCGTCCGTGGCCAAGCAGCTGCGGGCCAGGAGCGCGGCGGCGATAAAGCGTATGCCGCAGGACGCGCTGGGTGACGTACTGGAGACGATGGACATGCACCGCTCCTCCAAGCTCCGGCGGCTGCGGCGCCGGGTCACCACAGCGAAGGCGGCCGCCTGATGTCCCCTGCCACCACCCCCCGCACCACTCAGATCTTCTGCGCCTCCACGCTGTACGGCGTCGCCACCCTGGCCGCCGCGATCGACTCCGACCTCTTCGAGGAGCCGGACCGCCGGGTGCTGCTGGTCTTCAACAACTCCGCGACCCCGGAGACCACGCTCCCCCTCGACCGGATGCCGGGCTTCGAGCCGCTGCGCGACCACTTCGACGACGTACTGTCCTGGAACGAGGCCATCCGCCCCTTCCACCCCGGCTCCTGGACCCCGCGCCCCGACGACATCCCCCTCTTCGAGCGCTACCTGCGCCTGCTGTGGAACCTCGGCGACGACCGCGTGGAACTCGCCATGGAGTCCATCCAGGTCACCCCCGCCCTCACGGTGGCCCAGATGTTCACCGGCGCCCCGATCGACGTCTACGCCGACGGCCTGATGAGCTACGGCCCCACCCGCAACAAGCTCGACCCGCTGGTCGGCACGCGGGTGCGGCGGCTGCTGCACCTGGACCTGGTGCCGGGCCTGACGCCGATGCTGCTGACCGAGTTCGCCGTGCCGGCGCAGATGGTGCCGACGTCGGCGTTCCTGAAGGTGATGACCGAACTCACCGCGACCGTCTCCTCGTTGTCCTCGTTGCCCGCCCTGCCGGACAACGCGGCGCTGCTGCTCGGCCAGTACCTGTCCGCGCTGAACATCCTCTCCGCCAAGGAGGAGGAGGACCTGCACGTGCGGATGCTGCGGGGCGCGGTCGCCCGCGGCCACCGCACGGTCGTCTTCAAGCCGCACCCCACCGCGCCGGCCCGCTTCAGCCGCGCGCTGGAGACCGAGGCGGAGAAACTCGGCGTCGACCTCACCGTCCTGGACACACCGGTGCTCGCGGAGGTGCTCTTCGAGAACGCACGGCCGGGCCTGGTGGTCGGCTGCTTCTCTACGGCCCTCTTCACGGCGGCTTCCTTCTACGACCTGCCGGTCGCCCGCATCGGCACCGAGTCGCTGCTGGAGCGGCTGACGCCGTACCAGAACAGCAACCGGATCCCGGCGGTCCTGGCCGACGCCGTTCTGCCGGACCTGGAGGACCGGAAGGGCCAGGCCCCGATTCCGGCCGACGAGCTGAACGCCCTGATCACCGCGGTCGGCTTCACCATGCAGCCGCAGATCTATCCGCCCCTGCGCCCGGCGGCGGAACGCTACCTGTCGAAGCACTTCGCCCCACGCACCCACCGCTATTTCCGCCGCAAGCGGCTCACCTCGCTCGGCCTGCCGGGCGGAATTCCGGAACGGCTGGCGTTTCTGCCGCGTAATGCGACGGCTCGGCGGGTGGTGCGGCGGGCTCGGGCGTTGAAGAAGGTTGTGAAACGCTGAGCGAACCCGGGGTGAACTCTCCGGGAACCCCATGGAGAGACAATCCCATCATCGAGTCAATCCGTGGATTTCGTGGATAGGCGGTGCATAGATCCCTAGGATCACGGGCACCGCCTATCGGAATCCGTGAGGAACTCATGACGACGCTCGGCCGGCTCTACTCCATATTCGACAGCGTCAAGCTGCCGGACGACCTGCCCTACACCCAGTGCAGCCAGTGGGAGCTGCAGTTCCTCTACCTCGTGGGGCGGCATCACCTCACCGGCAAGGGCCGGATCGTCGAACTGGGCTCCGGCGGCGGCGGATCGACGTACACGCTCGCGATGGGCCTCCAGGAGAACCCGGCCTTCGACGAGAAGACGGGACGGCTGCACGCGTACGACTTCTTCCGGGTCGGCAAGGGCACGTACGCCACGGAGAAGTTCTTCGACTCCGGGCACAAGCCGGAGGACGACGACTCGTTCCTGGACGACTTCAGGCGCCGTCTGGACCCCTTCCTACCGTTCCTGGAGATCCATGCCGGCGACCTGTGGCAGACCTCGGACCCGTCGGACACCAGCCCGGTCGAGTTCCTGCACATCGACATAGCCAAGACGGCCAAGGTCTTCAAGTGCGTGTCGGAGCGGTTCCTGACCCGCATGCAGCCCGGCACGGTCGTCCTCCACCAGGACTTCGCGGGACCGCGTCTGCCCTGGCTGCACCACAGCACGGGCGCCCTCCTGCCGTACATCGAGATCGCGGGCCCGCCGATCCGCTCCACGCTCGCCTTCGAGGTGACCAAGCCGATCCCCACGGACGTGATGCACCGGATCACCGAGGACACCTACACGGTCGACGAGAAGCTGAAGCTGATCTCCGCCGTCCAGGAGCGCGTCGACCGCGACCACACCGGCGGCATCCCCTTCAAGTCCGTGCTGGAGTTCTCCAAGGCGTTCGTCTGCCACTACGACGGCCAGCACAAGAGGGCCTGGTCGATCGCCAGGCCGCTGCAGACCGACGAGTACCTCAGCCGCACCCGCGCCGACCACTTCGCGCAGCTGAAGAAGGCGTACGAGAGCGCGCCGAAGGTGTCGACGATGTCGAGACTGAAGAAGCTGGTCCGCAAGGGGTGAGAGCTGCCCGGAGCGGCCATCGAGCGGTCCAGGGCCCGGCGGTGCCAACGCATGCCGTCGGGCCGGGTTCTGGGGCCGTGCAGACGGAAACCGCCGACAGCGCCCGCGAGAGCGACGGGCGGCCCCGAAGACCCGCGGAGCGCTTCGCGGCGTTGCGCCGGCACCGACAGCTGGTGTTCGTGCTCGCCGTCGTGGCGCTCCTCGCCCAGATGGCGGTGGCGATGGTCACCACGGCCAGGGAGCAGTCCCCGACCACCGACGAGCCGGTGTACGTCGGCACGGCCACGGTCTATCTCAAAGAGCACAGCCTGCGGTACAACCCGGAGCATCCGCCGCTGGGCAAGCTCATCATCGCGACCGGTGTGCTCGTCGCCGACCCGCACCTCAAGCAGGGCTTTCCCGGTGACCAGAGCAGGCTTGGGCGCCATCTGCTGTTCGAGACCGGCAACGACGCGCAGCGGCTGATGCTGTGGGCCCGTATGCCGATGATCGTGCTGACGCTGCTGTTCGGGCTGGTCGTCTGCGCGTTCGCCCGTGACCTCACCGGCCGCGTGGGCGCCCTCGCGGCGCTCGCGTTGTACGCCTTCTCGCCCGACGTCATCGCCCACGGGTCACTGGCCACCCTCGACGTGCCCGCGGCGGGCTTCGTGCTGACGTCGGTCTGGCTTACCTGGCGAGCGCGCCGTCGGCCGGGTGTGTACCTCCCGCTGGCGGGGGCCGCGCTCGGCGCGGCCCTGGCCACCAAGATGAACACGCTGCCGGCTGTTCCCGTGGTGCTCCTCCTCGCAGTGCTGTCCGTCCTGGCAGCCCGACGCGCACCCTGGCACGTCCCGCGCCGCATGGCACGGCCGCTCGCGCTCGGAGTCGCGTGGGCGGCCGGGATGGCGCTGATCGCGGTCGCCGTGGTGTGGGCCTCCTATCTCGTCGTCGACCCGCGGCTGCACTGGACCGCGCCCGCCGATATGCCCAAGGTGCACGGGCTGCGGGCCCTCGCCGCCGACCTGCTGCCGCTCCCCCGCGAGTACCGGGACGGGATGCTGATCCAGTTCGGCAAGGAGGAGATCGTGGTACGGGCCGGCTTCCTCTACGGCCGCCCCTACAGCGGCGCGCTCTGGTACTACCTGCCGGCCGCCCTGCTGGTGAAGACGCCGCTCGGCATGCTCGCCCTGTGGGCGGCCGGTGCCGTGGGACTGTGCGCGATCCGGCGACTGCGGCCCGCGCTCCCGTACGTGCTGCTTCCCACGGCCGTTCTGCTCGCCTCGGCCATGACCGGCGATCGCGACCTCGGCGTCCGGTACGCGATCTTCATGCCGTTCTTCCTCGCCGTCGCGGCGGCGGCCGTGATCGCCGTCCGGCGACGGTGGGCGTACGCCGTGACAGCGGCGCTCGTCGCGTTCGTCGCCGTCAGCTCGCTCAGCACGTACCCGTACTACCTGCCGTATGCCAACGAGGCGTTCGGCGGGCCCGCGAAGACCCACCTGTGGCTCCACGACTCGAACGTCGACTGGGGCCAGGACCTCGGCCGGCTCGCCGACCGCCTGCGGCAGCGCTACCCGCACGAGAGGGTCTGGCTGGTCTACAAGGGCAGCGGCGAGCCCTCCTACTACGGCATCCACGCCTCCGACCCATTGACGGTCTCCCCGGACGAGGTGCGCGGACTGCTCGTCGTGTCGGACTCCGCGGTCGCCACTGCAGAGGGGCCGCTGGCGGCGCTGATCGACAGTAGTAGGGCGGTGGACGAAGTCGGGCACTCGATTTCGATCTATCGGCGCCCGTGATACTCCAGCTGTAGATCGAATACCACGGTGGCCGCAGGTCACCGCACAGATCCCGCCCGATGGCAGGAAGGGCTCGACGTGGCCATGGGCCTGTGGGTCGTGGCTCGCCCGGCACAAACCCCGCCTGCGGGCTGGACGGTTGAGCTACGGCGGTACGCCGCAGCTGTCGGTTGACCGTTCGGCTGGGGTGCGATCAGGGAGCGTCGAGCTGGCCGTGCACGGTAAGGGCATCGGCCCTCGGCTCAGCACGCTGTGGAGGTACGGACATGATGAGCCCAACAGGTCACGTGCGCCTGCTGCCGGGCCAGGCCGGAGGTCAAGCCGTGCTTTCTCGCGGGCGAGGGGACCGAATACCTCTCCCGGCTCGCCGACGACGCGGAGTCGGCGAGCTCGGTCTGGCCCGTGAACTCCGGGAAGCCACCTCAGCTGGTGTCCTGTGCCAGGGCACCTCTCTTGATCATCTCAGCGAACCGCTCCCGGCTGTGTGCGGACACCGCCGAGCGCGGAGAGAGCAACACACGGCGCAACCTCCAACGTCGCGGCCTGAACTACAGCGGCGAGCCGGGCTGTCTGAACGAGGCCACCTCGGACATCTTCGGCACCGACGTGGAGTTCTACGCCGACAACTCCAACGACCCCGGTGACTATCCGACTACATCGCCGCAACTCCTGCCGGATCGATCCATCTCCGTGAGGGCGACGAGCCGGACGTCCTTGCCCCCTCCGCCGTGGCACACAGCTGCCAATCGGCGAAACGACTCCCACAAACGGATCCGAGTGACGAGCCATGATCGGGGCACCTATGGGCGCGAGAACATGCACGAGTGCAGTCACCCGCGAACCATCGACGCCGCAAACTCGGGCTCGGCTCGGCTGGGCGGATAGGTGGAGGGGTGGAGCGGGGTGCCGAGTGACAGCAAGTCCGCGCGCATTCCTCCCCATCTCACGTCATTCGTACACGCGTGCCGCCATCACCATGCTGGCCAGCAGGTTCCAGTCAGGCTGGTCGGGCATTCCCTCACCACGGTTCGCGTACCATCCGGGCAAGTCCTCTACCCAGGCAGCCCAAGCCTCAAGGAACCTGTCAAGCGTGTCGTTCTCCCACTCCTCAGGCCGGTTCTGGAGATCGCTCAGCGCTTCTTGGAGGAACCGAGCGAGGTCTTCACGAGTCCTCACACCGGCCGCCGTCTCATGCAGACTCACGGTCACTTCCCCCTGACCACGATCGACGCGCCATCATTCCTGGTCGTCATCTTCCAGCTTTCGCTCTGCACGTCGGCAGGGGACGCCCGCACGAAGCGGATCTGCACTCCTGCCTCACGGAACGCGTACAACCGCCTGTTGTCCAGCGTGTAGATTTTTCCGTCCTTCTGGAAGACACGGATCGGCGGGATGTCGGTGGCTGCCATATGTCCGGACTTCAGGTCGTTGGCAAGGTCATGGACGGACCTGCCATCCTTGAACTTGGCACTGATGCTGTCCTGAGAGAAACGTACCGCTGCAGGAGAAATCGCTCCCTGGGCGGGTAGGCCCATGGCGCCCGGACCTGGCCTCGGGCCCCCCGGCCCCCGGATGCCTCCACCGCCTGCCGCGACCCCCATCGCCGCGGCCGCGCTGAATGCCTCGCCCAGCCGGAACACGCTCTTCGGGCAGTCCAGCGGCCCGCAGATCCTCAGCTTGGCCAGGCTGAACTGCTGTGCCGCGGCGGATGGTTGGTCGGGGAACTCAGGGTTCATCACCCAGTCGGCCAGGCCGTCCAGCGTCCAGCCGCCGCTGGTCAGGTTCTCGGCGAACTTGCTCTTGAACTCCGCCGCCCGGTTCCAGTCCTTCGGGACGTGTACGCCGGGAAACACCATGACGGTGCCAGGGATGAAGGATGGGCTTACCTGGGAGTCGCTGTAGCCGCTCGTCGTCCACCAGTTGTCGTCATAGCTGTTCCCGTCGCAGCCGTTGCACCCCCAGAACGGGTCGTTCAGCGGCCTGCCACCGCTGTTCTTCGACGGCGTGTTGTTGCCGTACTGAGCTCCGCCTCCGCACTCGTCGGGGGTCGCGCACGCCATTAGGCCGCCAGGGTCGGCCAGGGTGACCGGGTTGTTCTGGCTGTAGGCGTACCCGTTGATCTGCTGGGGATCAGCCAAGTCCATGAGCGGGTCAACGCTGACGAACCGTCCGGTCGTCGTGTCATATTCCCGGGCACCCAAGTGGGTCAGGCCAGTCGCTTTGTCGCTCGTACCGCCGACGAAGCCCTTCGTGCCCGGCCAGGAGGTCGGCTGCTTGCCACGGACCGCGCCGAAGGGCGTCGTGCGTCGCTGCTGCAGCGCCTGGGTGGCGGCGTCGACGGCCAGCTGGCCGGTTCCCTGGTGGTCGGGGACAGTGAAGGTGACCTTGTTGTCGTCGGTGCGGACGGCCTGGATGCCGTCGCCGAGGTCGTAGTAGCGGGTGGCCTTGGCCTTCGTCGCGGCCTTGGGCAGAACAATCTCGCTGTTACCGAGGTAAAGCGTGGTTTCGGTGTCGGTGCGCTGGATGAGCCGGTTGCCGTCCGGGTCGTACAGGTACGACGTGGTCTTGGTGCCGCCGCTGCCGTTCGGTTCGGTGACCTTGGCCAGGTTGCCCTCGGCGTCCCAGTCCATGTTCTGGGTGCCGCCGGCGACAGTCCGGGTGTCGGTGTTCCCGATCTCGTCGTAGGTGTAGGCGGCCTGGACCGTGCTGCCGTTCGGGCCGATGGTGCCGACCTGCTTCAGCGCGTGGGGCTGCGCCGACCCGGCCGGTGGGTAGCTGTAACTGCGCTTGACGTCCTTGGCGGTATCACCGGTCGGATCGTGCAGGACCTCGGTAGCACGGTTGCCGACGGAGGCACCGTTGGCCTCCTTGTCGTACGTGTACGAGTGCCAGTACGGAGCTGGACCGCCCAGCAGCGAGGCCGCCGGGGTCGCGGCGCAGGCCGTCGTGCCCTGGGACCACGCCTCGGTGAGCCGCCGCAGGTAGTCGTACTGGAAGCACTGGTTGTCTGTGCCATCCCGCGCCGTGTCCGCAATGGACAGGACGTTGCCGGTCGCGTCGTAGGAGTGGGTCGTGGAGCGGTCGACGCCGGTCACGCCCTCGCGGTCCACGCGTGAGGTCTTCAGCCGCTGCGTGCCCCACTCGTACGTGGCGGACAGCTGGGTGTACTTACCGCCGGTGGTGGCCAGTTCCGTCTGCAACGGTTTGCCGGTGAAGTCGTAAACGACGTTCCTCAGGTAGGTGCTGGTGCCGGTCGCCTTGATCGGACGGTGGGTTGCGTCGTAGCTGTAGGTCAGCGACTCGCCGGGAAGAGCGCCCGCCGCCGGGTAGGACGTGCCGGCCAGGGTGCCGTCGAGGTTGTACTGAGTGTTGACCTGGTACGAGCCCTGCAGGCTGCCCTCGGCCGCGGGAATCGTGGTCGTAGTGCGGGTCGGACGGTACAGCCCGTCGTAGGCGTTGACGACAGTCGTGTACTCGGTGGTGCCGGCGTAGCGCGTCGTGGAGCCGAGTTGGCCCTTGGCGTTGGTGACGGTGTCGTAGGTCCACTTGGCCAGGAGCGGGCCGGTGGTGCCACCGGAGCGCAGCTCGGTCTCGCGGCCAAGGCCGTCGTAGACGTGGGCGAGCGTGACCTTGTCGGCGTCCTTCGTCCGGTCGTCCTTCGTGGACGTGAGCTGTCCCCGGTCGTCGTAGGCGGAGACCAGAGTGCCCTTGTCGGGGTCCACGGTCCGCACCGTGCGACCGAGCTGGTCGTACTCGTACGTCCACCTGTTCCCGGCCGGGTCGGTGACCTTGGACAACTGTCCCGACGGCGTGTACTCGTAGGCGGTGACATCGTGGTCGCCGGTGGGCGCGTTGCCGTGGTACTGCCACAGCTCCCGGACGTTGCCGCGGGCGTCGCTCACCGTGGTGGTGGCCGGGGAGCCCTTGGGCGGAGTGACAGTGACGCGGTCACCGGCGTGGACGGTGGTGGTCGTTGCCAGCACGGACCCGCCGTCGCCGTTCCCGGCGATCTCCTTGCGCTGGATCTCCCGGCCGAGACCGTCGTACCCGAACCAGGTCTGGGTCTCCACGCTCAGTGCGTCGTCCAGCGCCAGCGGGGTGGGCGAGGGCGGCGCGGTGTTGTAGTAGCTCGCGAAGGTCTTGGTTGTCAGGCCGCGGGCGTCGTGGAAGACGTCGGTCAGCAACCGTCCGCCGTCCGGGCCCGGCGTCTGGGTCTGGGTGGGCCGCAGGAAACCGTCGTACAGGGTGTAGGCGGTCTCCTGGCTGCCGTCGTTCCTCAGGGTCTTGGTTCCGACAGCGGGCGCCGCCTTGTCGGCCACCGCGTAGGTGAACTCGTAGTTCGGCGTCTGATTGTTGGCCTTGGAACGGTTGGGCAGCCACGTCTTGAGGGCGCGGCCGAGCGCGTCGTACGTGTAGTCCGTGCGCTTGAGGTTGGTGTCCACCACCGCCGTGGGATCACCGCGCACCGGGTCCAGCGTCGTGGTGACGCTCTGGGCGGTGGCGCTGTCGCCGGCCTTGGCCGGCGGGCTGGTGACCTTGGTGCTGGTCGGGATTCCGGTGGTCGGGGTGTACGTGGTCGTGGTCGTCCGGCCGTCGACGCGTGCAGTACGGGTCAGCGACCCGGTTGCGCTGACCGTGATGTCGGCGGTGAGATCCGTGGAACTGGCCACACGGCCGTAGCCGTCGTACGTGGTCCCCGACTCCAGGTACTTCGCGGTCGTCCCGTCATGGGACTTCAGCGAGGCGACGTAGCGAACCTCGCCCTTGGACGGGGGCGCACTGTAGTCACTGCCGTCGTAAGCGGTGCGCACATCGGAGACGACCTGCTTGTCCCGCTTGGGGGTCGTGTCGCAGTCGACCGAGACCGTCTCGACGCGGGAGACCAGGGTGTAAAGGTTGGCGGATGCGTTGTCCGCGTACGTCGTACGGATGCACCGGTTGTCGGTGTCGACACCGGTCTCCCCGAGGTCGTTGACCTGGGTGACGCGGCCGCTGGCATTGTCGAACGTCGTGTAGGCGGTGGTCTCGCGCCACTTGGTGCCGACACCGCCGTCCAGCGAGGTGTACGTGTGGGTGGACGCGGTGCCGCGATGGTTGGCGGTCGTGGTACCCCAGGATCGGGTGCGCTTGGCTGTTTCGTGGAACCAGCCGTGGCTTACCGCCTTCTCAAGAATCTTGCCGCTCGGGCCGGAGTAGTTCTCGGTACGGTATTCGAAGCCCTGGAGTGCCTCCCAGTCACTGAGCGTGGCGCCTTCGCCGTCGCTCAGGGTGACCGTCTTGGTCCCGCCGTCCTTGTTCAGCCGGTCACCGTGCATACCGCGCAGGAAGTAGTGGTCGGCCTGCGTCGCCATCCCTGAGGTACCGCCGGTCTGCACGCGCACGTGGCGGTAGCCGCGCCACTGGGACCAGGTCTTGTACTTCTCCTTGGTCAGGCCGTCGTCATCGTCGTAGTGCCAAGCCGCCCCGTCGAGGTACGCGTATTGGGTGATCATGTCGGGTGACTGGCCGGTGCGGTCGGTCTGCGTCACCGACGTCACCACGTATTTGTTGAACCACTGGAGCGTCGGATCGGGGTCGCCGGAAGCCGTGTAGTACTGCGGATAGCACCGCGTGGTGTTGGTCTCCGGGGTGGGCAGTCCGTCCCAGGAGCAAGCGGATGCCGAGTAGTTGACATCGATCTGTCCGCCCGACTCGTCGGACACAGTCGACAGGCGGTGCTTGATGAAGGGCGCGGTGCCGTCACCGGTCTTGTCCAGGCGGTTGGCGTCCTGATGGTAGGTGAAGGTGACCTTGGGCAGGGCGATGGCGGGGGTTCCCGACTTGCCGGTGTGCTGAACGGAGTCCAGCAGTAGCGAGTAGTCGACGTCGGCCATACCCCAGCGCTGGGTCATGCCCCAGGAGTCGACGTCCGTGTAGGTGCCGTCCGACTTGAGTTTCTCGGTGGTGACGTCGGCCAGTCGCAGGCGGGTCCAGAACGTCGGCGAGTACAGGCCGGCGCAGTCCGTGCCCGACTTGCAGTTCAGGTCCCAAGGGGTGTCGTACCAGTAGAACGACTTGTCGTCGATCGTGTCCGCCGTGCAGGTCACTCCGGTCTGGGGGATGCACCGCTCGGTGGAGGTGAAGTCGACCCGGGCCAGGGCCTTGGCGGTGTAGACGGTGTCTTTGTTCAGGCCGTACTCGATGCGGTCCAGAGTGCCGCCGCGCTCGTACGGCGTGTCGTCGGCGGCCTCAAGGGCACGGCCGTAGTTGTTGGTCTCCTTGTCGTAGTAGTACGCCATGGCGTTGCCATGGGTGTCGACGACGTAGTCGAGGTTCCAACGCCAGGCCTGCTGGCACCAAGAGGTGGCGAAGGAACTCTTGTGGCAAGGTTCGTTCTCGTCATCACCGAAGACCGGCACTGTCCAGGTGGAGTCGGTGGTCTCCTTGTCCGAACCCCAGCCGGGCAGCTTGTGGTAGCCGAAGAAGTACTGGGTGCCGTCGGTCGTGGTGACCTTCCAGTACTCCTGGTCGTCGTCGCCGTTGTCACGCGGGGCGGAGGTGGTGCCGGTCAGCTTCTCGACGCGGGTGCCGTCGTCGTTCTTCAGGTGCCACTTGCCGTCGGAGGACCGGATCAGCTCGCCGCCGCGGCCGTTGAGGCTGAGGGTGGCGTTGTCGTAGCCCCAGCACAGGTCACCGGAGTCTTCTCCGTCGATCGTGATGCCGTCGTCCTCGCAGGACTTGTACGACCGCTCGATGGAGCCGGGCCACAGGTCGAAGCCGTCGCCGACCCAGGACGCCTGATTGTTCGAGGTGGTCGTCCTGCCGTCGATGGAGCCCGAGGAGTAGGACAGGCCCACCTTGGGGACGAGGCTGCCGGGCACGTCCGGCACCTCCATGGCGTACGACCAGGCGAAATCGCCGGTGTTCAGCGAGGTCTGCCAGGCCGCCGACGGCGCGAGGCTGGTTGCTTTGTAGTCACCCTGGCTGCCGGAGGCCGCCGCGGTGACAGCGAGGACGGTCGCCGACGACGTAGTGGCCGAGAGCGACGCCGAGCTGAGCTGCGCCGGGATGCTCACGGCATCCGCGCTCAAGGTGTGGTGCTCGGTGTCGTTGGCGGTGGCGACCGGTTCGGTGGTACGGCAGGACGGCCGGTCGGGGGTGGTCAGGGCACAGGCAGGCAGCCGCACTAGGTGGAGGCGGGAGCCGTAGCCGCCGCCGTACGCCTCGGCGTAGCGGCTGTAGTCGACCTCCAGGCCGACCGTACCCGCGCGGGTACCGGTATCTGCGCGGTCGACGGCCAGCAGCATGCCGTCCACTCCGGCACGTTGCGCCTGCTTGTGGTCGAGGACCCGGACGCGGGCCTTGGCAACGCGGTCCGTCGAAGTCTTCGCCGTCTTGGATGACTTGGGCATCTTGGGCGCGCCCAGCGCGACCGGCAGCTTCCCGGCCCGGGTCCGCGCTGCCGCGCCCTTCCCCGTCGTGCGCGCGGCGGGCACCGTGGCGACCGCTTCGCCGGAGGGTGGCCATGCCGCCGCCGGGTCGCCCTGCGGGGTCAGGGGTGCCGTGGTGTGCTTGCGCGGCTTCACTTTGCGGTCGTGCCCTGTGACGGGCTTGTCCGTCTGGGCGACCGCCGGACGCTTCTTGCTCGGGTCGTCCGCCGCGGCCGGCTGGGTCGTCACCGCCTGGACCAAGGTGCCCACCAGCACCGCCGACACCGCGAGCGCTGTGCGTCTGCGGGCACGCCGCCGCCACTGCCTTTTCACTGCCCCACCCCTCGATCTGCCGCTGTCCGCCTTGGTGCTGCCGCCGTGCCCTCTTGCCGCCGTCATCAGCCCGCGGACCCGCTGCCGGGCACCGTGGTCGGCAAGTCGGCAGTGCCGAGCGCCAGTTGCTGGACCTGCTCCTGGTCGAGCGCCCCCTGGAACGCCCACACGTCGTCGATGGCACCGGACCAGTAATCGCCTGGCACGCCCTCGGTCTTCGCCCGCCCGATCTGGAGGCTCTTGGTGGCGTTGAAGCCCAGCGTGTTGTCGGCCCAGGAGACGTGGTCGGTGCAGGAGGGGTCGTCCTGGGTGCCGTCGGCGTCGCTGTCGCCGCAGACGAACGCTTCCGGCTGGCCGTTGACATAGAGCGTCATCTGGTCGGCGAACGCGTCGTAGACCAGTGCAAGGTGGTTCCAGCCGTTCGCGCTGTACTCGTCGAACAGCGTGCTGCCCGCGGTCTTCTCGCCCACCTCGGTGTCGTTGTCGCTGGTGTCGGTGTCGTCCACGTCCGTCATGCTGATTCGCCACCGCCCGGTGACAATCGGTGTCGACGGGTCACCGTCGTCCGGCCCTGGTTCGTACCCGACCGTGAACGCGCTGTTCACGGCGCCCTGTTGGCTGAGGATGGTGCCCGGCTCTTGCGGGCGCCCGGACGGTGACTGGGCCCAGGCGGTGACCGTGAAGCTCTGGCTGGTGTCCACCGGCACCGACCCGGTCGCCGCGTAGTCGTTGACGCCGTCCAGGACCAGGGCGCCGGAGTCGACCCACCCGCTGCCTGTCGTGACCCCGTTGTAGAGGGTCACCGGGCGGCTGCCGCCGGAGGCGTCCGGCGAGGTGGCGGGCGCGCCTTGGGCGGAGTCCAGCTTCCAGCGTCCCTTGACCACCGGGTGCTGCTTGAACAGGTTCTTCACCTCGTCGCCCGAGATCACCCGGTCGTACAGGCGTACGTCGTCCATGTCGCCCTTGAGGAAGTTCGCCAGGGTCCCGGTGCCGTCGCCCGCTGCGCCGAGCGTCACCTTGCCGGTTGCCACCCAGGGGGTGGTGAACGCCGCGGTGTCCTTCAGAACGCCGTTGACGTAGAGCCTGATCTGGTCGGTGTCGTAGTCGTAGACACCGACCACGTGGTTCCACTCGCCGAGCCCCGCAGCGGCGCAGTTCTCGTTTGCGGGACAGGCGTTCTGTGTTGCGCGCACGATGGTCGCGTTGGCGGTGTTGGACGTCTCACGGGCGAACACCCAGCCACCCAGATTCGATGAGTGGTAGAGCTCGAGGCCGGGAGCGCTGGAACCGGTCTGCCGGATCGCTGTCATCGGCCGCATTGCCTTGTCCTTGGGCAGCCGCGCCCACAGCGATACGGAGAAGCTCTGGGATGTGTCCAGCACGGGTCGGCTCGTCTGGGCGTAGTCGTCCGTGCCGTCCAGGGTGAGCGCCGTGCCCCCGGCCCCTGCTCTGCCCAGGACGGGGTCGCCGTTCAGGGTGGCCGCCAGTTTCTGGCCTCGACCGATCACCGCGAGCGGCGCCGGGTCGGGCTCCTCGTCCAGTGGGAAGACCAGTTTCGCGGGCCTGGCATTGTCCACAGGCTGCTTGCCGGAGAGGGTCTGGACCTGAGCGCCCGTCAGTTGGTAGTCGAAGAACTGTGCTTCGTCGAGGTTCCCCTTGAAGAAACCGCCCGTCACGCCTCCCTTGCGGGTGGCGCCGAGCAGGGTCTGGCCACGGGCATCCCACGGTCCGCTGAACGGCGCGGTGCCGACAAGCTCGCCGTTGACGTACAGCTTGACCACGGACTCGAGTCCGTTGAAGGCGCCCACCAGGTGGGTCCACGTGTTGGTTCGGGATCGCACGCATGCCGTGTCGCTGCTCGGGCAAGCCGGCTGCATGGCGCGGGACCCCGTCGATCCGTCGGTGTCCGCGGCATGGCGCACGAACACCCAGCCCGCGCGGGACGGCGAGTAGTACAGCTCGAAGGCACTACGTGCGCTGCCGACCTGGGAGACGGCCACCGCGCCCTCCGGGGCGCTGGCCGGGATGTCGCCCACCTTCGCCCACACCGACACGGTGAAGTTTTTCGCCGTGTTGAGCACTGGTGAGACGGTCGCCGCGTGGCCCTGGACGCCGTCGAGGTGCAGTCCCGTGCCCAGGACGCCCTCGCCGCCCACGGTGGCACCCCCTGCCGAGAGCGTGGCTGGCCAGGGACTGCCCTGGCCATTCACCGTGCTCGCGCCGGCCGCCTCGTCCAGGTCCCAGGTGGCCAGATCGGGCTGCCCGGCGCGTACCCGGAAGTAGTACACGCCGATGCTGCTGCCGTTGCCAGCGGTGTCGAAGGCCTGCGCGGTGATGAAATTGACGCCGGACTTGGTCGGCATGAACTTCATCGTCTTCGCCCCGCCGCCCGAGGTGGTCAGCGTGTGGGCACTGCTGGGCTGCGCGTTGACCCCGAACCAGTACTTCGTGACATCGGTGGCCGTGGTATCGATGGTGAAGGTGCCGTAGCGTCCCGCCCCGTCCAACCAGGGATCGTCCGGGTTCTCCGCGTCCGACTCGGGATACTGCGCCGAGGTGATCCTCGGCTCCGCCGGCACGAAGGTGTCGTAGACCGTCGCACAGTCCGTCGCCGAACCCGTGTACGACCACGGGGACCACTGCGCACCGTCGTAGGAGCGCGCATGCCAGCCGATCAACTTGTTCTTGGGGATGCTGGACGGCAGCGTGATCGAGAAGTCGGAACCCGACTTCTTGTATGTCGACCGTGACGACGTCCAGCGCGCCGCGAAGCCCTTGCTGTCCCCGGTGTCCCACGAGGCTTGGAACTGCACCGCCACGCTGTCCCCGTCGGGGTCGGTCACGTTGTTGGCCCGCAGCGTCGGCAGCATCCGCACCCGTTTGGCGGTGGACGAGCATGTGCCACCCGGCTTCTGGGTGAGCTGGGACATCTTGATCTGTCCCGGCGGCCGGTTGTACTGCACCCGCAGCCACGCGTCGTCGGCGAACCGCTTCCAGGCATACGGGTCGGTCTCGCTCTTGGCCCGCAGCCCGAACGTGGTCGTCGCCCAGCCATTGGCCGCCGCCTGCTGCACCGCTCGCAATGCCCAGAACTCCACATTGCCACCAGGGCAGTCGCCACTCCAGCCGTTTGCCTCGCTGCGCGTCTGGAGGAGGTCGGCCCAGAAGGCGTCGTTGTCCTGGGAGTTCCACGTGGTTGAGGAGGAGATGCCCTTCGTCCGGTACAGCTGCACGTCTTTCTTGTCGCAGCTGTAGGAGTGGGTCTCCTTCACCACGAACTCCGCCGACAGGATCGTCTTGCCCGCGAACCTTGACGTCGGCACAGCGTAGAACAGCCGCTTGACGTCCTGCGGCGCACACCGCGCGTCACCGGCGCAGTAGCCCATGCCCGCGTCGGGGTTGCCGTTGAAACGCCACTGCGGGGAGGACGCCCAGTACTTCGAGACCATGGTCCAGTTGCCGGCCTTCGGCGAGTACCACTGCGGGTCGATGTAGACCGGGTACGTGGCGTCCTTCAGCAGCTTCTGGTCTGGGGTGAGCACCAGTTCGTCACCGCCCGTGGAGACCTCGACCTCAACCGGGGCGACCTGGGCGGACTCGCCCGGGCCCGGTACCCCGCCGTCGTCCACGGCTGCCGCGTCGGTGGTGCGGAGCGAGGCCGTCTTGGCAGTGGTCGTGACGGTGTCCTTGCTGGAGTCCCACATGAGTGGCTGCGGCGCCTCGAACACCGTGCCCCCGGCACCGGAGTCGGTGGCAGCCAGGCCGCCGCCCACGGTCTCGCCCACGGTCATGCCGTCGGCGTCCATCGCCAGCCGCAGCTCGGCCAGCTTCGGATTGGCCGCCGCCTCGACCGACTTGACCACCAGCACCTGCGAGATGCCGTCGATGTCGGCGCGCACTTGGAGGTCCACATCCTGCAGGACCGACGGATACGTGGCCGTCGCGCCGTCGAGCACCGGCTCTGGGAGCTTGCCCGGCCACGACAGCGAGAGTTCGCGCCCCGCCTGCTCCAACCGGATCAGCGGCTGGTCCCCGCCGCCCGAGAAGGCGATCCCGGTCGCCGCCACCTTCGGCGCCACCGATCCGTCCGACCGCGTCTCCAGAGTGGTGTCAATGTTCTTCCATGCGCCACCGACGCGCGTCCGCACCGGACGCAGATGCTCGATCGCCTCCAGCGTGCCGTCCGGCTTCGCGAACACCTCGGCCGTCTCGCTCCGCAAAGCAGCGACCTCGACCTGCTTGCCGGTGCGCCGGGCCTCGGCCAAGGCCGCGCTCTCCGTGCCCTTCCCGACGTTGGTATCGGCGGCCGTGGACGTTGATTTCACTGCGGCGACATTGGCTGCTGCCGGAGGTGGCGAAGTGAGCAGTCCGGCGACCAGCAGAGCGCCGAGCAGTCCCCCGATGCCACGCAACGACGGACGTCTGGACAGACGTCTCCCCTTCACGTTCCCACCCCCGTCTTCTCACGTGTCCCTCACGACACAGCAGGGGAATCTAGGTGAGGCCAATGCAGCCGTCCAGATCACGCAAACCGGGCAAACGATCGCCGACACCCCAAGTACTTGCAAAGCCCGGGCAGTGATTAGCGTCACAAATGAAAACTTGACGCAGTGCAGACAAACTTGCGGCATCTACTGAGTCAAGTCGCCAACGCATCGACGCTTCCACCAAAGCCTCTAGCGGAATCGCTGGAGCCCCTAACTCGGCATCGGACGCCAGGAGTCGGTGGGCCAAAAGGAGGCGGATCGTGCACACGAAGGACCCGGTGCGGTCCAGGGACAGCGCTCGCCATACGCCCACCGCCCCTCAGTCCGATCACAGTCCGTTGGCTTCAGCGGAACTGCCGTCGCGTCGCCGAGTCGGTCCTCGGAGACCGTCCAGACCGCCGCCCCCAGGGCCGCGTACGCCGACATGGCGCACCAACCGGCCATCGAGGCCAAGGAGAAGGCGAAGAACAACGCGGGGTGCACGAGCCACCTGCCAGCAGGGATACGTTCCCTGCGATCAGCCGGGCTTCGTCCGCTGGCGCGTTGGACAAATCACGCCAATAAGAAGCTCGGCAACTTCATGAGGTGCGCGAACTGGGCGGCGAAACGCTATGGGACGCCGACTACCACAGCCGCCGGCTGTACACCTCCCTCGCCCAGGGCGCGGCCGAGTTCCTAGATCTGCCGTCCGGGCTTACCCCCAGCTCGCAAGGTGGCTGTGACGTGGAGCCAGCGCTTCCAGAACTTCGTCGAGGGCCTGCACAACACGTACTCCTCGAACAGGAACAAGGTTCTGCACGCGCTTGCACAGGGCCTGCTGGTCGCCACGATTTAGCCGAACCGCGACCCAACGGAGAGCAGGTCCGGCGGAATTCGCTCCCGCAGGGGCGTCCACCTGCAAGCCGTCATCGATCCCGGACTGCGAGGCTTCCCATGCGACAGATGGCTGTGGCGCCAGTGAATTCCGGCGTTGTCCTAGAGAGGATCCCCTCAAGGGCGCGCATCACATATCCGGCAGGTGCTCAGTGACGCCGTGAAGCTGGTCCATGCCTTCGAGGTCAGGCGGAGTATCGGACCGTTCGGGGTCTTTGAGTCGCGGACGGCTATGGCGTGGGAGACATTGCGGGCGACTTCGACGCATTCGCCCCCGGTGTTGCTGTAGGTGGACTTGACGAAGTCGAACTCGGGCATGGGTCACAACTCCTGGCGGATGGTGTCGATCAGCAGGGCCGAGTCGCGCTGGGCAAGGCTCAGTCGGGCCGTACGGTCGAAGAACGCGCTGTACGCCGCGCTTTCGGCCTCGTTCTCCACCCACACTGTAGACACGATGGTGTCGGCATGGACCACGTCCACAGCCTCGGCCTCTGCGAACGAGATGACGGTGAACGGGCCTGTGATGCAAGGGTGTCCACCCGCGCGAAACGGCAGCACTTGCAGACGGACGTTGGGCAGCTTGGCCACGTCCAGCAGGTGTTCCAACTGGGTGCGCATGATGTCGGGACCGCCGATCAACTGTCGTAGCGCCGCCTCCCAGACGATGGCGTACACCTGAAGCGGCCGGTCTTCATAGAGGCGTGCCTGGCGGCGCGTGCGGATCTCCACCAGACGTTCGATCTCGTCTGGGTCCTCCCACACTCCGGCGCCTTCACTGACTGCCAGCGAACGGGCGTACTCGGCGGTCTGGAACAGCCCGGGAACCAATGAGAGCTGCCAGGCACGGACGCGGCTCGCGGCATCTTCCAGGGCGATGTACTCGGAGAGCGTGCCCGGGTGGGGAGAGTGCTGCCACCAACCCTTCGCCTTACGGCGTTCACGGTCCAGCCGAGCCAAGTCCAGAAGCCGGGCCAGGGCTTTGGGGTCGTCCAATCCGTAGAACTCGCACAGCACCCGGATGTCCGGGTCCCGCATCGGCACCCATCCCCGCTCCATCTTCACGATCTTGGTACCGGTCGCGTTGATGGACTCTGCGGCTTGCTGCTGGGTCTTCCCCGCCGCGTCACGCAGGCGCAGCAGTTCCCCACCGAGCCGCCGTCCCAGGACAGTTGACGCCCGGTTGCCTACGGGCTGGGTTGATCGCTTCACGGTCACAGTGTGTCGCGTGAGCGTCACCAGGTCGACCAGTTCACCAATTCGGGGAAGAACTTCCCCGATTCGATTGCCTCCGAAGTGAGCGTCCCGCTACTTTCAGTGCTCATCCGCTCACGTCAGGGAGTCGCTCTGATCTTCCTGACCGCACAAGGAGGTGCGCGTGTTCATGCCCGACCCCCAACCCCCCACCACCCCCGAGACCAACCCCGACCCCGACCCCCTCCTCCACGAAGACCACCTCGACTACACCCCCGTATCCCGCAGCGTCCCCCTCGCCCGCCACCGCACCGCACGCCTGGTCACCGAGTGGGGGCACCCCGCCCTCGCCGGAGACGTCGCACTCGTCGTCTCTGAACTAATGACCAACGCCCTGCTGCACGGCAGCCTCCGGGACCGGCTCATCCGGCTTCGCATCACCGTCACCGCGACTGACCTCCGCGTAGAGGTCAGTGACCCGCGCACCGAGCGGCAGCCGTGTCCGCGTGAAGCGACGGGTGAGGATCAGTTCGGGCGTGGGCTCGCGCTCGTCGGAGCGCTGGCCGACGAATGGGGTGTGCATCCGCGGCTCGGGGTCGGCAAGACGGTCTGGGCTCGGTGGGGACTCGGCCTCGCCCTCTGCGGTGCGGATGCGCCGACGAGTACCGGCCGCTGACGGGCCAGCGGCCGGTACACACGGCGGCGAGGACGTAGTACAGGTCGCCGGTAAGTCAGCGGGGGGGCTACGGTGTGCAACCACGACCGCCCCGGCGAGGCCCTCCCTCCAGAGAGGCAGGGCCGACCAGGGCAGCCGCCAGGCACCACGCGTCAGGCGTCGGTAGCCACACGTCACCCGCCCAGAATCACCCGCAGGTCCGCCGCGTTCGCCTCAGTCGTCTTCCACAGCTCCTGCTGCCGCCCATGCACGTCCGCGACCGTCGCCGCGTGATCGGCAAGCAGGTCCCCGGCACGCTCCACCAGCCGGGCGGCAAGGTGCCGGTCGTGGACCGACACGCCCCACTCCGGGCGCTCGATGTCCCGCAGGAAGTACGCCATCTTCGGGTGGGAGATCAGGCTGATGATGGGTGTGCCGACGCCGAACGGAATCATGCCCGCGTGGCCGCGCATGCCGATGACCAGCTTGGTACGGGCGTAGAGGTCGCGGATCTCGTCGTTGTCGAAGTCGTACATCGGGATGACGGGCATCGAGATGCCGTGCTCGCGGCGCAGGTCGAAGACGATCTTCTCGTCGTCGAGCGAGTGCGCCACGCACCGCACTTCGGCGAGCTTGCCCAAGTCCCGTACCGCCTGCGCCATTTGGGACAGGAAGTAGCCGTAGTCGTGGCCGAAGCGCAGGCCCGCGCGGTCGTAGGCGGCGTTGATGAGGATGGTGTCGTCCCGCTCGGCCGGGTCCTGCCAGCCCGTCACCAGTTGCCGCATGACCGTCGTCGGACACGGCTGGAAGCGCACCTTGTCGTGCAGGTGAGAGGGCAGCATGGCGCGCACCTTCTCGATCGAGCCGTGGTTGCGCAGGCCGAAGAAGGAGGACTTCTCGACCAGCAGGCGCAGGGATTCGCGGAACCGGCCCGCGCGGTACGACTGGCCGTCGAAGGCGTTGAAGCCCACGGCGAACACCGCGATCGGGACGTCGATGCCGTTCAGGAGGTCGTCCGGGACGTTCCACTGCCAGGCGCTGTTGCCGTTGGGCATGGTGTCCGGGATGAACAGGCCGCCGCCGCCGATGACCAGACCGCGCCGGCGGTTGACCCGTTGCAGGGCCGACTCGTCGAAGAGGCGGTGGGCGTGCACCTGGTGCCAGCGCCGGGAGGTGACGTCCGGACCGAAGGCGAGCCGGACGCTCTCCGGCAGCAGCTTGTCGCCCGCGTTGCCCTGGCGGTCCATGTAGAAGGCGACATGGGCGAGTTGGTCGTCGGCGCTGCCCTGCTCCTGGGCCGGTACGGCGGACGCGCGCTGCGCCCACAGGCGGCTGGAGCGGTGGGTGATGTCGACGGACATGCCGGACGTGGCGTACTTCAGGGCCCCGCTGTTGTCGCCGTGCACCCAGGCCATCTGGGCGAGGCGGGCATAGGCGGTGGCGGCCCGGTTGGGGGCGGCCGTGGCCAGCAACAGCTGCGTCCTGGCCTCGTCGTAGCGGGAGACGCTCATCAGGGCGTGGCCGAACACCTCGTGCGGCCAGGCCTCGTCGAGCGGAATGCGCACGCTGCTCATGACGTCCACGGCGTCCTGGTAGTCGCCGGCCGAGATGTGCGCGGCGGCCACCTTGCGGGCCACCTCGACATCACCGGTGCGGGCGACGTGCGGGGTACCGAAGTGGACCAGCAGGTCGTGGTGGAGGCCGCCCGGCCTCGACAGGTACTCGGCGTGGAAGTCGGCGTCGGACAGGTCGAACTCGCGCCAGCGGTCCTCGGCCTGGCTGTAGCCGGCCTCGCCGCCCTGCCAGGGCTTGTGGCGGCCGGTGAAGTGCAGGATCGCGGTGTCCTCGGGGACGGGCAGGTCGCCGGAGAGCCGCCGCTTGACGAAGTTGTAGCGCGGGTCGAGGCGGACGAAGTCGCCGTCCAGGACGGCGTTGAGGATGCCCTGGTCGTGCTTGTCGAGCTCGTAGTCACCGCTGCGGCCGGTGGCGTCGAGCTTGGCGCAGAACTCGTCGCTCAGGTACTCGCGCTGGATGACCAGCAGGCCCGAGTTGAGCTTGTGCTGGCCGTAGAAGAACTGCGACACGGCCGCCAGTCCCTCGCGCAGCTTGAGCAGTTCGCCCAGGTCGCCGAGGACGACCATGTCGGTGTCCAGGGTGATGACGGTGTCGTACTCGCGCAGCCGGAAGACGTCGAGGATGAAGTACGCCTTGCGGACCAGGTAGTTGTCCTGGTCGCCCTTCTTGTACGAGTCGTAGTGCTCGGTGTCGACGCGGCGCAGCACGATGCGCGGGTGCAGGTCGCGGATCTTCGCGATCGAGCCGGGGCGCAGGTCGTCGTAGAGGACGACGAAGTCCTCGCACACGCTCGGGTTGGACAGCGCGAGGCTGCGCAGCAGCACGAGGAAGCCGGGCAGGTAGTTCTCGTCGACGTAGCTCGCGAAGGCGATGCGCCGCTTGCCGGTGAGGTCGTGCGCGGTCAGCGGGGCCGCGGCCAGGGGGGTGACGGCCGGGCTGGGGGAGGTCGTGGTCATCGCAGGGATATCCTCATGTCGGTCACGCTCTGGGCCCGCTGCATGACCCATTCCTTCTCGCTGGTGTATTCGTGGACGGACGTAATCGCGAGCTTCATCGCCTCCTGGACGCGGTAGGCGCCGCTCTCGTAGAAGTCGAAGCCGATCAGGTCCAGAGTCGGGCTGACGTCCAGGAAGTCCAGCAGGTACAGCATGTTGAACCCGGTGGTCGGGATGCCCGACCAGACGTCGGCGCCGAGCCGGCCGATGTTGCGCACGGGCCAGCGCAGCGACTCGTCGCCGAGGTAGGTCTGGGCACCGGGCACCAGACGGTTGCGCAGCGAGTACTTCCAGTCGCCGGAGATCCCGCCGAAGACGAGCCGGGTGGTGACGTGCTTCTCCCAGTTGAAGCCGTGCTTGTGGATGGTGGCGTGGATGTCGGTCCGGCTGCCGGTGTGCTTCGGGTCGATCCGGTACGAGTTGAAGCGCACCACCAGGTCGTACGCGTCGATCTCGGCGCCCATCGAACTGGCGCCCACCCGGCCGGAGTTGGCGATCAGGCAGATCGACTTGCCGGCGATCCGGTTACGGAACTCGCCGAGGGTGATCCACTGCACGCCGCCGATGGTGGGTTCGGTGACGGGGCCGCGCATCCGGTTGCGGCGCTGCTCGGCGTAGAGCTCGATGGCCTCGGCGAGCGCGGGCAGGTCGGCGCCCGGGACGGCGGTGCGCAGGTCGAGGTACTGGCTGAGCAGTTCCTGCCGGTCGTTGACCGGGGCGTCGTCGGCGGCCAGCGCGAGGAGCGCTCCCACGAGCCGGGGCTCGGCCTGGGCCCAGTCGCCGACGGCGTGCGCGGCCAGGCCCTCGGCCCACACGTCGGTGGCGGGGCCGCGGGCGAAGTCCCGGGCGCGCGGGCACTGCCGCTCGAGCAGGGCGAACAGCTCCCGCTCCTTCTCCCCCGCGACGCGCATACCGGCGGTGCGGGCGCGGACGCCGAAGCCGTCGTCGTCGGTGAGGGCGAGGTAGCGCTCGTACGCCTCCAGGGCCTCGCTCTCCTCGCCGAGGGTCTCCAGGAGACGGGCGCGCAGCCGCCAGCCGGCGCGGGAGTTCTTGCGCTGGGCGAGGACGGTGTCGCTGATCACCAGGGCGAGGTTCAGCTCGTCGTTGTAGCCGCACTGGAGCGCCTTGTTGGCGACGGCGAGCAGGGCGTCGAGCAGGTCCCCGGGGATGCCCGCCGAGGGGGTCGCGGCGGCCCCCTTGACGGCCCGCTTGAGCAGGGCGGTGGCGCCGGAAGGGGCGGGTGTCGCGGGTGCGGCGGCCGAGGCCGTGCCCCACACGACGAGCAGTTTGCGCAGCTCCTCGGCGAGTTCGACGCGGCGGCGGTCGATACTGCCGACGAGCTTCCCGCTGTGCACGGCGCAGGCGCGCAGGCAGTCGTCCAGCTCCCCTCCGCGCGCACGTGCACGTCTCTTCTGGACCGTCGTCATGGCACTCCTGGTGTGTTTTCTTACCGAGCTAAAACTAAGTTCATGGGTTTACCCGCTACGAGGGGGGATTCTGGGCGAATTTAGGAAGGCAAAACGACATTCAGGTGAACTCACCGGGACCAGACGGCTAATCGTTGGACTGTCAACCAAGACAACACTGTGATTCGGACTAATGTGCTGAGACGCACCCCCAGGAGCACCCACAGGAGCACCCCGCCGCGGGCATCGTCGAGGAGATTTTCGTGACCAGCATGACCGTCCGCCCGGCGGCGAAGGCGCCCGCGCCCGCACCCAGCCGGCCGGAACAGGCGGCCCCCAGGCGGGAGTCCCGGCTGCGTGCCCTGGACGGGCTGCGGCTGATCGCCGCGCTGATGGTGGCGGCGTACCACTACGGCGGCCGGGGCGGCGACGTCACCCGGGCCTGGGGGAGCTCGGCCGCCGACCAGTTCCCCACGCTGCACAACTACTTCGCGTACGGCCCCCTCGGCGTCCAGATCTTCTTCGTGATCAGCGGTTTCGTGATCAGCATGAGCGGCTGGGGTCGGACCCTCCAGTCGTTCTTCGCCTCGCGCGCCTCGCGGCTGATGCCCGCCTACTGGGCGGCGGTCGTGCTCGTGACGGCGGTGTTCGCGCTGCCGATGGTCTTCTACAAGGCGGTGTCGCCGAGCGACGCGCTGGTGAACCTGACGCTGCTTCAGGAGCCGCTGGGCGCGGACCGGGTGCTGGGCGTCGACTGGACGCTGTGGGTGGAGATCCGCTTCTACGCGCTGTTCGCGCTGTGCGTCGTGCTGCCCGGGGCGAGCCGGCGGCGCGTGGTCCTCTTCTGCGCGGGCTGGACGCTGGCGGCGGCGATCGCGCAGGCCGCGCACCAGCCGCTGCTCGACCTCGTGCTGATGCCCGAGTACGCCCCGTTCTTCATCGGCGGCGTCGGCCTCTACCTCGTCCACCGCGATCGCAAGGACGTCTACGCGTGGGCGATCGTGGTGATGAGCTTCCTGATCGGGCAGCGCTACTCCGTACAGAGCCTGTACAACGCGTCCGACCCGAACGCCTTCGCCCACCGCACCTCGCTCGGCATCGTCCTCGTCGTCGCCTTCGGCTTCGTGGCGGTCGCGGCGATCGCGCTGGGCTGGCTGAAGTGGGCCAACTGGCGCTGGCTGACGGTGGCCGGGGCACTGACGTACCCCTTCTACCTGGTCCACGAGCACCTCGGCTGGGTGGTGATCCGCACCCTGCACATCAAGCTCGGCCTGCCGTCGGCGGCGACCTTCGCCCTGACGGTCGCGTCGATGCTGGTCCTCGCCTGGCTGCTGAACCGCTTCGTCGAGAAGCCGCTGACGCCGAGGCTGCGGGCGGCGCTGGCCAAGATGCGCTGAACCCTGGTCCGGATGGCGGAGCTGTTCACCGGACGTTCAGCGCGGGGTCAGTTTGTCCCGCGCCCAGTGAGCAGGATCGCTTCATGGCCAACGCACAGCAGTCCACCACCGCACCCCCCGGCGAGCTCAAGGACGTCCCCGGCTGGTTCCCGCCACTCGACCAGGTCCTGTTCACCTGGTTCCTCGACCGGCAGGAGACCGGCGGACTCAAGGGCGACCTGCTGGAACTCGGCGCCTACATGGGCAAGAGCGCGATCCTCACCGGGCACCACCTCAGGGACGGCGAACGGTTCACGGTCTGTGACCTGTTCGGCGGCGAGGCACCGGACGGGGCCAACAAGGCCGAGACCAAGAAGTCGTACTCCTCGCTCACCCGGCAGGCCTTCGAGCGGAACTACCTCTCCTTCCACGACACCCTGCCGAGGGTGCTCGAGGCCCCCACCTCCGTGATCTCCGAGGAGGTGGACGCGGGCAGCTGCCGCTTCGTCCACATCGACGCCTCGCACCTGTACGAGCACGTGTACGGCGACATCGGCGCCGCCCACGACATCCTGCTGCCCGAGGGCATCGTGGTCCTCGACGACTTCCGCTCGGAGCACACCCCCGGGGTCTCCGTCGCCGTATGGGAGGCCGTCCTCAACCGCGGCCTGCGCCCGATCTGCCTCAGCACACAGAAGCTGTACGGCACCTGGGGCGACCTCGAGCCGGTGCAGAAGGAGCTGCTGGCCATGCTCAGGGAGCGCACCGACGTCGGTCTGAGCGTGCAGGAGGCCGCGGGGCACCGGCTGGTCCGGGCCCGGTCGAAGGGGATGCAGCCGCCGCCCTTCCCGTACTCCCGGCACTATGTGGAGCCCGCACCGGAGCCGGTGCGGCCCGCCCCGGCAGCGGCGACGGCGGCCCGGAAACCCCGCCGTCCGCTCAGCCGCCGTATCGCCGTGGATCTACTGCCGCCGATCGTCACGCGGACGGTGCGGCGGGTACGGACGAGCAGGGCGTAGAGGCCGTATCTCATACGGCCTTCAGGTCTCGTGTCTGATACGGCCCTCAGGTGATCCCGTACCGCGCCTCGATCCCCGAGATCAGCAGCGCCAGCCCCTCCTCGAAGTGCCGTTCGTAGTCCTGGAAGATCTCCGCGCCCGCCTGGGCCGACAGCGGGAAGTCGGCCATCAGGCGGGCGCGTTCCTCGATGTCGTAGCCTTCGCGGCGCACCTCGCCCCCGAGGACGTGACCATGGTGCGCTGGGCGTCGGACTTCCGCCCCCGGGCGGCCTTGGCGGACCGCTTCCGCTCCGGCCGGGTCTTCCTCGCGGGGGACGCGGCCCACGTGCACTCACCGGCCGGGGGCCAAGGCCTGAACACCAGCGTGCAGGACGCATACAACCTGGGCTGGAAGCTGGGGGCGGTGCTGCGGGACGGGGCGGGGGCGGGGCTATTGGACTCGTACGAGGAGGAGCGGCGCCCGATCGCCGCGGACGTGCTCGGCCTGTCGACGAGCGTGCACCGCGGAACTGCATACGGCTCTTCGACGCGTTCCGGGGGCCGCACTGGACGCTGGTGGCGGTGGGGGTGGGGGCGCCCGGGGTGCCGGAGGCGGTGCGGGTCGTCCGGGGAGAGGTCCAACAGGCGTACGGAAACGGCCTGTTCCTGGTACGGCCGGACGGCTATGTCGGATGGGCGGGGGATGGCGCGGGGGCCGGGCTCGCGGGGTATCTGGCCTGCTTCGGCATCCGTTGGTCGTCGCCGTCGAGGAGGGTGTCGACGGAGAGTTCGAGGGTGATGCCGACGGACTCGGGGACGAGACGCTCTGGCCTCGCTTGAAGCGCTGGGGGTCGGGGTATTTGCCGTCGGCCGGGTTCTCATAGACGAGGACCTCGTCGTGTTTGCGGTCGACGATGAGGTAGACGGGGATGCGAGCCTGGGCGTAACACTCGACTTTCAGGCCGAGGTCGTCGGACCAGTTGCAGGCGGTCACCTCCAGCACCAGGCGGAAGGCGTGAGGTGCATAGCGGTTGTGCTGAACGTGCGTGTCCAGGAAGTCCGCTCGGACGATCGACCAGGTCGGGGACCGCGAAGTCGTCGGCCCAAGGCGTCGCGGTGAGCCTGCCGAAGAGAACTTCACCGCGATATCCCTCCAGTTCCCGAGTGAGCCAGGTCTCTGCCTCCAGGACGGTCGTCCGCCGCGAAAGAGCCACCTCGACAACTCCCCTCCGAATACGTGAACTTACCGAGCGTATCCGGAATGGGTTACTCAGAACGCATCGCTAGGCACGTAAGTCCCCCAAACCCCCCGCAGCGCGTTGCACACCTCCCCCACGGTCGCCCGGGCCCGCAGCGCGTCCTTCATCGGGTACAGGACGTTGTCCTCGCCCTCAGCGGCCTTCTTCAGGGCGGCCAGGGCCGAGTCCACCGCCGGCTGGTCCCGCTCGGCACGCAGCTTGGCCAGGCGTTCCGCCTGCTGGGCCTCGATGGCCGGGTCGACGCGGAGCGGCTCGTAGGGCTCTTCCTCGTCCAGCTGGTAGCGGTTGACGCCGACGACCACTCGCTCGCCGGAGTCCGTCTCCAGGGCGATCCGGTACGCGCTGCGCTCGATCTCGCCCTTCTGGAATCCGTGCTCGATCGCGTTGACCGCGCCGCCGAGTTCCTCGACCTTGGCCATCAGCTCGACGGCCGCCGCCTCCACGTCGTCGGTCATCTTCTCGATCACGTACGACCCGGCGAAGGGGTCCACCGTCGCCGTCACATCCGTCTCGTACGCCAG
>NZ_JBFAIR010000058.1:0-47093 GCF_040654815.1 Streptomyces sp. NPDC050619 | reverse complement strand
GCTGTCGTAGATGGCCATCAGCGGACTCCAGGTCGTGGAGAGGCCGTTGGTCAGCGGCTTCAGAGCCATCGGCTCGGTGAAGACCTGGAGGGTGGGTGTGGGCGCCGAAGAAGTCCCGCTGGCCCTGGGTGAGTGCCGCAGGCAGCCGCTCCGCGCGCAGGGCGTCATAGTAGGCGAGGGCCGCCCCGAAGCCCGGTGTCGGGACGCCCTGGCGGGTCGCGGCGACCAGGACCTCGCGCCAGTCGTCCTGGGCCGCCGCGATCTCCTGGGCGAACGTCTCGTCCGACAGCAGGCTCGGCAGGTCGGCCCGGGCGTCGTAGGCGGCCCGGATGCGGTCCAGGAAGGCCGCGCGGATGATGCAGCCGCCCCGCCAGATCGAGGAGACGGCCCCCAGGTCGATGTCCCAGCCGTACTCCTCGCTGCCCGCGGCGATCTCGTGGAAGCCCTGCGTGTACGAGACGATCTTCGAGGCGTACAGCGCCTGCTCCACCCGGTCCGCGAAGGCCCCCGCCTCGGACTCGCTCAGCGGCGAGGACTTCGGCCCGGCCAGCCCGCGCGAGGCCTCACGCAGCGCCGCGTGGCCGGAGATCGAGCGGGCGAAGACCGCCTCCGCGATACCGGAGACCGGAACGCCGAGGTCGAGGGCGATCTGGACGGTCCAGCGGCCGGTGCCCTTCTGCTCGGCCTGGTCCACCAACACGTCCACGAACGGCTCACCGGTCGCCGCGTCCACGTGCGACAGCACCTCGGCCGTGATCTCGATCAGATAGGAATCCAGGCGGCCCGTGTTCCACGTGCGGAAGATCTCCGCGATCTGCGCGGGGGAGTATCCGGCCACGTCACGCAGCAGCTGGTACGCCTCGCCGATCAGCTGCATGTCGGCGTACTCGATGCCGTTGTGCACCATCTTCACGAAGTGCCCGGCCCCGTCAGGACCGACGTGGGTCACGCACGGCGCCTCGTCCGCCGCCTTCGCGGAGATCTTCTCCAGCATCGGACCGAGCGAGTCGTACGACTCGACAGGACCGCCCGGCATGATGCTCGGCCCGTGCAGCGCGCCCTCCTCGCCGCCCGAGACGCCCATGCCGACGAAGTGGATGCCCTTCTCGCGCAGTTCGCGCTCCCGGCGCCGGGTGTCCGCGAAGTGCGCGTTGCCGCCGTCGATGATCATGTCGCCGGGCTCCAGGAGCGGGGCGAACTCCTCGATCACCGCGTCGGTCGGCTCGCCCGCCTTCACCATGACGACCAGCCGCCGCGGCCGCTCCAGCGCCGCCACGAAGTCCTTGGCGGTCTCGGCCGCGATGAAGTCGCCCTCGCTGCCGAACTCCTCGACCAGGGCGTGCATACGCGACGCCGTACGGTTGTGCACCGCGACCGTGTAGCCGTTGCGGGCGAAGTTGCGGGCGAGATTGCGGCCCATGACCGCGAGTCCTGTGACGCCGATCTGGGCTGATTTGCTCATGCCGTTGGCTCCTAAAGGATCCTGTTGAGGGTTGTTCGGTTGTCGGTGGTGCCGGGTGGTTCCGGTCGTGCCCGCCAGTATTGTCCAGTGACCATCCTGACGTGCCGATACGCTACCCGCACATCCGGGCTGGTCGATGTTTCACCTGCAGATACGCACGGGAAGCTCACCGGCCTCAGCTGTTCCACAACAGGCGTTTATTCCTGGCCGCTTGAGCGGGAAGCACGGCCGATTGCTGTCTTGTCATGGCCAGTTCGCAGCGCTTACTTTTGCCCCTTCCTGACGCATGTCGAGGGGGCTCTCCATGGCCGTACGCGGCCGGCACCGCCGGTATCAGCCGAACAGGATCAACCGCGCCTCGCTCACCCTCACGGCGGGCGGCGCCGGCATGGCGATCCCGCTCATCAGCGCCGGCGCCGGCGCCGCCGAGGCCGCCGACGTCGACACCTGGAACAAGGTCGCCGCGTGCGAGTCGACCCACAACTGGAGCATCAACACCGGCAACGGCTACTACGGCGGACTTCAGTTCACCCAGTCCACCTGGGAGGCCTACGGCGGCACGCGCTACGCGCCGCGCGCTGATCTGGCCACCAAGGACCAGCAGATCGCCGTCGCCGAGCAGGTGCTGGACGGGCAGGGGCCGGGCGCCTGGCCGGTGTGCTCGGTGCGGGCCGGACTGACCCGGGGCGGGGACACCCCGGACATTCATCCCGCGGGGAGCGCCGGGACTGCCGGGACCGCCGAGAGCGCCACCAAGAAGGTCACCGAGAAGGTCACCGAGAAGGCGGGCACCTCCGCTCAGGACATGCAGCCGCAGACCACGCCCCAGTCCCGGGCCGGAAAGGCCCAGATGTACACGGTGGTCCGCGGTGACTCGCTCTCCGAGATCGCCGACGACCGGCGCGTCCAGGGCGGTTGGCGCGGGCTGTACGCGGCCAACCGGAAGACCATCGGACCGGACCCCGACCTGATCATGCCGGGCCAGCGGCTGAAGCTGCGTGGGCAGGCCGCCACCACGACGACGCAGAACCCCGGCAAGTCCGCGACGGAGAAGGCCCCTTCGACCGACACGGACAACTCGAATAATTCAAGTAACTCAAACAAAGCAAACAAAGCAAACAAATCAACCAAGTCGAATAGTTCGGACACCGCAGAGAAAGAGAAAGCCGCCGACAGCCGCACCCTGTTCGCCCCGGTGAACGCGGCCACGGGCACGCCGTACCGCAAGACCGGCTCCTCCTGGTCGAAGGGCTACCACACCGGCGTCGACTTCGCCGTGCCCACCGGCACGTCCGTGAAGGCGGTCGGGGCCGGCAAGGTCGTCACCGCCGGCTGGGGCGGCTCCTTCGGCTACCAGGTGGTGATCCGGCACTCCGACGGCCGCTACACCCAGTACGCCCATCTGTCGGCGATCTCCGTGAAGTCCGGGCAGACGGTGGGCGGCGGCCAGCGCATCGGGCGGTCCGGATCCACCGGCAACAGCACGGGCCCGCATCTGCACTTCGAGGTGCGGACGGGGCCCGGCTTCGGCTCGGACGTCGACCCGGTGGCCTACCTGAGGGCCGGGGGCGTCAGGATTTGACGCGTGTCCGACGCCGGTCGAAGACCGGTATCGGAACGTAGGGGCCGCCGTAGACGGGGACCAAGAGGCTCGGGGACGCGTCGGGACGCGAGGTGTCCCCGGCTTCGTGAGTGTCCTCCGGGACCGGGACGAGTACCGCCTCCGGGACCGGCGCGGCCGGGGCCGGGATGAGTACGCCCTCCCGCAGCGGGGGGACGGACTGCTCGGGCAGTCGCGCGAGCAGTTCCCCGGCGCGGGCCGGCTCGGCGGCCACGGGCTCGGGCAGCGACTCCACCTCCACCGGGGCGGGGTGCGTGCGCCCGAGCCGCTCCGTGGTCAGCAGGATCAGTCCGCCCGCCGCCACCACACCGCAGCTCAGGGCGAGCGCGGTGCCCGTGGAGCCGTAGCGGAAGGTTTCGCCGAACATCGTGATGCCGACCGCTGCAGCCACCACCGGGTTCACCACCGTGAGCGTGGCCAGCGGGGCGGCGAGACCGGCGCCGCGGTAGGCGGCCTGCGACAGCATCATGCCGGCCGTGGCCAGCACGCCTATCACGGCCAGGGACGGCACGTCGGCGGTTGTCACACCGCCGGTCCAGTCGACGGCGACCGTCTTCGTGAACACGGAGGACATGCCGAACGCTATGCCGGACGCGGTCGCGAGCAGCATGCTGCGCACCGCCGGGTGCCGGTGCGCGGCCCGGCCCGCGATCATCAGCGCGAGCACCGCGGCGGCGGTGACCAGGGCCACGGCCACCCGCTGGGCGGTGCCCAGCGACTGCGAGTCGGAGGCGCCGACCAGGGACAGCAGACCGGCGAGGCCGACCGTCGCCATGATCGCGCCCCGCCACGCGGTCGCACCGGCCTTGCGGCCCACGAAGAGAGCCGCCATGGGCAGCGCGAACACGATGGTCAGCGCGCCCAGCGGCTGGACCAGGCTCAGCGGACCGTAGGCGAGCGCCGCCACGTGCAGCACTCCGCCGAGGCCGTTCAGCGCCACCGCCGCCCACCAGATGGGCCTGCGCAGCGGCGCGTACTGCTGACCCGGGGACGACACCGCGACCTGCTCCTGCACGATCGCTCCGCCGGCATACGCGACGGCGGAGACGAGCGACAGCAACACGGACAACGCGAGGGCGCTCATGAGGGGCTCCTCTGCGTGAGGCGGGGCCACGGGGCCCGGCGCGGCGAACGGTCGGCTTCCATAACCAACACGATGCCGCGAAAAGGCATTCCCGTCGTCGTACCTGAGCACGCAATGGGTCCTACTGCCGATGGAGTAGGACCGCCCCGCCATCCTCCCCAGGGTGGGCGACCTCAGTACGGACCCCCTGGGGGGACACCCCCGCTGACCTTGGTACTAATGCTCCTCGTGGACCTCGACCCCGAACTTGCCGCGCTGGAGCCGCTCGGCGGCTTCTTCGTACTACGGATGGGAGGAGTGCCGTGTTCATCGCGACCGACCCTGGCACCCGTCCACGACGACAGGTCGTCGGACTTTTACGGAAATTCCATGACTTTCCGCATCCGGAAAGTCGCGCACACTCTCCGCGCCCCCGAGGTGCGGATCGCGGCCTCGGTGGCCCAACAGGGACTCGCCGCGCGCCTGTGGTCGGTGACGCTGGGCTGCGCCTGCCTCTACGGCCGGATCCCCGACCTCGACCCGAGGCTGCTGCACTGGGACCCCGAGGGCAGTGCCCCCGACGACCTGTGGCTGTCGGCCCTGCGACCGCTGCCCGCGGACGCGAAGAGCGTCGTGGGCGTCGTCCTGGACGGCCACCTGCGCCCGCTGACCGAATCGCTGCACACCCGGTACCGGATCGCCGAGGGCCTGCTGTGGGGCAACGCGGGATCCGCGCTGGCGGGCGCCGCCCGGCAGCTGGACGGATGGGCGCGGGCGAACGGCCGTACGGACGTCGCCGCCCGGGCGCGCTCCCTCACGGCGGAACTTCTCGGCCACCCCCTGCTCGCGGGCACCGGCACGCTCACCGGCACCGCCTTCCGGCGCCGCAGTTGCTGCCTCTACTACCGCGTCCCCGGCGGGGGCGTCTGCGGCGACTGTTGCTTCGCACGACCCCCGCGCTCTTCCCCACACGCCGCATCTGGGTGACCATGAAGACAACCAGCCGCTGAGACAGGGGGTTCCGGGTGCGAGTGGGACTACTGACCCGGGAGTACCCGCCGGATGTGTACGGCGGTGCGGGCGTCCATGTCGAGTTCCTCGCCCGGGAGTTGAGAGCCCTCGTCGACCTCGACGTGCACTGCTGGGGCGAGGTCTCCCTCGCGGAGAAGGCGGCCGGCGTGATCCGCCACCGGCCCTGGTCCGCGCTGGACACCGCCAACGACGCGTTGCGCACCTTCTCCGTGGACCTCGCGATGACCGCCGGCCTCGAAGGCCGCGAACTCGTCCACTCCCACACCTGGTACGCCAATCTCGCCGGCCACCTCGGCAAACTCCTGTATGGCATCCCGCACGTGATGACGGCCCACTCCCTGGAGCCCCTGCGCCCCTGGAAGGCCGAGCAGCTCGGCGGCGGATACGCCCTCTCCAGCTGGGCCGAGCGCACCGCGATCGAGGCCGCCGACGCCGTCATCGCCGTCTCCGGGGCCATGCGCGAGGACATCCTCGGCTGTTATCCGATGCTGGATCCGGCCAAGGTCCACATTGTGCACAACGGCATCGACACGAGCCTCTACCGGCCCGACCCCGGCACCGACGTCCTGCGTCGCATCGGCCTCGACCCGGACCGCCCGTACGTGCTGTTCGTCGGCCGCATCACCCGCCAGAAGGGCGTGCCCCATCTGCTGCGCGCGGTGCGGGACATCGACCCGGCGGCGCAGGTCGTCCTGTGCGCGGGTGCCCCGGACACCCCCGAGATCGACCAGGAGTTCCGCGACCTGTTCCAGGAGCTGAGCCGCGTCCGCGAGGGCGTGCACTGGATCCCGCAGATGCTGCCCCGCCCCGAGGTGATCCAACTCCTCACGCACGCGGCCGTGTTCGTCTGCCCCTCGGTGTACGAACCCCTCGGCATCGTCAACCTGGAGGCGATGGCCTGCGGCACGCCCGTCGTGGCCTCCCGGGTGGGCGGCATCCCCGAGGTCGTGGACGACGGCAGGACGGGGATGCTCGTCTCCCTCGACGACGACTTCGAGAGGGGCCTCGCGCGGGCACTGGACTCGGTCCTCGGCGATTCGGAGACCGCCCGGCGGATGGGCGAGGCGGGACGAGAGCGTGCGGTGGGTGAGTTCGGCTGGGACGCGGTCGCCCGGCGCACGGTCCGGCTCTACGAGGAGATCCTGAAACAGACGTAGAAAACCTACGCCTGAAAACACGTGCGTAGAAAGCACACGTGACACAGGATCGCTACGGCGTGGAGATCCTCGATCAGGCTTAGTACGACCTGCTCAGGGGCAGGCATGGATCAAACAGGGTGAGGGGAGCGGCCATGCGTCGTGGTGGTCCTTCGGTGCTGGGAATCGTGCTCGCGGGCGGAGAGGGCAAGCGTTTGATGCCCCTGACCGCTGACCGCGCGAAACCCGCGGTCACCTTCGGAGGCACATATCGACTAGTCGACTTCGTCCTGTCCAACCTCGTCAACGCCGACGTCCTGCGCATCTGCGTCCTCACGCAGTACAAGTCGCACTCGCTGGACCGGCACATCACCACCACCTGGCGGATGTCCAGCCTGCTCGGCAACTACGTCACCCCGGTACCGGCCCAGCAGCGCCTCGGCCCGCGCTGGTACCTGGGCAGCGCCGACGCGATCCTCCAGTCCCTGAACCTGATCTACGACGAACGCCCCGAATACGTCGCCGTCTTCGGCGCCGACCACGTCTACCGCATGGACCCGCGGCAGATGCTCGCCCAGCACATCGACAGCGGCGCGGGCGTGACGGTGGCCGGGATACGCGTCCCGCGCGGCGAGTCGCCGTCGTTCGGCGTGATCAGCCCCGGCTCGGACGGCCAGATGGTGGACAGCTTCCTGGAGAAGCCCGCCGACCCGCCCGGCCTGCCCGACGACCCCGAGCGCGTGTTCGCCTCGATGGGCAACTACATCTTCACCACCAAGGCCCTGATCGAGGCGCTGCAACGGGACGCCGAGGACCTCAACTCCGTGCACGACATGGGCGGCTCGATCCTGCCCCAGCTCACCGAGCGCGGCGAGGCCCAGCTCTACGACTTCACCGCCAACCACGTGCCCGGCGAGACCACCCGCGACCAGGGCTACTGGCGGGACGTCGGCACCCTCGACGCGTACTACGACGCCCACATGGACCTGATCGCCGAGCGCCCCGCCTTCAACCTGTACAACCGCAGCTGGCCCATCTACACGCACTCCTACCAGCTCTCGCCGGCCCGCTTCAACGCCGGCGGGATGGCCAGCGAGTCCATCATCAGCGCGGGCTGTCTGATCCGGGGGCAGGTCACTCGGTCGGTGCTCTCCCCGGGTGTCGTGGTCGACCCGGGGGCCGTCGTCCAGGGCTCGGTGCTGCACGACAACGTGCACATCGGGCGGGGCGCGGTGGTGCGCGGCGCCGTCCTCGACAAGAACGTCGAGGTGCCGCCGGGAGCGACGATCGGCGTCAACCCGGAGCGGGACACGGAGCTGTACACCGTCTCCAAGGGCGGAGTGATCGCGCTCGGGAAGGGCCAGCTCGTCTCGTAGGGACTGGTACGACGGACGGCCCCGGTTGCCTTGGCGCCGGGGCCGTTGTCATGCCTTGTCATGTCCCTGGACGGAAAGCGGATTCCGTGTTGTCATGCCAACTGCTGTCCATGACAACGTTGTTATGGAGGATCCGTGCACACCAGACGTCTCAGAAACCGACTCGCCTTACTCCTCGGCCTCACCGGACTGACCAGCCTCACCGCGGCCCCCGCCCTGGCCGACGACCCCGTCGAGGCCCACGGTCTGAAGGGCGAGTACTACACGCAGTCCGCCCCGGGCGCCTTCGACTTCCACGAGCTCAAGGCCACCGCCTTCGACCCGGCGCTCGACTTCGACAACCTGGAGCCGCGCCTGGCCTCCGCCGCCGGCCGCCCGGACGACGTCAGCGTCCGCTGGACCGGCCGGATCGTGCCGGAGAAGACCGGCCCGCACACCTTCTCGATCATCGGCGACAACGGCTTCCGCCTCTGGATCGACGGGAAGCTCCTCATCGACCACTGGGTCGACGACTGGGACCGCGAACAGAGTGCCGAGCCCGTCGAACTGAGGGCCGGCACGGACTACGACATCAAGGTCGAGTACTTCGAGCACTACGGCGGCTCCAACCTCCACCTGCGCTGGACCGAGCCCGGCGGCAGCAAGGAAGCCGTCCCGCAGTCGGCGTTCCGCCTCCCCGCCGGATTCGACTACGACGGAGCGATCGCGACCACCGTCCTCGCCGACGGCCGCACCCTCAAGCTCGACTTCGCCCAGCGACTCGCCCCGCCCACGGCAGGCCTGTCCGGCCATCTCGAAGCGGTGATCGGCGGCGCCAAGTGGCCTCTGGGCGCGGCGAAGCCGGATCCCGCCGACCCGAGGGCCCTCCTCGTCACCCTCGACGAACCCGTCGTAGGCAACAAGACCGGCACGGCACGCGGCACCGCGGACCTCCGCTACGACGGGGACGGCGGCCTCACGGACGTGGACGGCAACGTTGTCAAGGCCTTCTGGAGCAGCGGCCCCAACCACTCCACGTACGAGCTGCGCACGCGGTGGGCCGACGAGGTGGGCCCGGACAACGCCCATCCCGAGTACCCGCGCCCGCAGTTGACCCGCAGCGCGTGGCGCAACCTCAATGGCCGCTGGCAGTTCGCCGCCGCCGAGGCCGGTGAGAGCCCGCCCGTGGGTAAGACCCTGGCCGAGCGCATCCTCGTCCCGTACCCGGTGGAGTCCCAGCTCTCCGGCATCGAACGGCACGAGGACCGCATGTGGTACCGGCGCACCTTCACGGTCCCCGCCGACTGGCACATCGGCTCCGGCCGGCGACTGCGGCTCAACTTCGGCGCCGTCGACTGGCAGACCCAGGTGTACGTCAACGGCACCCAGGTCGCCGCGCACAAGGGCGGCTACGACAAGTTCGGCGCCGACATCACCGACGCGCTCAGGCCCGGCCGCACCCAGGAGCTGATCGTCGGCGTGTACGACCCGACGGACGCGGCGAACGGCGAGAACCCGCCGATCGGCAAGCAGCGCCTGGACCCGAGCGGCATCTGGTACACCCCGTCCTCCGGCATCTGGCAGACGGTCTGGATGGAGCCGGTCGCCCCCGACCACGTCGACTCGCTCAAGCTCACCCCCGACGTGGCCGAGGAACAGCTCACCGTCGAGGCACAGGGAGTCCGGGCCGGCGTACCGATCACCGCGACGGCGTACGACGGACAGCGCGAGGTCGCCACGGCGCGCGGCCGCACCGGCGGTCCGCTGACCCTGACGATCGACGAACCGCACCTCTGGTCGCCCGACGACCCGTTCCTCTACGACCTGAAGGTGACCGTCGGCGCCGACCGCGTCGGCAGTTACTTCGGGATGCGCTCCATCGCCGTCGAGAAGGTGAACGGTGTGCCGCGCACGGTCCTCAACGGGGAGCCAGCCTTCATGATGGCCACCCTCGACCAGGGCTTCTGGCCCGACGGCCTGCACACCGCGCCGACCGACGAGGCCCTCGCGTACGACCTGAAGGCGCACAAGCGACTGGGCTTCAACTCGGTGCGCAAGCACATCAAGGTCGAGCCCGACCGCTGGTTCTACTGGGCCGACCGGCTGGGCCTGCTGGTGTGGCAGGACATGCCCGCGATGACCGCGGGGGTGAACCCGAGCGCCGAGGCCCGCGCCGAGTACGAGCGCGAGATGAAGCAGATGATCGACGAGCACATCAGCAGCCCCTCGGTCGTCATGTGGGTCACCTTCAACGAGGGCTGGGGCCAGTACGACATCGGGCGCGTCGCCCAGCAGGCCAAGGCCTGGGACCCGACCCGCCTGGTCAACAACCAGTCGGGCCTCAACCTCGGGGCCGACGGCAGCGCCGGCGACCTCATGGACGAGCACGGCTACCCCAGCCCCGCCCTGCCACCCCGCCCGGACGGCCAACGTGCCCTGGTCAGCGGCGAGTACGGCGGCCTCGGACTGGCCGTGCCCGGACACGCCTGGTCCGTGCAGCAGTCGTACGTCGACGTCGACCCGGCGACCTACACCGACGACTACCTGGCGAAGCTCGACGAGGTCCGCGCGCTGGCCTGCCGGGGCGGCAACGGCGCCGTCTACACCCAGATCTCCGACGTCGAGGGGGAGCTGAACGGGTTGCTGACCTACGACCGCGAGATCCTCAAGCCGGACGTCCAGCGGCTGAAGGCCGCGCACCAGGCGCTCATCCGGGACGCGTCCCGGGCGACGCCGGCGGGCTGCCCGGCGAGCGTAGGCCTTTCGAACGGAGGCCTTGCGCGATGACCTGGACCTGACACCAATCCGTTCGTCGGGACCGGCGGCACGACACGGTCGGCCCGCACCCGTCTGAGTGGGGAACGTCACCTCAGGCGGTGCCGCCCGCACCGAGTATCCGCAGGCACCTCATGAGTCCCGCCCCTCTCAGAGAGGCGGGACTTAATGTGCTGTTAACTGTGCGTAACTTGATCGCACTTGACCGTAATCACCAGAGAGCGATTGACTGTTTTCTCACCCTTCGTCTTCCCACCCTTCGTCGACGCGAGGCAAGCCATTGACTCCTGACCTGCTCGCACCCCTCGACCTGGCGTTCTGGAACATGGAATCCGCCGAGCACCCGATGCACCTGGGCGCGCTCGGCGTCTTCTCGGCACACTCGCCCACCGCGGGCGCCCACGCGGCCGACCTGCTCGCCGCCCGGGCCGCCGCGGTGCCCGGACTGCGGATGCGGATCCGGGACGTGTGGCCGCTCGGCTTCCCGTCGGTCTTCGGCGGCGCCGCCCGTGAGCCCGACCCCGGCTTCGACCCGCTCGACCACGTCCTGCTGCACGCCCCCACCGCGGACTTCCACACCGAGGCGGGCCGGCTCATGCAGCGGCCCCTCGACCGGGCGCGCCCGCCGTGGGAGGCGCATGTGCTGCCGGGGGAGGACGGCGTCTCGTTCGCCGTGCTGTTCAAGTTCCACCACGCGCTGGCCGACGGCCTGCGGGCGCTGGGACTGGCCGCCGCCGTCCTGGACCCGATGGACCTGCCCGCGCCGCGCCCCCGCCCCGAGCCGCCCTCGCGCGGCCTCGTCCCGGACGTCCGCAGACTGCCGGATCTGGTGCGCGGCGCCCTGTCCGACGTGGGCCGGGCCCTCGACATCGGCGCCTCGGTCGCCCGCTCCGGCCTGGACGTACGCTCCTCGGCCGCCCTCACCGCCGTCTCCACCGGCACCCGGCGCACCGCCGGCGTGGTCGTCGACATCGACGATGTGCACCGCGTCCGCAAGGTCGTCGGCGGCACCGTCAACGACGTCGTGATCGCGGTCGTCGCGGGCGCCCTGCGCCGCTGGCTGGACGAGCGCGGCGACGGCAGCGACGGCGTGGCACCCCGGGCCCTGATCCCGGTCTCCAAACGGCGCCCGCGCACCGCTCACCCGCAGGGCAACCGGCTCTCCGGCTATCTGATGCGGCTGCCCGTCGCCGACCCGGACCCGCTTGGCCGCCTGGCCACGGTCCGCGCGGCCATGGACCGCAACAAGAACGCAGGACCCAATCGGGGCGCCGGTGCCGTGGCCCTGCTCGCCGACCACGTCCCGGCGCTCGGTCACCGGCTCGGCGGGCCGCTGGTCGGCCAGGCCGCCCGGCTCTGGTTCGACATCCTGGTCACCAGCGTGCCCCTGCCGAGCTTCGGCCTGAAGCTCGGCGGCAACCCGGTCACCGCGGTCTACCCCTTCGCTCCGCTGGCCCGGGGCCAGTCCCTCGCGGTCGCCATCTCCACCTACCGCGGACGCGTCCACTACGGACTCGTCGCCGACGCCCGGGCCGTACCGGACCTGGACCGTCTGGCACACGCCGTCGCCGAGGAGGTGCAGACGCTGATCACCGCCTGCGAGCCTTGATCGTCGCCAGTGCCGCGGCACTGGTTTGGCGGTCCGGCCCGGCGCTCCGTTAAAATTCGCTGTTCGAAAGCGGCTGCCGTCGGAGCGCCGCGCGGAAGACCAGGGAACGGCAGCGGCCATGACGGTGACAGACAACGGCTCGGCGACCATGGACGAGGTGGCTGAGTCCTCGTATGGCCCCGGCATCGACCCGGAACGGCTCGCGGTCTGCCTCAGCGTTCTGGAAGAACTCGACAAGATCGACGTCGACCACCCCGACGCGATCACGGTGCGCCGGGCCACCGCGGGCGTCTACCGCACCGTCAAGCAGCGCCGTCGTCAGGAGCGCCGGGCCGCCAAGACCGCGCACGACAAGGCGGTCACGGAGGCCACGGCGACCGGCTCCGCGCAGCGTGTCGACGACGAGACAGAGGGCATCCTGCCGTCGTCCGTCACGGGAGAGGGCCAGGTGGCGGGCATCCTCCAGCGCCCGCGCTCCTGCTACACCTGCAAGACCCGCTACGTCGAGGTCGACTACTTCTACCACCAGCTCTGCCCGAAGTGCGCGGCCGAGAACCGGGCCCGCCGCGACGCCCGCGCCGACCTCACCGGCAAGCGCGCGCTGCTCACCGGAGGCCGCGCCAAGATCGGCATGTACATCGCGCTGCGTCTGCTGCGCGACGGCGCGCACACCACCATCACCACGCGTTTCCCCAGCGACGCGATCCGCCGCTTCAAGGCCCAGCCCGACAGCGCCGACTGGATCCACCGCCTGAAGATCGTCGGCATCGACCTGCGCGACCCGGCGCAGGTGGTGGCCCTGGCCGAGTCGGTGGCCGCCGAGGGCCCGCTGGACATCCTGATCAACAACGCGGCCCAGACCGTACGGCGCTCCCCGCAGGCCTACAGCGAACTGCTCACCGCCGAGTCTGGCCCGCTGCCCGCCGGTGAACTGCCCGCCGCCGAGGTGATCGGCACCTTCGGCTCCGGCGCGGTGCCCGCCCTCCCGGTCGCGGGCGGCGGCGCGCTCACCGCCCAGGACGTCACCGACCTCGCCCTCGTCTCCGGCTCTGCGTCCCTGGAGCGGATCGCGGCCGGCACGGCCATCGACGCGGGCGGGCTCGTCCCCGACCTGCACGACACCAACAGCTGGATCCAGACGGTCGAGGAGGTCACACCGATCGAGCTCCTGGAGGTCCAGCTCTGCAACTCCACGGCGCCCTTCATCCTGATCAGCCGCCTGCGCCCGGCCATGGCGGCCTCGGCGTCCCGCCGCACCTACATCGTGAACGTCTCCGCCATGGAGGGCGTCTTCGCCCGCGGCTACAAGGGCGCGGGCCACCCGCACACCAACATGGCCAAGGCCGCCCTGAACATGCTCACGCGCACCAGCGCCCAGGAGATGTTCGACAACGACGGCATCCTCATGACGGCCGTCGACACCGGCTGGATCACCGACGAGCGGCCCCACCCCGACAAGGTCCGCCTCGCCGAGGCCGGCTTCCACGCCCCGCTCGACCTGGTCGACGGCGCGGCCCGCGTCTACGACCCGATCGTGCGCGGCGAGGAGGGCGAGGACCTGTACGGCGTCTTCCTGAAGGACTACGCGCCGGGCAAGTGGTGAGCCGGCGCCGCGGCCGGTGACGCATCCGACCGGCGGCCGCCGGAAACGTCGAACGGCCTTGCCGTAGCGGGAGTTACCCGGTGCGGTCGGGCAGTAGCATGCCGCTCATGACCGAGTTGCTCACTTTCATCGACTCCGCGGTGTCCGGCTCGGAGGATCTGTTGCCGACGCTCTCCGCGGTCTGCGACAGCGGCCGGCTCCGCGAGTACCTGATGGCCGCGGTGAAAGAAAGGGCCTCGCTCTCCGACACGTTGTGCTACCGGCATCCGAACGGCTTCTACAAGATGAAGCTGCTCTCCCCGAGTGCCGATTCCTGGGCGCTGCGCGTGCATGTGTGGGACCGTCCCGTCCCGCCCTCCGATGTGCACGATCACCGTTGGGACTTCGCCTCCCATGTCGTCTCCGGTGTGCTTCTGGAGAACCAGTTCGCCTTGGACCGCACGTCCGGTGACACGCCCGTCCACCGGCTCTCGAAGGACGCGGCGGGCGCCTACCACCACACGCCCGACGGCACCGGCCGGCTCCGCCCGACCCGCACCGTCCGGCACCGGACCGGGCAGTCGTACACCCTCGACCACCGTGTCCTGCACCGCGCCGACCCCGAGAGCGGACACCCGGTCGTCACCGTCGTCCTACAGGGCCGCGACGTCGCCCGGACGACGACGGTCGTCCCCGCCACAGAGCCAGAGGAGCGGACCGGGCCGACGGCGATCAGCCGGCTCGGGGCCGACGAGATCGCCGACCTGATGGAACTCGTGGCAGAAAGGCTGAAGGCATGACCCTTCCCGCTTCGGGCAACCCCGACGGTGTTCGCATATTCGCCCAGTACACGCGGTTGTGGGCCGGACTGGTGATGCTCGTGGCCACCGTGGTGGGCGTGGTGCTCATCGTGTGGGGCCTGGTGTTCGACCTGGACCAGGAGTGGTCGACGGCGCTGGCCGCCATCGGCGAATCCGTGATCGCCTCGGTCTTCATCTACGTCATGGTCTCCCTCTTCCTCGACCCGCTCCGGCAGCGGCTGCAAGCCCAGGAGCTGGCCGGCTATGCGATCGACGTCGCCCACTCCCAGTTCCGGGACCGCTTCGAGGCGTCCCTGCCCAGCGGTGTCTTCGAGTCGGCGGACGTACCGAAGCGGGGCTTCCGCGAAGCGTTCCAGATGCTGCTGGAGTCGTCCACGCGCTACGACAGCAAGGGCGGTGCCGCCGAGTTCGCGACGTTCCGGCTCGCCCTCGGCAGCGACAAGCGTGCCTTCCGCCGCCTGGACCAGATCAGGCTGTGCATCCTCGACCCCGGCGCCGAGGAGTGCCTGCGGGCCCATGTGACGATGCGGCTGCGCGAACAGGGCGCGACCACCACGCAGGACGTCGACCGCGAGATCGAGGTGCTCCGGATGCGTGTCTTCGTCTCCCTGACCGCCCTGCACGACCTGCGCGCGGCCCTGGCGACCACCGTCTACCTCCATCGCGACCTGCCGTTCTTCAGATGCGAGATGTTCGACGACGGGATGTTCCTCACCTACTACCTCGACGGCACCGAATACCCCGAGAACCTCCAGTTCTCCTCGAAGACCCGGCCCTATCGCGCCTACCACGCCAGCATGGACATGACCCGCAAGTTCGCCAGCAGGGTCATCCGCTTCGGGACGGAGACCGGGCACGTCATCGGGTCGGACCAGGAGTTCACCGACCTGCTGGCGGAGCTCGGCTGCAGCACGCCGCTGGAGGAACTGCGCCGGCGACGGGACGAACGGTTCACGCACTTCCGCGACCAGCTGCGCGCGGCCGGCATCGACGAACGGGACATCTTCTGAGCGACCGGAACCCGCTCCTGGGCGCTCAGCCGCCGGGATCCCTTCCCGGCGCGGCCGAACGCAGCCGCTCGTGTACGGCGTCACCGTCCGCGCCGCGCGCCGCCCGCACTCGCGTGCCCCCGTCCACCAGCAGGTCCGCTCCCGTGACCCACTCGGCGGCGTCCGAGACCAGCCACACCACGGCCCGCGCGACATCCTCCGGTTCCCCGATCCGTCCCAGAGGAAGCCCCGCGGCCACCTCCCGCTCGGCCCGTTCCCACACGAAGCGCGCCATCTCGGTGCGCACGAGGCCGGGGGACACGGAGTTCACGCGCACCCCCGGGGCGAGTTCGCCGGCGAGTTGCCGCGTCAGATGCAGGAGGGCCGCCTTGCTGGTGCCGTACGCGCCCACGTGCGGACCGACGTGTTCCGCGCCCTCCGTGCAGATGTTGACGACCGAGCCCCCGTGCTCCCTCATCCACGCCCGCCAGGCCCCCTGCACGAGCCGCAGGGGTGCCTCGACATTGACGGCGAACGCCTTGCGCCAGGCGTCCGGGTCGGCGTCCATGAGCGGTCCGTACGGCTGGTTGGTCGCCGCGTTGTTGATAACGACGTCGATCCGGTGGAACTCCCGCATCACCAGGTCCGTGACCTCCCGCAGGTGGTCCGGATCGGCGACGCTGCCCGCCAGGCCGATTCCGCCGAGCCGCTGAGCGGTCCGCCGGACCTCGTCGGTGTCCCGCCCGGTCACGCACACCAGCGCCCCGGCCGCGGCCAGCTGTTCGGCGACGGCCCGCCCGATCCCGCGCGTGGCCCCGGTGACGACAGCGGCCCGGCCCGCGAGTCCGTACGACGACGTCATCGCCGTACCGTCTCATGACGGACCGTCAGTCGACAGCCCCCAGACGGGAGTTGCGTGCCGCAACCAGCCCCAGCACGGTGCGCCAGTCCTCCAGGACCCCCGCGTCGAAGTCGGCGCTCCGGCCCTCCTCGACGGCCTGGCGCAGACGCAGCAGGTCGTCGTCCTCGGGGGCGTGTCCGCGGACGAGGCGGTAGACCCGCTCGCCGAGCAGCGGGCGGACCGCGTCGGCCGCGCAGCGCGCGTGCGCGGCCTCGTCACCGGGCCGCAGCAGCGGTCCGATGGGGTGCACCAGGCCCGCGATCTGGAGCTCCTTGTCGGCGGGCCGGGTGCGGCGCAGCAGCGCGGCCGTTCGCAGCGCGTGTTGATGCGGATCGACGTGGCCCGCGCCGAGGCCGGGAGCGCTCCGGGCGCCTCGGCAGGCGTACAGCAGATCCATCAGCTCTTCGACACTGCGCAGCTCCATGCGCCAGTCCTCCCGCCGGACAAGCCGTTGCCGTCCGTCAGCAGACCATGGCCGGCTTGCGATTCGGCCAACGGGACTTGAACTGCGCCGCCCCTTCGCCAGGTCCGGTCGAACACGGGCCGACTCCGGATAGTTACCCCTTGTTTTCAGCCCCATCGAGCGGGGGGCCGCTCATTTGGTTAATCTATAGCGGACGGACAGCAGTACAGGGGTCCTCCCCACACCCATGGTCCGTCATGGGACACGCCGGTTCACAAGGGCCGGGCAGGTATGCCCCGAGGGTGACCCGACACAAAAGGAGTGCGCGGTGACACCGGAGAAGACGAATCGCGAACAGCGCCCCAAGGAACGCACGGAGCGCGCGGGCGGCCGGCCCGGAGAGATCGGCAGCCTCGACGTATGGGCCCGGTCGGCCCCGATCCGTCTGGCGGGCTACGAGGACGACCTCGCCGAGCCCCACATCCTGCCCAGCGTGGACTGACGCCGGGGGCTGCCCCGTCGCGATCGCCGACCGCATGGGCGTGCGAGACTCACGCCCATGCTGATCAGAGAAGCCGTGGCCGAGGACTGGCCACGGATTTGGCCTTTCTGGCACCGGATCGTCGCCGCCGCCGAGACCTACGCCTGGGACCCGGACACCTCCGAGGCGGCGGCCCGCGCCCTGTGGATGGCCCCGGCCAAGACCGTCTACGTCGTCGAGGACGCCACCGGAGCCGTCGTGGCCTCCGCCTACCTCACCCCCAACTACGGCGGTCCCGCCGCCCGCATCGCCAACGCGGGCTTCATGGTCGACCCCGACCAGGCCGGCCGCGGCATCGGCCGAGCCCTCGCCGAACACCTCCTGAGCGCCGCCGAGGCCGCCGGCTACCGGGGCATGGTCTTCAACGCGGTCGTCGAGACCAACCCGGCCGTGAAGCTCTGGACGTCCCTCGGCTTCACGGTCCTGGGCACGGTCCCGGACGCGTACGAACATCCCCGGCACGGCTGGGTGGGCCTGCACATCATGCACAAGGCGCTGTAGCCCAGGGCTAGGACCTGTCCTAGTCGAGCGGCGCCGTCCGCTGCCACGGCCGCCGTTGCTCCAACTGCTCGGCCACCGCCAGCAGGTCCGCCTCCGAGCCCGGCCGCCCCACCAGCTGTACGGCGCAGGGGGCGCCGGAGGGCAGGGTGCCGAAGGGGACGGACATCGCCGGCCAGCCGGTCAGGTTCCACGGCGGGGTCATCGGCGAGTAGTTCGTGTTGGCCAGGACATTGCGCAGCCAGCCCCGCTCGTGCCAGGGCGCGGACTTGGGGGAGCGGCGGGCGAGTGCCGGGGCGAGCAGCACGTCGTACTCGGCGAAGAACGGCTCCAGGTGCCGGCGCAGCGCCTCCCGCCCCTTGCCGGTGCGCACGCCGTTCAGGAAGGCGCGGCCGACGCTCGCGTGGACCCGGGTGCGCCGGGCGAGCTGCCGTCGGTCCAGGCCCCGCGCGTCCACGAACGTGCCCGCCGTCCAGTGGGCCAGTGAGGTGAAACTCAGCGACATCGGATACGGCGGGTCGGCCCGGCGTACCTGGTGACCTGCCTTCATGAGCAGCCCGGCCGCCTCCCGGACCGCGGCCGTATACGGCTTGGTGACGGCGACACCGGCGATCGGGCTGCGCAGGGACGCGGCCACCCGGTAGGGGGTGGGCCCGTCCCGTCGTACGAACTCGGTGTCGGCGAGGACCGACAGCATCAGGCGCACGTCCTCGACCGTCGTCGCGAGGGGGCCGTTCTCCGACATGCCGAACCAGTCGCCGTCGCTGATGCCGGCCGGGACCACCCCGGGGCCCGGCTTCAGGGTGACCAGGCCGCAGTTGGCCGCGGGGATGCGCAGGGAGCCCATGCCGTCGTTGCCGAGGGCGATCGGCACCAGGCCGGCGGCGACCGCGGCCGCGCCGCCGCCGGAGGAGCCGCCCGCCGTGCGGGAGGTGTCCCACGGGTTGCGGGCGGTGCCGTGGGCGCCCTCCGTGGTGCCGAAGACGCCCAGCTCCGGCATGGTGGTCAGGCCCACGACGACCGCACCCGCCGCCCGCAGCCGGGCCACGGTGACATGGTCGTCGGCGCAGGGCGTGTCCGGCGTCGCCTCGGTGCCGAGGCGTCTCGCCTCGCCGCGCACGGCGAGGTTGTCCTTGACGGCCACCGGGACCCCGGCCAGCGGCAGTTCGGCCAGGTCGCCCCGGGCGGCGACCTCGTCGGCCTCGGCGAGGGCGGCCTCGGCCCGCACCGTGCGGAAGGCGCCGACCCGGCCGTCGAGCCGCTCGATCCGGGCCAGGTGCTCGGACACCACCTCGCGTGGGGTGGCGTGCTTATCCCGAACGGCGGCGGCGATCTCGGCGGCGGTCCGGCCGACCCAGCTGGTCACGGGCGCTCCTCGTTGGCTACTCGCGAGTACATAGGGAGAACTCTGCCCGGGCGGGGGCGCCGCGTCGAGAGGGCTCGCGCTTGGACATTCGGACCGGTCTTGTTGGACTTTTCGAGCTCCGGCGGTCGACCGTCGCCCAAATGTCAGCAGGTCATCCGATCAAAGGGCCCAACTCGCGTGCCGTCGGACCCCATTGACACGTCGAAGGGGCCGACCAATCATCAGGCCTCCGATGAATGGGAGTCGCTCATGAGCAAACGACTGAGACTGGAACGACTGAGACTGGTCGGCGTCCTGGCGGTGCTGATGCTGCTCCTGGCACCGATTCCGGCCTTCGCGCGGCAGGAGCAGGGGCCGCCTGTCACCGTGCCCGCCCTGTCCGACTGGACACCCGCATCCGGCAGTTACGTCTACCGGCCCGGCGCCCGCCTCGTGGCGGACGGCCCGGCCGAACGACGGGTCGCCGACACCCTGGCCGGCGATCTGCGGGCGGCGGGGCACGGCACGGTCCCGGTCGTGACGAGCGGCGCCCGCAGTGGTGACATCGTTATCGACGTACGGCCGTCCCGGGCGGAGCTCGGCGCTGAGGGCTACGAACTGCGGGCCGGCGCCCGCCTGTCGGTGACCGGCGCGAGCGAGACCGGCGCCTTCTACGGCACCCGGACCCTCCTCCAGCTCCTCGCGCAGGGCGACCGGATCCCCGCCGGACGCACCGTCGACGTGCCGCGCTACCGGGAGCGGGGCGTCGGCGTCTGCGCCTGCTACGTCCACATCTCCCTGCCCTGGCTGGAGAACCTGGTCCGCGAGATGGCGTACCACAAGCTCAACCAGCTGCTCCTCGAACTGAAGGTGAAGAGCGACGCCCACCCCGAGGCCAACACCTGGGGCTACTACACCAAGGACGAGATCCGCCGCCTCGTCGCGCTCGGCGAGCGGTACCACGTCGAGATCATCCCCGAGATCAACTCCCCGGGACACATGGACCCGTGGATAGAGAACCGCCCCGATCTCCAGCTGACCGACTCCGACGGCGCCAGGCAGCCCTCGCGCCTCGACATCACCCAGCCGGCCGCCTTCGACTACTACACCAGCCTGATCGACGAGTATGCCCAGGTCTTCACCGCCGGCTCCTGGCACATGGGGGCCGACGAGTACATGCTCGGCTCCGACTTCGCCAAGTACCCGCAGGTCCTGCGGTACGCCCAGGAGAAGTACGGCCCGGACGCCACACCTCAGGACGCGTTCATCGACTTCGTCAACCGCGTCCACGCCTATGCGGCGGCCAAGGGCAAGAAGCTGCGCATCTGGAACGACGGGCTCACCGGCGCCAACACCGTGCCGGTCGCGGCGGGCACGACGGTCGAGCACTGGCTGAACGTGGCGACGAAACCGAGCCAGCTCCTCGCCCAGGGCTACCCCTTGATGAACGCGGCCTACTCGCTGTACCTCGTCCGAGGCGGCTTCCACAGCGACACCAAGGCGCTGTACGACCAGAGTTGGGACCCGCGCGGCTTCGAGGGCGAGAAGCTGGCCTCCCGCGACGGCATCACCGGCGCGAAGATCAGCCTCTGGCCCGACAACGGCCGCGGCGAGACCGAGAACGAGGTCTCGGCCGAGCTGTGGCCCGCGCTGCGGCACATCGCCCAGGCCACCTGGGGCGCTCCGCACCCCGACGCCACCTACGCCGAGTTCACCGCACGCGGCACGGCCGTGGGGCACGCGCCGGACTGGCGGGACCTGACCCGGGTGCCGGTGGCGGACGGGACGTACACCTTCAAGACGGACGGCTCGTCGTTCGAAGCGGAGGTGGGGCACACAGCGGACGGCTACGCGACCCTGCGGACCGCCGACGGCTGCCTGGAGGTACGCGGCGGCAAGCTCACGCTCAACGTGCCGCTCCAGCCGGGCGTCGAGGTGACCGGGCAGACCTGTGACGCCGAGAACACCTTGCAGCGCTGGGAGTTGGTGCCCGCCACGGGCGGCGGCTACCGGCTCGTCAACGCCATCACCCAGATGACGGTGAGCCTGGACGACGGCCGGCTCGTGCAGTACCCGCCGGACCGGCGCCCGCCGGTCGTCTGGCACCTGACCTGAGGAGAGTGCCCTCGCATGACTGTCTCCAGACGACTCTTCGTCACCGCCGCCACCGCGCTCGCCGTGACCGGCATCCCGGCGCCGCCGGCGTCCGCCGCACCGGAAGACCCGCGTAGCCGTATCCCCGTCTCGCCCGACGACTCCGAGGCCGAGCTGGTCCGCAAGGCCTCCCAGGTGCGGCCCACCGCACGGCAGATCGCCTGGCAGCGCCTGGAGCGGACCGCGTTCCTGCACTTCGGCGTGAACACCTTCACCGGCCTGGAGTGGGGCACCGGCGACGAGGACCCGGACGTGTTCCAGCCGGTCGGCCTCGACACCGACCAGTGGGCCAGGGCCTTGCGCGACGGCGGCTTCAAGCTCGCCATCCTCACCGTCAAGCACCACGACGGCTTCGTGCTCTACCCGTCCCGCTACACGGACCACTCGGTCGCGTCGAGCAGTTGGCGCGACGGACAGGGCGACGTACTGCGCTCCTTCGCCGACTCCATGCGCCGGTACGGCATCAAGGTCGGCGTCTACATCTCACCCGCCGACGAGAACCAGTACCTGCACGGGGTGTACGCCAACGGCAGCGCACGCGCCACGCACACCATCCCCACCCTCGTCGACGGAGACGACCGCACACCGCTGCGGTCGTACACCCTCCAGGCCACCGACTACGGCGCCCACATGCTCAACCAGCTCTACGAGGTCCTCACCGAGTACGGGACGGTCGACGAGGTGTGGTTCGACGGCGCCCAGGGGCACATCCCGCCGGACAAGGTGGAGAACTACGACTGGGACAGCTGGTACACGCTCGTGCGGACCCTCGCCCCGGACGCGTCGATCGCCGTGACCGGGCCCGACGTGCGCTGGGTCGGCAACGAGGGCGGGCTGGCGCGCGAGGACGAGTGGAGCGTCATCCCGGTCAAGGAGAACCAGTACGGACGCACGGACTGGGCCCTGTCCTACGACACCCCCGACGAGGGCGGTCGCGCCGCGCTCGTCAAGGCGCAGCCGGTCACGGACTACCTGCAATGGTGGCCCGCCGAGTGCGATGTCTCCATCCGCGACGGCTGATTCTACCACGCGGAACAGCAACCCAAGTCCGTCGACGCGTTGACGGACATCTACTTCGGCTCGGTCGGTCGCAACGCCGTCCTGCTCCTCAACGTCCCGCCGGACACGGAGGGCCTGCTGCACGCCACCGACGTGACCCGGCTGCGCGAGTTCCGCGAGCGGATCGAGCGGGAGCTGCCGGAGGACCTGGCGCGCACCGGGCGTACGACCACCGCACCCGGGCGCGTCACCGTCGACCTCGGCACGGAACGGGAGGCCGACCGGGTCCGGCTGGCGGAGGACATCGGGCACGGCCAGCAGGTCGAGGCCTTCGTGGTCGAGGCCTTCCGTGACGGCGCGTGGGGAGAGGTCGCCCGGGCCGGGACGATGGGCGCGAGCCGGATCCTGCTGCTGCCCGCTGCGGTGCGGGCGCGGCGGTGGCGGGTTCGGGTGACAGGGGCCCGGGATGCCGTACGGATCGCGGAGTTCGGGCTGTACCGTTCGCGGGTCTGAGTGGCTTCGGCTTCAGCGCAGGTGGCGCTCGAAGAACGCCATGGTGGTGTCCATCGAGCGCTGCCACTGCGGATAGAAGGTGTGGCCCTCGCCGGAGTAGGTGCGCAGCTGGACGTCCTTGCCCGCCTTCTCGAACGCGGCCACGGTCTGCCGGGTCCAGGCGATGGGGCAGGTGTCGTCCTCGGTGCCGTGGTGGATGAGCAGCGGCTCGGTCACCCGGTCCACGTACGTGATCGGCGAGGCCTCCCGCCAGAAGGCCGGGTTCTCCTCCGGGGTACCGTGCTCGGCCTCGATCTCGGCGACGATCGGGTCCCCCTCGGGGCGCTGGAACTGGTCGATGTTCTCCTCCGGTCGCGAGCTGACCGGTGCGAAGGCGACGGCGGCGTCGAACAGGCCCGGGGCGACCACCAGCGTGTTGTAGACGACACCGCCGCCCATCGACCGGCCCAGCAGTCCGAGGCGGTCGCCGTCGATCTCCGGCCGCCCGGACGACCGCAGGGCCTTCGCCGCCGCGATGACGTCCTCGGTGTAGCCGAGGCGGAGGTTGACGTCGTTGTCGGGGTCCTTGTCCGACCGGGCGTGGTTGCGGTAGTCGGTGTGCAGGACCACGTAGCCGTTGCGGGCCAGGAGATCCTGTTCGCGGGCCAGGCCCCGGCCGGTGGTGTAGACGGCGGGGTCGATGTAGCCGTGGGCCAGCACCAGTGCCGGGAAGGGGCCCTTGCCGGCCGGGATGTTCATGAGGCCCGAGATGGTCAGCCCGTTCGCCTCGTACGTCACCTGGTAGCTGGTGTAGGCGGAGGTGCGGGTGATCACGGCGCCGAGTTCGAGGCCGGAACCGGTGTGCTCGCGCTGGATCAGGCCCGGGATCGACACCGGGTCGGCCGGTGTGCGGGTGGGGGAGGGCGTCGCGGTGGGGGCCTGGCTCGCGGTGCGGGTCGAGGCGGGCGGGCTGCTGCGCGCGGCATCGTCGCCGTCGCCGTCTCCGGTGCAGCCCGTCGCGGCCACCAGCACCAGTGCGACGGCGACGCAGGCCGTACTCCATGACCGCATACCGTCATTGTGCCCCGAGCGGAGGCGACCGGCGCCCGTACCCGCGCTTTCAAGTCCTCCGCGTTCACGCCCCCCCGTGCGCGCCGGCGGCGCCCCCCCGCCTCGGTCGGACCGCGCCGCCCGGGTGGACGAAGAACTGTCTATCGGCCCCGGCGCAGGCGCGGCGACAGCACCGAGGGCGTTCCGAACCGGACCGCGACGCCCGGTGAGTAGAGCACGCTGACCGGCGCCCCTGCCAGGTGCGGCAGGCCGGCGGCGGTGACCAGACCGTCGTCCAGGTGGAGCAGTTCGGCCCGGCGCAGCGGCCACGGCGCGTGCTCGTTCGGCAGGTGCACCGTGCGGCCGTACCACGACACATGCAGACCCCAGCGGGCGGTCAGGAACCGTTCCAGCCGCGTGGGTTGTGCGACCGGCTCGCCTGTTCTCACCACGGCGCGGCTCTCCGGGCCCCGGGTCGCGCCGCGCCGTCGCCGGCAGCTGTAGGTGATCACCTCGCGGTCGCGGCGCATGCGCATCGTCGACCACGTGTAGGGCAGCCGGACGCCGAGCCGGCCCGCCAGTACGGGGAGCAGGCGGGCCGCGTCCAGGGACCGGAACACCACGGCGCGCCGGCCCTGGTCGTCCACCGAGTACAGCCGTACGTTCGTCTCGCAGAACGTGCCGAGATAGGGCAGCCCCGGTCCCGGCCCCAGGCCCACGCCGCGCATCAGGAACGGGACCAGCCCGACGTAGGTGACCCCGTCCAGAGTGTCCGGGCGGGTGCCGGGCGGCAGCAGCCCCGCCACCCGTTCCGGCTCCACCGGCCAGTGCAGGAAGGTCAGTTCGTACCAGCCCTGCACCAGGGTGGGCCGCCGCACGGGTCGTGGCGTGGACAGGGTGATCGGCTCGATCTCCATACCGCAGCGTCCCACGTGATCAAGAAATGGAGTCGTGGTCGAGTTGTGAGCGCAGCCACTCCTCGACCTCCCCCACGTGCGCGGCCGCCGCCGCCCGCGCCGCCTCCGGGTCGCGGGCGACCAGCGCGCGGTGGATCGCGGCGTGTTCGCGGCGGGTGCGGGCGAAGGCGCCCTCCTCCTGGTAGCCGCGCCAGACGCGGGCGCGGAAAGTGCGGGAGGACAGGCCGTCCAGGATCGCGGCCATGGTCTCGTTGCCGGCGGCCGTCGAGATCTCGCGGTGGAAGGCCAGGTCGTGGGCGAGGATCACCTCAGGATCCTCCGTGGCGTTCATCGCCGTCAGATGCTTCTCCACCTCGGCGAGCTGGTCCGGGGTGATCCGCGCGGCGGCCAGCGCGGTCGCCGTCGACTCCAGGACCCGACGCACCTCCAGCAGTTCCACCAGGCGCGGGCCGCGCGAAAGGTCGGCCACCACGCCGAAGGTCTCCAGCAGATCGCCGGCCTCCAGCTGCGTCACATAGATGCCCGAGCCGTGCCGGGCCTCCAGCACGCCCAGGACCGTGAGCGCGCGGATCGCCTCGCGCATCGAGCTGCGGGAGATGCCCAGCTGGACGGCCAGCTCGCGCTCGGTGGGCAGGCGCTCGCCCGGCTCCAGCCGGCCCTCGCCGATCATCGCCTTGATCCGGTCGATGGCGCGCTGCGTCACGGTGCCTTTCTGCGGGGCTGTCTCGTCGTCCACGCCATTCCTCCACTCACCAGGTGCGCCGCAGTCTAATCACCAAGGTGGTCGGACCACTACGGCTAAAAGTCGGGGAAATGTGCCTCGGAGGGTGTTCTTCCGGGGGAGTGGTCTGATAAGTATGCGGACATCTGCTCGAACACGCTCAACGAGGAGCCACCAGATGCCCGGCAGGACAGTGGGGAACCGGAACAGGTTTCGGATCATCGGTGCGGTGGCCGCGGCCGCCAGCGCCTCGCTCGTGCTCGCCGCGTGCGGCAGCACCAAGGACTCCGCCGGCTCGGAAGGCGGCGGGGGAGGCGACGGGACCGGCAAGGTCGGCGTGATCCTGCCGCTGCTCACCTCGCCGTTCTGGCAGTCGTACAACGACTACGTGCCCAAGATGGCGAAGACCGAAGGCGTCGACGCGCTCAAGACGGTCAACTCCAACAGTGACCCCTCGCAGCAGATCACCGACATCAACACCCAGCTCAACCAAGGGGTGAAGGGTCTGGTCGTCGCCCCGCTGGACAGCGCCGCCATCGAGGCCGGCCTCGACCAGGCCGAGCGCAAGGGCGTGCCGGTGGTCGCGGTCGACGTGGCACCGGACAAGGGCAAGGTCGCCATGGTGGTACGCGCCAACAACGTGGCTTACGGCGAGAAGGCCTGCCAGTACCTCGGCGAACAGATTCCCTCGGGCAAGGTCGTGCAGATCATGGGCGACCTCGCCTCGGTCAACGGCCGCGAGCGCTCGGAGGCCTTCCGCTCCTGCGTGAAGAAGAGCTTCCCGAAGCTCAAGGTGCTGGAGATCCCCGCCAAGTGGGAGTCCGACACCGCGGCCTCCAAGCTCGACACCCTCCTCAATGCCAATCCCGACATCAAGGGCATCTACATGCAGGCGGGCGGCGTCTACCTCGCGCCGACCGTGCAGACCCTCAAGTCGAAGGGCATGCTGAAGAAGGCCGGGCAGCCGGGCCACATCACGATCATCTCCAACGACGGCATCCCGCAGGAGTTCGACGCCATCCGCAAGGGCGAGATCGACGCCACCGTCTCCCAGCCGGCCGACGCCTACGCCAAGTACGGCATGTACTACATCAAGGCCGCGATGCAGGGAAAGACCTTCAAGCCCGGCCCGACCGACCACAACTCGACGATCGTCAAGCTGCCCAGCGGCATCCTCGAGGACCAGCTGCCCGCGCCCCTGGTCACCAAGGACAACGTCGACGACTCCGAGCTGTGGGGCAACACGGTCAAATGAGCACCCCCCTGGTTGAAGCACGGGGCATCGTCAAGCGCTACGGCCCCACCACCGCCCTCGCCGACGGGCAGCTCACCGTCCTGCCCGGCGAGTCCCACGCCCTCGTCGGCCGCAACGGCGCCGGCAAGTCCACCCTCGTCACCCTTCTCACCGGCCTTCAGGCACCCGACGAGGGCACGATCCGCTTCGACGGCGAGGCCGCGCCCCCGCTCGGCGACCGGGACGCCTGGCGCCGCAAGGTCGCCTGCGTCTACCAGAAACCCACGGTCGTCCCCGAGCTGACGGTCGCCGAGAACCTGTTCATCAACCGCCAGCCGCTCAAGAACCGGTTCATCAGCTGGCGTCGGCTCAAGGCCCAGGCCGCCGAACTCCTCGACGCCTGGGACGTGCACGTCGACCCTCAGGCGCGTACCGCCGACCTCAAGGTCGAGGACCGTCAAATGGTGGAGATCGCCCGGGCGTTGAGCTTCGGCGCCCGCTTCATCGTCCTCGACGAACCCACTGCCCAGCTCGACAACCGCGAGATCGAGCGGCTCTTCACCCGCATGAGCGCCCTCCAGAAGTCCGGGGTCACCTTCCTGTTCATCTCGCACCACCTCCAGGAGGTGTACGAGGTGTGCCAGACCGTCACGGTCCTCCGGGACGCCCGCTGGATCACCACGGCACCCGTCGCCGACCTGCCGAAGGCGGCCCTGGTCGAGGCCATGGCGGGCGAGGTCATCTCCGAACAGGCCCTGCACCACAGGGCCGTTGACGAGGGTGCTCCCGTCCTCCTCGACGTGCACGGCCTCACCTCCGAGTCGTACGAGAACATCGACCTGACCGTGCGCGGCGGCGAGGTCGTCGGGCTCGCCGGATCCAGTGGCAGCGGCAAGATCGCGCTGGCCGAGTCGTTCACCGGACTGCACACGCCGACGAGCGGGACGGCTCGACTGGGCGGAGAACAACTGCCGTTCGGCGATGTACCGGCCGCTCTGCGCGCCGGCGTCGGCTGTGTCCCGCGCGACCGCCACGGCCAGGGCCTGGTCTTCGGCATGACCGTCGGAGACAACGCCACCCTCAGCGTCCTCGACCGGCTCGGCCGCTACGGCTTCGTCGGCACCGACCGCAAACGCGGCTTCGCCACCGAGCTGATCGAGCGCCTCGACATCCACACCGAGGGGCCCGAACAGCCCGTCTCCGACCTGTCCGGCGGCAACGCGCAGAAGGTCGTCATGGCCCGCGCCCTCGCCTCCGACCCGCGCCTGCTGGTCCTGATCAACCCCACCGCGGGCGTCGACGTGAAGTCCAAGGAGTCCCTGCTCGCCCGCGTGGACAGCGCCCGCGAGGACGGCACCGCCGTCCTCGTCGTCTCCGACGAACTCGACGACCTCAGGCGCTGCGACCGCGTCCTCGTCCTCTTCCACGGTCGCGTGGTCGCCGAGCACCCGGCGGGCTGGCGCGACCACGAGCTGATCGCCTCCATCGAAGGAGTGGACCATGGCTGACCTCAAGGCGGCCCCGCCGCTCGCCCGGGTCGGGGCCACCGCCCCGGGCTCGGCCCGGACCGTCCTGGTGCGCCGGGCCCGCGAACTCGCCCTCGTCCCCGCCCTGTTGCTGCTCATGGTGCTCGGCACGGTGGTCAACGACTCGTTCCTCACCGAACGCAACCTGATCTCGATCCTCGGCGCGTCCGCCGCCCTCGCGATGGTGGTGCTGGCCGAGGCGCTGGTGCTCATCACCGGCAAGTTCGACCTGTCCCTGGAATCGGTCGTCGGTATCGCGCCCGCCGTGGGCGCGCTCCTCGTCCTGCCCGTCGCCCAGTCCGGCTGGGGCACCGAGTTCCCGGCCGCGCTCGCCCTGCTCGCGGTCGTCGTCGCCGGCGCGGTGATCGGCGCCTTCAACGGCGTCCTGGTCGTCAAGTTCAAGCTGAACGCGTTCATCGTGACGCTCGCGATGCTGATCGTCCTGCGCGGCCTGCTCGTCGGCGCGACCAAGGGCAAGACGCTGTTCGGCATGCCCGACAGCTTCTACTCGCTGGCGACCACCACCTTCCTGAACGTCCCCATGTCGGTGTGGTTCGCCGCGGTCGCCTTCGCGGTCGCCGGGTTCGTGCTGAAGTACCACCGCGTGGGACGCGCCCTGTACGCCATCGGCGGCAACGCCGACGCGGCCCGCGCGGCCGGTATCCGCGTCGAGCGCGTGATGCTCGGCGTGTTCGTCGTCGCGGGCGCCCTCGCCGCGATCGGCGGCATCATGCAGACCGGCTACGTCGGGGCGATCAGCGCCAACCAGGGCCAGAACATGATCTTCACCGTGTTCGCGGCCGCGGTGATCGGCGGCATCAGCCTCGACGGCGGCAAGGGCACCATGTTCGGCGCCCTCACCGGCGTACTCCTGCTCGGAGTCGTACAGAACCTGCTCACCCTCGCCCAGGTCCCGTCGTTCTGGATCCAGGCCATCTACGGCGGAATCATCCTGGTCGCCCTCATGATCGCCCGTGTGACGACGGGGCGTGCCCAGGACTGACCCGCCTCGTCCCCGTCACCGACCGAAAGGCCCTCTGTGTCCCCGACGCCCGACCGCATCACCGCGGTCGACACCTACGACATCCGTTTCCCCACCTCGCGCGAGCTCGACGGCTCCGACGCGATGAACCCGGACCCCGACTACTCGGCCGCGTACGTCGTGCTGCGGACCGAGGAGAACGGCGGACCGGAGGGGCACGGCTTCACCTTCACCATCGGGCGGGGAAACGAGGTCCAGGTCGCCGCGATCCACGCGCTGCGCCACCATGTGATCGGACGGTCGGTCGACGAACTCTGCGCGAACCCGGGCATCCTGAACCGCGACCTGATCGGCGACAGCCAGCTGCGCTGGCTCGGCCCCGAGAAGGGCGTGATGCACATGGCGATCGGCGCGGTGATGAACGCCGTATGGGACCTGGCGGCCAAGCGCGCCGGGAAACCGCTGTGGCGCCTGCTCGCCGAGGCCGACCCCGAGTGGCTGGTCGCCCAGATCGACTTCCGCTACCTCACGGACGCGCTCACGCCCGAGGAGGCGCTGGAGCTCCTGCGGCGTGGCAGGCAGGGCGCCGCCGAGCGCACCGCGGACCTGCTCGAGAGGGGCTTCCCCGCCTACACCACCTCCCCGGGCTGGCTCGGCTACAGCGACGAGAAGCTCACCCGGCTCGCCGCCGAGGCCGTGGCCGACGGCTTCCGGCAGATCAAGCTCAAGGTGGGAGCCGACCTCGACGACGACATCCGGCGTTGCCGTGTCGCCCGCTCGGTCGTCGGCCCCGGCATCCGCATGGCGATCGACGCCAACCAGCGCTGGGACGTCGACGAGGCGATCCGCTGGACCAAGGCCCTCGCCGAGTTCGACCCGTACTGGATCGAGGAGCCCACCAGTCCCGACGACGTCCTCGGCCACGCGGCGATCCGCCAGGCCGTGGCCCCCGTCAAGGTCGCCACCGGCGAGCACGTCCACAACAGGGTCGTCTTCAAGCAGCTCCTCCAGGCCGGCGCCGTCGATGTCGTCCAGATCGACGCGGCCCGGGTCGCCGGCGTCAACGAGAACCTCGCCGTCCTCCTGCTGGCGGCCAAGTTCGGCGTGCCCGTGTGCCCGCACGCGGGCGGTGTCGGCCTGTGCGAACTCGTCCAGCACCTCTCGATGTTCGACTACGTGGCGCTCTCCGGCACCACCGAGGACCGTGTCATCGAGTACGTCGACCATCTGCACGACCACTTCCTCGACCCCGTGGTGATCCGCGAGGGTCACTACACGGCACCCACCGCGCCGGGCTTCTCGGCCGCCATGCGGCCCGAGTCCATCGCGCGGTACAGCTTCCCCGACGGCGCCTTCTGGGCGGCCGATCCCGAAACCCAGAACTCGCACAAGAAGGGACAGGCGGCATGAGCGACTTCGAGGGCCTGAAGGCCCTGGTGACGGGCGGCGCCTCCGGCATCGGCCGGGCCACCGCGGAACTGCTTGCCGCGCGCGGCGCCCAGGTCGCCGTTCTCGACCTGGACCCGTCGACCGTGGAGAAGCCGCTGCTCGGCTACCGGGCCGACGTCACCGACGACGCCTCCGTACGCGAGGCCGTGGCGGCCGCCGTCGCCGACCTCGGCGGACTGGACGTCGTGGTCAACAACGCGGGCATCGGCGCCCAGGGCACCGTCGAGGACAACGGCGACGAGGAGTGGCACCGCGTCCTGGACGTCAACGTCGTCGGCATGGTCCGTGTCGCCCGCGCCGCGCTGCCCCACCTGCGCCGATCCGCACACGCGGCGATCGTCAACACGTCGTCCATCGCGGCCACGGCGGGCCTGCCGCAGCGGGTGCTGTACAGCGCGACCAAGGGCGCCGTGTACTCCCTCACCCTCGCGATGGCCGCCGACCACGTCCGCGAGGGCATCCGCGTCAACTGCGTGAACCCGGGTACGGCGGACACTCCGTGGATCGGCCGCCTGCTGTCCAAGGCCCCCGACCCGGCCGCCGAGCGCGCCGCCCTGGAGGCCCGCCAGCCCACCGGCCGCCTGGTCTCGGCCGAGGAAGTCGCGGGCGCCATCGCCTACTTGGCGAGCCCGCTGTCCGGCGCCACGACCGGTACGTCCCTCGCCGTGGACGGCGGTATGCAGGGCCTGCGACTGCGTCCGGTGGGCCAGTGAACCGGCTGGGCCGGAGCGGCGTGGAGGTCAGCGAACTGTCCTTCGGCGCCGCCGCCATCAGCAACCTCTTCACCGAGGTCGGCGAGGAGCAGGCGCACGCGGCCGTGACCGCCGCCTGGCAGCGGGGCGTCCGCTACTTCGACACCGCCCCGCACTACGGCCTCGGCCTGTCCGAACGCCGCCTCGGCGCGGCCCTGCGCGAACACCCCCGCACCCAGTACACGGTCTCGACGAAGGTGGGCCGCCGCCTGGAACCGTGGGACCGAGGCGGCGACGACCTCGCCAACGGCTTCGCGGTCCCGGCCACCCACCACCGCGTGTGGGACTTCAGCGGGGACGGCGTACGACGCAGCCTGGAGGGCAGCCTGGAACGGCTCGGCCTGGACCGCGTGGACGTCGTCTACCTCCACGACCCCGACGACCACGCCGAACAGGCCTTCCGGGAGGGCTATCCGGCCCTGGAGAAGCTGCGCGCGGAGGGGGTGGTCGGCGCGATCGGCGCGGGTATGAACCAGGCGGAGATGCTCACCCGCTTCGTCCGCGACACGGACGTCGACGTGGTGCTGTGCGCCGGCCGCTACACCCTGCTCGACCAGGACGCGCTCACCGAGCTCCTCCCGGCCGCCGCCGCACGCGGCACGTCGGTCGTCGTCGGCGGCGCCTTCAACTCCGGCCTGCTGGCGGACCCGAGGCCGGGAGCGATGTACAACTACGCGCAGGCGCCCGCCGGGGTGCTGGACCGGGCGCTGCGGCTGAAATCCGTCGCCGAGCGCCACGGCACCACCCTGCGGGCCGCCGCTCTCGCCTTCTGCGCCGCCCACCCGGCGGTGGCGAGCGTCCTGGTCGGCGTCCGGTCGGCGCACGAAGTCCAGGACTGTGCCGACCAGTTCGCGGCCCCGATCCCCGCCGCCTTCTGGCGGGAGCTGCGCGACACCGGCCTGGTGCCCGCCGACGCCCCCCTCCCCGCAGAGGAGCCGTCGGAGAAGCCGTCCGGGGAACCGTCGGAGGAGCCGTCATGAGAGTCGCCCTGCACACCAAGGTCCGCGCCGACCGGATCGCCGAGTACGAGGCCGCCCACCGCGAGGTCCCGGTCGAGCTCACCGACGCGATCCGCGCCGCCGGCGCCACCCACTGGACGATCTGGCGCAGCGGCACCGACCTCTTCCACCTCCTGGAGTGCGAGGACTACCCGCGCCTGATCGCCGAGCTGGAGAAACTCCCGGTCAACGTCGCCTGGCAGGCCCGCATGGCCGACCTGCTGGACGTCGTGCACGACTACTCCGGCGAGGGCGCGGACGCCGGCCTGCCCGTCGTATGGGAGCTGCCGTGACCGTGGACGCGCACCACCACGTGTGGGACCTGTCGGTCCGGGACCAGGACTGGATCGGCGCAGACAGCCCGCTCCGGCGGGACTTCACGCTCACGGACCTCGCACCCGAGGCCCGCGCGGCCGGAGTCGACCGCACGGTGCTCGTCCAGACGGTCACAGTGGCCGAGGAGACGCCGGAGTTGCTGACCCTGGCCGCCGAGCACGAGCTGATCGCGGGTGTCGTCGGCTGGAGTGACCTCACCCGCCCCGACGTCGCCGACGAACTGGCCCGGCTGCGGGAACTCCCCGGCGGGCGGTACCTCAAGGGCATCCGGCATCAGGTCCAGGGCGAGCCCGATCCGGAGTGGCTGCTGCGTGCGGACGTACGACGCGGCCTGACCGCCGTCGCCGACGCGGGGCTGGTCTACGACCTGGTCGTCCTGCCCCACCAGCTCCCGGCCTGCGCCAAGGCGGCGGCCTCCCTGCCCGAACTCACCTTCGTCCTCGACCACTTGGGCAAGCCGCCCATCGCCTCCGGCGCGCGCGAACCCTGGACGTCCGACGTCCGCGCCCTCGCCGCGCTCCCGAACACCGTCTGCAAACTCTCCGGCATGGTCACCGAGGCCGCCCCCGCCTCCTGGACCGTCGAGGACCTGCGCCCGTACGCCGACACGGTGCTGGACGCGTTCGGCCCCGACCGGCTGATGTTCGGCTCGGACTGGCCGGTGTGCACGACGGAGGCGACGTACGCCGAAGTGCTGGACCTCGCACGGCAGTTGATCGGAGGGGAGGAACACACCCAGGTCCTCGAGACCACGGCCACCCGGGTCTACGACCTCTGAGCCGCCTGAGTCAGCCGCGTCGGCGGCAGATACTCCCGCACATAGGTCCGCTCCCAGCACGCGCCGGTCTCCCGCAGCTCGCGCCAGGTCGTGTACCGGTAGCGGAAGAGGCGGGCGCGGACATAGCGGGGTGGCGCGTCGGGCGGGAACGGTGAGCGGCGCAGCAGTTTGAGCGTGTCGCGGTCGTTCTCCAGCAGCCGTTCCACCAGCGCGCCGAACCACGACCCGGCGTACGCGGGCGACAGCGCGGCGAACCACATCATCCAGTCGAGGCGCAGATGGTAGGGCGCGAACTGGCGCGGCCAGTGCCGCGGATCACCCGGCTTGCCCTTGAACTCGTACTCCCGCCAGTCGGATTCCTCGCGCGGCACGTCGTCGGCCGTGCCCTCGACCACCACCTCGTACCGGATCCGGCTGACACTGCCGAACGCGCCGTAGGTGTTGACCAGGTGGAGCGGGTCGAAGGAGCGGTTCATGACCTGGCGGCGGGAGATCATGTTGCGGACCGGCTGGTAGCTGAGCCCCACGAGCAGCGCGGCGACCGCGAGGACCACCACCTCGTACCAGAGGGGGGCCTCGGGCACCGACGGCGGATCGCTCGGGAACTCCACCGCCGACAGCGCCAGCACGATGGTGATCCAGTTCAGCCAGGAGAAATTGCCCGAAAGCACCAGCCACAGCTGGGTGACGATCATCAGCGAGGCGGCGGCCGTGGCGACCGGCTGCGGGGTGAACAGCAGCACCGGCACCACGAGTTGGGTGAAGTGGTTCGCGGCCACCTCCGCCCGGTGCAGCGGCTTGGGCAGATGGTGGAAGAACCAGCTGAGCGGCCCCGGCATGGGCTGTGTCTCGTGGTGGTGGTCGAGGCAGGTCAGCTTCCGCCAGCACTCGTCACCGCGCATCTTGATCAGACCCGCGCCGAACTCGACGCGGAACAGGATCCAGCGCGCAAGGAAGAGGACCAAGAGTGGCGGGGGTACCTCGTCGTTGCCCAGGAAGACCGCGAGGAAGCCCACTTCCAGGAGCAGGGACTCCCAGCCGAAGGCGTACCAGGTCTGGCCGACGTTCACGATCGACAGGTACAGCAGCCACGGCACCAGCCACAGCAGCATCCCGCCCCACAGTGGCAGTCGGGAGTCCAGCCCCGCGAGCAGCGCCGCCGACACCGCGCAGCCCGCCCAGGCGCAGGCCGCGAAGAAACGGTCCGAGTAGTGGAGGTGGAAGAGGCTCGGCGCCCGTTTGAACGGCATCCGCTCGACATGGCGGGGGACGGGCAGCATGCCGCGCTCGCCGATCAGCGCACGGAACTGAAGGGCCGCCGTGAGGAACGCGACGAGGTACACGCCGGCCAGAGCCCGCTGGAAGACCAGCCGGCTCATCCAGTACTCGGGGGCGGTGAACCAGTCCACGGCCGTGCTCTCCTGTCTCCATTCTCGCGACTCTCGCGCCGGAACCTTGCGTGACTCTCCGTGTACCTTCCCATCGCAAGCCGTAGACCGGTCGTACCGGTCGAATTATCAGCCAAATCCTGGCAAGGTAGCCCCATGGTTGATCGGGGAGTGAGCGCCCTGATACTCCCGGACGACTGGCCCGCCCACCCGGATCCGATTCTGGCGCTCAATCGCATGGGCAGCTTCGACTGGGACCTGGACAGAGGTCTGTTCCACATGGACGCCCAGGCCCACGAGGTCTTCGACCTGCGCCCCGACGAATACGACGGGCACCCCGAAACCCTGGTCGTCCGGATCCCGCGGGCCGAGGCCCACCGGCTCGACACGATGGTCGCCCAGGCCCTGAAGGACGGCAGCGAGAACTACGGCACCTACTTCCGCCTCCGCTGCCGCGACGGCACCCTGCGCTGGACCCACACCCAGGGCTACATCCGGCGCGACGAGACGGGCCGTCCCCGCCGGGTCATCGGCATCGTCCGCGACGCCACCCAGGAGGTCGACGACATCGAGTCCCGCCGGGAACAGGCCGAACAGGACGAGGCCCGGCGCCGGCAGACCAACGTCGTCCAGCTCACCACGGCCGCCCTCGCGCACGCCCGCACCGTCCAGGACGTCATCGACGTCCTCAAGGACACCCACGGCCTCACCCACCTCGGCGCCACCAGCCTGGTCATGGGCCTGGTCGAGGCCGGCCGCATACGGCTCATAGCCGAGGGCCCGAAGGACAGCTTCGTCCCCGGCACCGACATCACCCGGATCGACGAGCCCTACCCGATGAGCGAGGCCGTCCGCACCCTCAGCCCCCGCTTCATCGAGTCACCGGAGGAGTTCGCGGAGCGCTATCCGGTCCTGTGGCCGCACATCACTGACCTGAACATCACCTCGGCCGCCTACCTCCCGCTCATCGTCGAGGCCCGGCCGATCGGCGCCGTGGGCCTGCTCTACAGCGACCGGCGCGGCTTCTCGCCCGAGGACCGCAACGTCCTCATCGCCCTCGGCAGCAGCATCGCGCAGAGCCTGCAACGCGCCATGTTCTACGAGCAGGAGAAGGACCTCGCCACCGGCCTCCAGCAGGCCATGCTGCCGCGCACCATCCCCAGCGTCCCCGGCGCCGACGTCGCCGTCCGCTACCGTGCTGCCACTGCCGGGGGCTCCTTCGGCCCGGACATCGGCGGCGACTGGTACGACCTGATCCCGCTGCCGGGCGGCCGCGTCGGCGCCGTCATCGGCGACGTCCAGGGCCACGACACGCACGCTGCCGCCGTCATGGGCCAGCTGCGCATCGTCCTGCGGGCCTACGCGGCCGAGGGCCACACCCCGGCCGCCGTGATGGCCCGCGCCTCCGTCTTCCTCCACGAGCTCGACACCGACCGCTTCGCGACCTGCCTGTACGCCGAGGCCGACCTGTCCACCGGAGTGGTCCAGGTGGTCCGGGCCGGCCATATCGACCCGCTGGTCCGCGGGCTCGACGGCACCTGCCGCCGGATCGCCGTCGACGGCGGCCTGCCCCTTGGCCTGTCCGCCGAGTTCGGGCGCCTCGAATACCCCGTCGGCATCATCGAACTGGACCCCGGTCACACCCTGATGCTGTGCACGGACGGCCTGGTCGAACAGCCCGGCGCCGACCTCGACGACGGCATGAAGGTCCTGGCCGCGCTCATCGCCGCCGGCCCCGAGGACGTACGGGACCTAGCCGACTGCCTGATCGACGTGGCCGAGGAACGCGGCGGTGACGACGACGTGGCCCTGCTCCTGCTGCGCCGCCGCGGCCTGGACGCGCCCCGGGCCGGGGGCCGGCTCCAGCAGCACGTGGCACCCGGCGACCCCGAGGCCCTGGCCGAGGCCCGGCACATGATCCGCGCCGCGGTCGGCGCCTGGGCGGCCCGCGACCGCTGCGACGAGATCGAACTGGTCGCCGACGAACTGATCACCAACGCCCTGGTGCACACCGAAGGCTCCGCGATCGTCACCCTCAGGGTCCTCGCCGGCAGTGAGCGCCGGCTGCGCGTCGAGGTCGAGGACTCCTCCAGCGCCCTCCCGCGCCGCCGTGAGGCGGGCGAGTCGGGTGTCTCCGGACGGGGCCTGCTCCTGGTCGACCTGCTTGCCGACGTATGGGGCGTGGAGGCGCGGGGCGGCGGCAAGTGCGTGTGGTGCGAGTTCGTGGTGCCGCAGCGGTGCTGAAGACGACGGCGTCCGGTGGCACTCTGGACCTATGCCGGAACTCCCCGAGGTCGAAGCGCTCAAGGACTTCCTCACCGAGCACCTGGTCGGCCACGAGATCGTACGGGTGCTGCCCGTCGCGATCAGCGTCCTGAAGACCTATGACCCTCCGCTGACCGCCGTGGAGGGCCGCGAGGTCACCGCCGTGCACCGGTACGGCAAGTTCCTCGACCTCGCCACGGACGGCGGCCCGCACCTCGTGACCCACCTGGCCCGGGCCGGCTGGCTCCACTGGAAGGACCGCCTCCCGGACGGCCCGCCCCGCCCCGGTAAAGGCCCCCTCGCCCTGCGCGTGGCCCTGGAGACCGGCGCGGGCTTCGACCTGACGGAGGCGGGCACGCAGAAACGCCTCGCCGTGTACGTCGTCCACGACCCCCAGCAGGTCCCCGGCGTGGCCCGCCTGGGCCCGGACCCGCTCGCCGGCGACTTCGACGAGGCCCGCTTCGCCGCCCTGCTGAAGGGCGAGCGCCGGCAGCTCAAGGGTGCCTTGCGCGACCAGGGCCTGATCGCCGGCGTGGGCAACGCGTACAGCGACGAGATCCTGCACGCGGCGAAGATGTCCCCGTTCAAACCGACCTCGTCGCTCACGCCCGAGGAGACCGGACGCCTGTACGAGGCTCTGCGCACCACCCTCACCGAGGCGCTCGAACGCTCCCGGGGCGTGGCGGCCGGCCGCCTGAAGGCCGAGAAGAAGAGCGGCCTGCGCGTCCACGGCCGCACCGGCGAGCCCTGCCCGGTGTGCGGCGACACCGTCCGCGAGGTCTCCTTCAGCGACTCCTCGCTCCAGTACTGCCCGACCTGCCAGACGGGCGGCAAACCGCTGGCGGACCGGAGGATGTCGAGGCTGCTGAAATAGGTCACCACCAGTTGCTGCCCACGAGGTAGGCGAGGAGCGTGAGGACGGTCACGATCAGGGTCGGGACCGCCAAGCCCTTCGCCCAGGTGGTCAGGATCCGCGTGATGTTCGCTTCCTTCTTCGTGTAGCGCTCCCGCCGCGCGTCCAGGTCGTGCCGGGCGATCGGGCGGAGTACGAGTGCCGCCACGGCGGTGATCAGGGCCCACCTGAGCGGGCCGAGTACCGAGAGGTCGCGGACGTGGTCCTCGATCTCCCACCCTTCGTTGATTCGGCGCTCGATGGCTTCTGCCGCGTCCACGACGGTTACGACGCCCAGGGCGACCGCGGCGACGGCGCAGGCGAGGGCGGCGACGGCGAAGGCGGGGGCTCGGCGGAACCTGGACACAGTCCCGCGTGGCTTCTGCTCCTCCCGGCCGGTTGAGGCTTTCGGAGGTGGCGGCTGCTGCGGAGGGGTTTTCGGCGGCGGCTCCGGCGGCGGGGTGTGGACGACGACCGTCTCCGCCTCGTTCGGCGCCGGTGCGGTCTCGTCGGACGCCGGCGGCTCGGGAGCCGTCCCGGGCGGCTTGTGCGCGGGCTCCACCACTACCTCGACGGGGATCACCGCCTCCCCGGCGACGCCCTTCAGCACGATCTCCCCGGCAAGGCGCCCCTCGGTGTACGTCTCCACGCGGACGTTCAGCCCGGACGTGGACGGCTCGACCCGCAGCCATGACTGCTTGGGCTGGGCCACGCAGTGGCGGGCGAGGGGCGGGCCGCCCAGGGCCACCGACCGCTGCCGCGCGGCCGAACCCTCTGGCACCGAACCGAAGTCCAGGTGGTCCGGGAGGGGCGCCAGGCGGATCTCATGCAGGGCGCCCACCGCCTGATCGGCTATCTGCCGGATGTCGTTGCGCGCGATCTCCTCCAGGTCCTGGCGTGCCCCTTCGGCCTTGGGGAGGGACTCGTCGTGCAGACGGTCTCGCAGCTCATGCACGGCGCCCTGCCGGGTCAGGGTGTTGTCGCTGTGGATGGCGTCCAGCAGGTAAGGCGGCGAGGGAATCCCCGCGATCTTGATACGGCCGCGCCGGCTGTGCGCCAGATGCAGGTCCCCCTGCATCTCCATGGTCCGGCTGGGCGTCTGGTTCGGGTTCTGGTCCCGAACGTGGTCGAAGACGTATTCGTACAACTCGTCGCACGAGATCTTGCCGTCCTCGTCGAGATCCGCTTCGCCCGACTCCAGGCCCTGCACCACCGCGTGGGTGAACACCGATGGCCGGGGGGCGGAGTTCGCGGCGAGGTCGGGGCCCTCGAAGGCGTACTCCATGGAGTTGGACGCCGTGATGACCGCCCAGCCCCGCCCGCCGGGCGACTTGTCGGCCTCGAACGACTCGAGGACGTTCACCTCCCCGGAGGCACGCACGGAGGACGACCCCCGGGAGAAGGCTCCGCCGTAGCAGCAGTCGAGGAACAGGACGGTGCTGCCGGCCCGGGTGCGGGACATGCACTGGCGGACGAACTGGGCCGGGACGGCGGTGGCGTCGAGCAGCCGGGGATCGGTGTCGCTGGCGGCGAAGTACAGCTCGCCGGACTCGCTCTTGATGCCGTGGCAGGAGAAGTGCAGCACCATGATGTCGTCGCGTCGGCGGTCGTTGAAGAAAGTCTGGACGCGTCGCCGCATCACGTGGGCCGGTTCGTTGCGTACGACATCGACCTCGAAGTCACCGATTTCGGGATCGTGCAGGACCTCGGCGAGGGCCGCGGCGTCCTGTGCCGGTGCCCGGAGTTTCTTGAGCCCCTGATCGTCGTAACGGTCGTTGGCGATGATCAGCGCATGCCGGGATTCCGTCATGTCTGGCTCTCCACTGTCGAATGGCGCTGCACGAAGAGGTCGAAGGCTGCTGCGACTTGGTCGTCCGATGCCTCCGAGATGTCCAGGACGTCGTCGTCCAGCGCCAGGCGCAGCGACGGGCGGGCGTGATGGCTCCGGCCCAGCCAGCCCCGGAGCACGGTCACCACCTGGCTCAGGGCGGTGGCCGAAGTGCCCAGGGCCACCAGGAGGGAGCCGATCTGGGTCACGTCCACCGCCCGCGCACCGGGTGGAACTTCCTCGCCGGGCACGGCTGTCACGTCGTCCACGTCGAGTTGGAGCAGTTCCTCGCGCAGATAGTTGGTCAGATCGGCCACGCGCTCGGGATCCGCTCCCTCCTCGGAAAGGAGGATTCGCAGTTCTTTCTCCACCGGGTCAGCCCCTCGTTCGTGAGAGTCGGGGCGGCGCAGAGTCGGACCAACGGTGGCTCCACGTCATTTGTTCCAGTTTGTGGTGTGCTCCGGACGGTGGCAAATCGGTGCCTAGCGAGACTCCAGCGTCACCAGGTGCTCGCCGTCCATCGTGCGCAGCTCGTAACGGGCGATCTGGGCGGGGTGCATGGCCGTGCCGCCTTGCATGGTGTTGGCCCGGGCGTCGTGCCGGCGCACATTCCAGTTGGTCACCGTCTCCTTGGAGCCGTCGTGGCCGACGGCGATCAGCCGGCAGGCGCGGGGACCCGCTCCGTCCTTGACCTTGAGCTCCACGCCGCTGCCCCACGCCTCGCCCTCGGTGGTGACCTGCGCCCACACACCCGACCGTTCGTCGGTCGCGGTGAGCCGCACGGCCGACTCGTCGGCGCCGCCCGCCGACATGGCGATCCAGGGCCCGGCCACGGCGAGCACCACCGACGCGGCCACGGCGTACAGCAGCCGCCTGCGCCGTGCCCGGTTGCGTGCCGCCACCTCGCCGAGCAGCCGGTCCAGCAGCCGGGGGCCGGGCTGGGTCATGGGGTGCACGACACGCGGCGTCGCCCGCCGGTACAGCATCAACTGCCGGCCGGTGGGGCCGAATTCGGTCACGTGCACCGCACAGCGGGTGCACTCCATGAGGTGGTCCTCGAAGCGGAAGGCGTCCGCCTCGTCCAGCACGCCGAGCGCGTAAGCGCCGACGTCGCGATGCCTTTCCAGGGACCTCATGCCGAATCCTCGTGCCGTTGGGTGTGAGCGGGGTTACTCCCTGCTCCCTGCTACCACCGGTACGCACCCGGCAGCCGAATCACTCAAGGCGTACACAGAATCGCGACCAAGGGATTCGGAGCGGCCGGACCCACGGATTGGTCCCAGTCGAAACGAGTCTAAAAAAGGTGGATGGCGAGGTGCCCGAGAGGCAACCCGAGCTGCCAGGCCGGCGTCCACACCTTGGGCCCCTCGTCCTCGCCGACCACCGGACCGCCGCCCGGCACCGCGTTCAGATCGGGGGCGAGCAGCTCGGTCTCCTCCAGCCAGCGCCAGGCCGCCTGGGCCAGCTCCAGGTCGGGCGCGGGAGTGTTCGCGGCGACCGCCTCGGCGGTGAGCGCGGCCATGCGCTCGCTCACCCAGTCCTGCCACGGCTGGTCGTACGCCGTCAGCGACAGCCAGGTCTCCAGCTGGGAGACGACCTGGATGCCGGACAGTTCCCCGTCGGTGTCGGACAGGAAGACGGTCAGCGCCAGCGCGTCCCGCCCGGCCCGGAACTCGAAGGACGTCGGCGGCATCAGATCGCCGGACCGCAGCAGCTCGTCGGCGATGTACTCGGCGTACAACCAGGCCATGGGGACGGTCAGTTCGCCCCCGCCGGTGCCGTCCGTGCTCTCTTGACCTCTGTGGAGCATCCCTTCCTGCCTTCCTCCGGTGCGTGCGCGTCGCCCGTCGCCGGGCCCTCATCGGGCCCCAGTCCGGAACACGGATGAGGACAGCCGATTACTCAACCGGGGTCAGGGGCAAGGCGCTTTACGGAGGTTTGACTCAACAATCGGTTTCACCGCAGGTCGGCCGCATAACCCGGAAGCACCCGGCGCAGGGCACGCAGCGCGTAGTACGCACGGGACTTCACCGTACCGGGCGGGATTCCCAGGACCTCCGCGGCTTCCGCCACACTCGCCCCCTGGAAATACACCAGCACCAGGACTTCACGGTGTTCCGGAGTGAGTGTCTTCACAGCCTCGCGCACATCGAGGGTCGCGGCCGCCCGCTCGGCATGATCGGCGCACACCCGGGCGTTCTCCAGGATCGCGTCGCCGACCTCCGCCGGCCGCGCCTGCCGGGCCCGCCGCGCGTCGATCGCGAGCCGCCGCCCCACGGTCAGCAGCCATGGCCGTACGGACTCGAAGTCGTCGGCGCGCAGTGCCTCGGGGTGCTGCCAGGCCCGTACGAGGGTTTCCTGGACGAGGTCCTCGGCGCGCTGTCGGTCGCCGTCACAGAGCCGGAGGAGCAATGCGAAAAGGGGCCGGCCGTGCTCGCGCTGCAGTGCGGCGAGCTCGTGCTCGGCGGTCGTCCCGTTCGTGAGAGTGGTTCCGGCCGTCATGGCCGTATGGCACAACAAGGAGGCCTTTCTGGACAGGGCGGGGACGCAGGTCTGCGGCGGACGGTCGATCGCGTCGGCGAACGGTTCGGTGAACGGTTCCTTCCGCTCCGCCCGGTACCCCGGACGGGCTAAGAGGAATGGCCGGATTGTTTGCGGGCGCGCGCAGCTTCGTACCTTTAGTGAGTAAATATGACTACAAGGGGTGAGCTGATGATTGCACGCAGTCGACAGGTGGCCCTGGCCCTCACGGCCGTCCTCGCCGCGGGTGCCGCCTGTCAGGCCCACGAGCACGAGGCGCCGGGGCGGCCGGCCCCGTCCGCGACCGGTCCCCGCGGTTTCACACTCGTGGCCTCCGGCGACGTCCTCCCGCACAGCTCGATCATCGACCGGGCGCGCTTCGACGCGGGCGGCACCGGCTACGACTTCCGCCCGATGCTCGCCGGGATCGAACCCGTCGTCTCCCGCGCGGACCTGGCGCTGTGTCACATGGAGACCGTCTACGGCGCGGGCGGCGACTACACCGGCTACCCCACCTTCAAGTCCCCGCCCGAGGTGGCGAAGGGCCTCGCCGCCACCGGCTACGACGGCTGCTCCACCGCCTCCAACCACAGCCTCGACGACGGCGCCCAGGGCATCCTGCGCACGCTGGACGCCCTCGACCGCGCGGGCGTACGGCACGCCGGTTCGGCGCGCACCGAGGCCGAGGCGCGCACCGTCACGGTCCTGCGCGCGGGCCCCGCGAACGTCGCGCATCTCGCGTACACGTACGACACGAACGGCCTCCCGCTCCCGCAGGGGCAGCCCTGGGCCGTCAACATGATCGACGAGAACAAGGTCCTCGCGGACGCCCGGGCGGCCCGGCAGGCGGGCGCCGACGTGGTCGTCGTGTCCGTGCACTGGGGCACCGAATGGCAGGACGCGCCCGACGAGCGGCAACTCGCCCTGGCCCGGCGGCTCACCGCCGCGCGCACCGGCGGCCGTCCCGACATCGACCTGATCCTCGGCACCCACGCCCATGTCCCGCAGGCGTACGAGAAGGTCAACGGCACCTGGGTGATCTACGGCATGGGCGACCAGATCGCCGGCGAGATGTTCAACCACCAGGGCGCCCAGGACCCGCGCGGCAACCAGTCCACCCTCGGCCGCTTCACCTTCGCCCCGCCCGCCGAGCCGGGTGGCCGCTGGGAGGTGACGAAGGCCGAGTTCGTCCCGCAGTGGTTCGACGTCGACGCGGGCCGGGTGGTGAACCTCAACGACGCGATTGCCGCGGGCGCCGACATGCGCGCCGTGCGCGACCGGATCCGGGATGTGGCGCTGAGCCGGGGCGCGGCGAAGGACGGGCTCGCCATGGGGCGGTAGCCGGTTCGCCGGTCAGCGTCCCGCCGAGCACACGGATGCACGAGACGGACGCGACGGACGACGGTCGGCGGATGGGACAGACGGCCGTAGCGCCTGCCGCGACACCGACACCGACTGACACCGACAGCGGGAGCCCGACCGCGCCCCCCGGCGGCACGCACGGACCGGTTACGGCACCACCGTCACCGGCCACCGCCCCGCCTTCACCAGCCGCACCGCGACCGAGCCGACGATCCGGTGCCCGGCCTGCTCGGAGGCGCCCACGACCACCGCGTCCGCCTTCAGTTGGTCGGCCGCCTTCACCAGGCCGTTGTAGGGGTCGCCGGTGAAGGTGTGGAACTCCCAGCGCACGTCGAATATCCCCTTGGTGTGCTCGGCCGCCTCCCGGATCTGCGCCACGAGGTTCTCGGCTATCTCCCCGGTCGTGTCGGCGACCGGTGCCCCGAATGCCGCGCCCCCCGCGATCACCGGCTGCACGTACACCACGGCGAGCAGCGCGTGCTGCCGTCGGGCCAGGCCGCCGGCATACGCCGCGGCCCGGAGCGAGGAGTCGGATCCGTCCACGCCGACCACGATGACCTTCGGCCCGTCCGTGCCCCGTTCGAACTGGTGCGAGTGCTGCGAGTGCTGTTCCGTCACGGCTGTGAGGCTATCGGAGGACGGAGGTCGCACCGCCCCGCGGGGCTGCTCGACGGGTGGGCGGGATTCCACCTGGAGGCCGCCAAGTCATAGGCCGCGTGGGTGGAATCGTGCCGCCGGCCCGGTGTTGTTGTGGTGCGTCGGGTCCGCCGCGGGCGACTGATGAGTCATGACGAAGGATCAGTTGCTCACACGGCTGTGCACGCGGCGCCGGGCGTTGCTCGCCGGCGCAGCCGCGCTCGGGGCGGCCGGCACGGCCGGTCTGCTCTCGCTGGGCCCGGGCGGAGAGCCGGCAGGGCCCGCCCCCGCCACCGGTCCCCAGGCGCGCCGCACGCTCAAGCCCTCCGCCTACCGCCTTCAGCCCCTGGCCGGATACAGCCCGCCCCGGACCGAGCCCGGCCGGACCCTCGTACGGCGCGAGCCGTTCCTGCGCGTGTCCGGGCGCGGCCGCTCCATGGTGCTGACCTTCGACGACGGGCCCGACCCCCGCTACACCCCGGACATCCTGGACACCCTGGCGAAGTACGACGTCCGCGCGATGTTCTTCGTGTGCGGGGAGATGGCGGTCGAGCATCGCGACCTGCTGGCCCGCATGGCCGACGAGGGACACGTCGTCGGCAACCACACCTGGTCCCACCCGATGCTCACCCGCCTCACCCGCGGGCGCATCCGCTCCGAGATGGAACGTACCTGCGACGTCATCGAGGAGGCGTACGGCGAACGGCCGCTGTGGTTCCGCGCGCCCTACGGAGCCTGGAACCGGGCGGTCTTCCAGCTCGGTGCCGAACTGGGCATGGAACCGCTGGCCTGGACCGTCGACACCCTCGACTGGTCGACGCCCGGCACCCGCACCATCGTCCGGCGCGTGGAACGCGGCGCCGCCCCCGGTGTCGTGGTGCTCTCGCACGACGCCGGGGGCGACCGCGCCCAGAGTGTCCGGGCGCTGCGGGACTATCTGCCGCAACTGCTGGATTCCGGCTACCACATCACCGTGCCGTACCGGCGGTACGCATAACCGGGGGGCGCCACCGGCGGTACGCATGACCGGACGTCGCCCGCCCGGCCGGGGAGCGCTCAGCGGACCTCGACCAGGCGGGCGAAGGCGACGACGTTCCCGTTGTAGCCGCCCTGTTTGGAGAAACCGCCCCCGCAGGTGATGACCCGCAATTCGGGGGAGCCCTTGGAACCGTAGACACGGTCGCCGGGGAAGTTGTTCTTCTCGAAGACCTCGATGCCGTAGATCTCGAAAGCGGCCGTCTTTCCGTCCTTGCGGGCGACCTCGACGCGATTTCCCTTTTTCAGGGCCCCGAGTCCGTAGAAAACGGCCGGGCCCTGTTGGTTGTCGACGTGGCCGACGAGGACCGCGGTGCCCTTCTCGCCCGGAGTGACCGATCCGGTGAACCAGCCGGCCAGGTTCGGGTCCTCCGGCGGCGGCGCGCCGACCCAGCCGTCCGCGTCCAGCCCGACGGGCAGGATCGGCGCGTCGACCCTGATCGACGGGATGGCGACCCGGTCGGGCAGGGCGTACGGCAGCGGCTCGGGAGCCCGGCCGAAGGTGTCTTTGGGCATCCGGGTGTCCGCCGCGGCGGCGGCCGCGGGCTGCGGCGGCCCGACGTCGAACTCGCCCGAACCATTCCGAATGAGCGCGAGGCCGGTCAGCAGAACAAGCGCTATCACGCCCCAAGGAGCGCGCTTCTTCCGCCGCTCCTCCTCTTCGGCCAGTTCGGCCAGGTTGGACGCATACATTCGACTTCCCCTCTCGACGCGGCCGTCGCCACGTCTGTTCGCGCATACGAGAACGCTAAGTCCCGCGTGCGAAACCGGCGACGGGGCGCATGCGAACGGGTGGCCCGCGGCTGCCTCGGTGCGCCATCCGAGTTGCCGTGGCCAGGAATTTTCTGACGGTCCGTGACCTGCGGTGATATCCGATTGTGCGCTTTTCGCTCGGCGTGTCCCCTCACCAGGACGGACCATTCCCGAAATGCGGGTCCGCGCAAGGCGTCTGAGGGTCTTTCTGGGAGGCGTTTTCTCGCCGATCGACCGGGGACGGTTCCCGGGGCGCCTCCCGCGGAGGATCACATGCGTACTACTCGTGCCCTGGCGGCCACCGGCGCCGCGGTCGCCGCTCTCGGGCTCGCCGCCCCCATGGCCGTCGCGCTGGACGGCATGGGCGCTCGCCCGAGCAACATCGTCGCCCTGCCCAGCGTCATCGCCCGCGGGGGGCAGCTGACCGTCACGGTCGACGGCTGCCCGAATGGCGGCACCATGAGCTCGGACGCGTTCCCGACGACCACGCTCTCGCCCATCGGCGGCGCCAACCAGACGTCGAAGGGCACCGCGACGGTCAAGAGCGACGCCCGCCCGGGTTCGCACAGCATCACGGTCAAGTGCGACGGTCAGACCCTGAGCAACCCGGCGGCCTTCACCGTCATCGGCGGCGTCCAGGGCGGCCTCGGCGGCAGCAGCTCCAGCGGGGCGACGCCCACCGACATGGCCATCGGCGGCGGGCTCGTGGCCGTGGCCGCCATCGGCGGCGGGGTGTTCTGGATGCGCCGCCGGTCCGAGAAGCGGATCTGACGCTCTCTTCCTTTCCCTCTTTCTTCCTTCCTTCCGACTTCCTTCCAAGGAGGCGACTGACCCCGCAGACAGCTGCTCGCACGTGCGCAGGCCTTCGCCCCGGTCCCTTCAGGGATCCGGGG
>NZ_JBFAIR010000057.1:0-53014 GCF_040654815.1 Streptomyces sp. NPDC050619 | reverse complement strand
CCGATCCTCTACTACGGCGACGAGATCGGCATGGGCGACAACATCTGGCTCGGCGACCGCGACGCCGTCCGCACCCCCATGCAGTGGACACCGGACCGCAACGCGGGTTTCTCGTCGTGCGACCCCGGCCGGCTGTTCCTGCCGACCATCATGGACCCGGTCTACGGCCATCAGGTCACCAACGTCGAGGCGTCGATGTCGTCGCCCTCCTCGCTGCTGCACTGGACCCGCCGCATGATCGAGATCCGCAAGCAGAACCCCGCCTTCGGCCTCGGCTCCTTCACCGAGCTCCCGTCCTCCAACCCGGCGGTGCTGGCCTTCCTGCGGGAGTTCGAGGACGACCTGGTCCTGTGCGTGAACAACTTCGCCCGGTTCGCGCAGCCGACCGAGCTCGATCTGCGTGAGTTCGACGGGCGGCACCCGGTCGAACTGTTCGGCGGGGTCCGCTTCCCGGCCATCGGTGAACTGCCGTATCTGCTCACCCTCGGCGGCCACGGCTTCTACTGGTTCCGGCTCTCCCGAGTCGCATCCCGCATCGGTCGACGACTTTGAGCGTGTGCCGACGAAAGGACGCGTCACCATGCCGAAGACCGCATCCCTCAGCCCCAGACGTACCGTCGTCGCCGACCCGATGGTCTCGCTCGACGGAATGCTGCGCGAGTGGCTGCCCAGGCAGCGCTGGTTCGCGGGCAAGGACCGGCCCGTCACGGATCTCGGTCTGCTGTCGATGACCGAGCTGTTCCCGGACTGTCTGCATCTGCTGGTGCAGACCGGTCCCGCGGGGATGCCGACCCCCGGCGGCGGCACCCCGGCCGGGGACTGCTACCAGCTGCTGCTCGGTCTGCGGGAGCACCTGTCGCCCCGCCTCGGACGGGCGCTCATCGGCAGGGCGACACAGGGACCGCTGGCCGGTCTGGCGGTCTACGACGCGCTGCGCGATCCCCGGTCGGCGCAGCTGCTCCTGGACCGGCTGCGGTACCCGGGCAGGGCCGGTCCCCTGCGCTTCGAGTGCGACCCGTCCATATCGGTGCCGGCCGGGCTGCCGCCGCGTCTGCTGGACGCCGAGCAGTCCAACTCCTCGCTGGTGTACGGCGACGAGTTCATCCTGAAGGTCTTCCGGCGCATCCAGCCCGGCGTCAACCCCGACCTGGAGGTGCCGGGCGCACTGGCCGGGCAGGGCTGCCGCCGGGTGCCCGCCCCCGTGGCCTGGTTTCGCACGAGGCATCCGCAGGAGGCGACGCTGGGCGTGCTCCAGCCGTATCTGCGCGACGCGTCCGACGGCTGGACGCTGGCGCTGCGCGCGCTCGCCACCGGTGCCGACTTCACCGTGCGGGCACGCGAGCTGGGGCAGGCCACGGCGGAGGTGCATCTCGCGCTGGCCTCGGCCTTCCCCGCCGACACCCACTGCGAGAACGGCGGTACGGCGGCGGCGATGACCGAGCGGCTGGACTGCGCCGCGCACTGTGTGCCGGCGCTCAAACCGTTCGTCCCCGGGCTGCGGGCCGCCTTCGGCGCGCTCGCGACCTGCGATCCCGGGCCGCCGGCCCAGCGCATCCACGGCGACCTGCATCTGGGGCAGGTGCTGCGGGCCGGCCGGGAGTGGTTCGTCATCGACTTCGAGGGCGAGCCGTCCCGTCCGCTCGCCGAGCGGCGCAGCGCCCACTCCCCGGTCCGGGACATCGCCGGCATGCTGCGCTCCTTCGACTACGCCGCCCGGCAGCGCCGGCCGTGGCGTCCGGAGTGGGCGCGCCGCTGCCGGGAGGCCTTCTGCGCGGGCTATGCCTTCCGCGCCGGCTGGGATCCGCGCAAGAAGCACGGTCTGTTGCGGGCGTACGAGACGGACCGAGCCGTGTACGAAGTGCTCTACGAAGCCAGGCACCGCCCGGACTGGCTCCCCGTACCCATGGCGGCGATCGAGCGTCTCGCCGTGAGAGGAGACTGAACCCGTGGCCCTGCGCGACGACACCCCGCTGCCCGAGCCCTCCGGACCGACCCCCCGCGGTACGGCTCCCCCACTGGACGCCGTCGACCGGCAGCGTCTGCTCGCGGGCGCCCACCACGATCCGCACGCGCTGCTCGGCGCCCACCCGGTCCCGGGCGGCATCGTCTTCCGGGCGCTGCGCCCGTTCGCCCGCTCGGTGAGCGTCGTGGTCGACGGCGAGCGCACACCACTGGCCTCGGAGGGAGACGGTCTCTTCTGTGGCGTCCTGCCGCTCGCCGCGATTCCCGCGTACACGCTGCTGGTGGCGTACGCGGACGGCGAGCAGGAGGTGCACGACCCGTACCGCTTCCTGCCCGCCCTCGGCGAGACAGACCTCCACCTGATCCGTGAGGGGCGGCACGAGCAGCTGTGGAAGGCGCTCGGCGCCGAGCCGATGACCCACCAGGGCGTGAGAGGCACCCGCTTCACCGTGTGGGCGCCGAACGCCCAGGGAGTGCGGGTCGCCGGGGAGTTCACCTTCTGGGACGGGCAGGCGTTCCCGATGCGGTCCCTCGGGGCGTCCGGCGTGTGGGAGCTGTTCCTGCCGGGCATCGGTGAGGGCGCCCGGTACAAGTTCGAGATCACCTCCCGCTACGGCGGCCGGTTCCTCAAGGCCGACCCGATGGCCCGCCGCGCCGAGGTGCCGCCCGACACGGCGTCCATCGTGACCTCCTCGCGGTACGAGTGGGGCGACCAGGAGTGGATGGCCCGGCGCGGGGACGTGCCCGTGCACGAGGCGCCGTTCTCCGTGTACGAGGTGCATCTGGCGTCCTGGCGACCGGGTTTGACGTACCGCCAGATCGCGGACGCACTGCCGTCGTACGTGCGGGACCTGGGCTTCACGCATGTCGAGCTGATGCCGGTCGCGCAGCACCCCTTCAGCGGTTCGTGGGGCTACCAGGTCACCGGGTTCTACGCGCCGATGGCACGGCTCGGCACACCGGACGACTTCCGGTACCTGGTCGACGCCCTGCACCGGGCCGGCCTCGGCGTGATCATGGACTGGGTGCCGGCGCACTTCCCGAAGGACGACTGGGCGCTGGCCCGCTTCGACGGGGACCCGCTGTACGAGCCGGGGGACGACCGGCGGGCGGAGCATCCGGACTGGGGGACGTACGAGTTCGACTTCGGGCGGGTGGAGGTGCGCAACTTCCTCGTCGCCAACGCCGTGTACTGGTGCGAGGAGTTCCACATCGACGGCCTGCGCGTGGACGCCGTGGCCTCGATGCTCTACCTCGACTACTCGCGGGACTCGGGCCAGTGGGCGCCCAATGTGTTCGGGGGCCGCGAGGATCTGGACGCGATGGCGTTCCTCCAGGAGATGAACGCGACCGTGTACCGGCGGGCGCCCGGCGTGGTGACGATCGCCGAGGAGTCCACGGCCTGGGACGGGGTGACCCGGCCCACCGACAGCGGCGGTCTGGGCTTCGGGCTGAAGTGGAACATGGGCTGGATGCACGACTCGCTGGAGTACATCAGCCACGAGCCGGTGCACCGCAAGTACCACCACAACGAGATGACCTTCTCGATGGTGTACGCCTACAGCGAGAACTACGTCCTGCCGATCTCGCACGACGAGGTCGTCCACGGCAAGCAGGCGCTGGTGTCGAAGATGCCGGGCGACTGGTGGCAGCAACGCGCCAACCACCGCGCCTATCTGGGCTTCATGTGGTCGCACCCCGGCAAGCAACTCCTCTTCATGGGCCAGGAGTTCGCGCAGGGCGCCGAGTGGTCGGAGGCGCACGGGCCGGACTGGTGGCTGCTGGACCCCGCCTACTCGGCGGAGGCCGACCACCGGGGCGTGCGGGACCTGGTCCGCGACCTCAACACCGTCTACCGCCGCACCCCGGCCCTGTGGCAGCGGGACACCGACCCGGCCGGCTTCCGGTGGGTGGTCGGTGACGCCGCCGAGGACAACGTCTTCGCGTTCCTGCGCTTCGACGCCGAGGGCACTCCCCTGCTGGCCGTCTCCAACCTCTCGCCCGTCGTCCGCCACGACTACCGGCTCTCCGTCCCCGACGGCATCCCCCTCTGGCACGAAGCGCTCAACACCGACGCCGCGCGGTACGGCGGCAGCGATCTCGTCCACCCCGATCCGATCAAAACGGAGGACGGCACCGTCCGGCTCACGCTGCCGCCCCTCGCGACGGTGTGGCTGGTACCGCCGCCCAGCTGAGGACCCGTGGCGGCGGCACGTGTTCGAACGTCCCGAGAGGGGCAGTCGGGGTCGTACGACCGAGCAATCCTCGTCGTCGCCAAGGGGACACAGAAAGGCTGCATCACGTGCGCACCGTCGGAGTGGAGGAGGAGCTCCTCCTGGTCGACCCGGAGACCGGCGACCCGCAGGCGCGGTCCTCCGCGGTCCTCGCCCACGCCGCGCTGGACGACCCCGATCAGCACGTCTTCGAGAAGGAACTGCACAACCAGATGCTCGAATTCGCGACGCATCCGCAGTCGGGCATGGAGGAGCTGCGGGCGGAGATCCTCCGCTGCCGCAAGGAGGCCGCCCGGCACGCCGGGGAGAGCGGCTGCACAGTCGCCGCGCTGGCCACGTCACCGCTGCCCGTGAGCCCCGCCGTGGGCGTGGGCCGCCGCTACCAGTGGATGGCGCGGCAGTACGGGATCGCCACCCAGGAACAACTCGTCCTGGGCTGTCACGTCCATGTCTCCGTCGAGTCCGACGAGGAGGCCGTCGCCGTCGTCGACCGGATCCAGCCCTGGCTGTCGGTACTGTCCGCGCTCAGCGCCAACTCACCGTTCTGGCAGGGCAAGGACACCCGCTACAGCAGTTACCGCAGCCGGGTGTGGCAACGGTGGCCGTCGGCCGGTCCCACCGAGCCCTTCCGCTCGGCCGAGCGCTACCACCGCAGGGTCGCCGACATGGTGGCGACCGGCGTGATCCTCGACGAGGGCATGATCTACTTCGACGCCCGGCTGTCCCGGCGCTACCCGACGGTGGAGATCCGGGTCGCGGACGTCTGCCTGCACGCCGACACCGCCGTACTCGTCGCCACCCTCGCCCGCGGCCTCGTCGAGACCGCCGCGCGCCAGTGGCGGGCGGGCCGGGAGCCGATGGGGCACAGCGTGAGCCTGCTGCGGCTGGCGGCCTGGCGTGCCGCCCGGTCCGGACTGACCGAGGAACTGCTCCACCCGGCGACCATGCGCCGCCTGCCCGCCGAGACGGTGGTGCGGGCCCTGCTGCACCACATCGGGGACGCCCTCGCCGACAACGGCGACCTCGACCGGGCCCGCGAGGCCTGCGCCGAACAGCTGCGACGCGGCAATGGCGCCCAGGTGCAGCGGGAGCTGATGGAGCGGACCGGGAGCCTGCGGGACGTCGTCACCGAGTGCGTGCGCCATACGCAGGTGTGAGCAGCCCCGCACGACGTAGCACTCACACCATGAGGGCGATGGCGTACGCCAGGAAGAACGCCGCGATCAGGACTACGACGACGAGGATCACGGCCAGCGGCGCCTTGGACCAGCCCTTGGGCGGATTGTGCGTCTGGCTGGGGCCCGCCTCCGGCAGGCTGCTCTCGGCCGGCGGGGTCTCGCCCGGCGGCACTGAGCCGCCCGGCTCCAGACCGGTGGTGCGATCGGGATCGGGATCGGGATTCGAATGAGTCATGCCGTCCGAGTCCCCCGAACCCGCCGAGATCATCGAGGACGGGCCAGTTCTCCAATCCCGGCACCCCGCACTGCCGCCTCGACTAGATTCGGGCACCGCAGATGATGACTGTGCTCGTCGGCGGAGTCACACCCCGTACACGTCAGGAGCAGCGCATGCGCGACTTCGCCCTCGCTCCCCCGTCCGCCTCGTCGATGACCGGCGGTCTCGCCGACAGCGTCTTCGAGACGGCGGCCCTCGACCCCACCCTGCCGTTGATCGCCCGCCGCCTCGACGCCGCCTCCTTAGCCTGGGAGGAGGTGACCGCCGTAGAACTGCGGGACGCGGTGGTGGACCTGGCCAAGGGGCTGGTCGCGTCCGGCATCTCACCGGGACACCGCGTGGCGATCATGGCCCGCACGCGGTACGAGTGGACGGTTCTCAGCTACGCCCTGTGGGCCGTGGGCGCCGAGATCGTCCCGATCTATCCGACGTCCTCCCGCGACCAGGTCGAGTGGATCCTCCGGGACGCCGGCTGCGTGGCCGTGGTGGTCGAGGACGAGCCGACGGTGATGACGGTCGGCTCGGTGTGCGCGGCCCTGCCCCGGCTGCGGCACGTCTGGCAGCTGGACGCGGGGGCGCTCGAGGAACTCGTGGCGCGGGGCGAGTTCATCCCGCAGGCCACAATCGACTCGCTGCGCCGCATCGTGCTGCCGGACTCCACGGCCGTCGTCGCCTACACCTCCGGTACGACGGGCCATCCTCTGGGGTGCGCGCTGAGCCACCGCGGTCTGGCGAGCCCCTGCGACACCCTGCTCGCGGGCTGGCGGCACACGACGGCACCGCGGGGAGAGCAGGCGTCCGTCCTCGCGTTTCTGCCGTTCTCCCATGTGTACGGCCTGATGATCCAGTGCCTGTGCGTGCGCGGCGGTCTGCTCATGGGGCACGAACCCGATCTGAGCGAGGAGGCGCTGTCGTCGGCGCTGCGCTCCTTCCGCCCCACCTACTTCTACGCCGTCCCGTCGATGTTCGAGAAGATCTACAAGACCTTCCTGCGCACGGCCCAGCAGGCGGGCCGGGGCGCGCTGTTCGAGCGGGCGGCCGAGACGGCACGGGACTTCGCCGCGGCCTGCGAGCGGCAGCGGCTCGGCGACGGACCGGGGCCGGGCCTCGATCTGCGTCTCCAGCACGCCCTGTACGAACGCACGGTGTACCGCAAGCTGCGGGGCGCGCTCGGCGGCAGGGCGCGCCGCGCCACCTCGGGCGGCTCGCCGCTGGGCCGTGATCTCTCCCTCTTCTACGAGGGGATCGGCATCTACGTCCACGACGGGTACGGGCTGACGGAGACCTGCGGCGGGATCACGATGCAGCCGCTGGGCCGGGAGAAGTCCGGGACGGTCGGACAGGCCCTGCCGGGCACGGACATCCGGGTGGCCGACGACGGGGAGATCCTGGTGCGCGGGCCGTCGGTGTTCCAGGGCTACGTGGGCGACGCGCCGGCGACGCGGTCCACGCTGCACGGCGGCTGGCTGGCCACCGGGGACATCGGGCGGCTGGACCCCGAGGGCTATCTGACGATCACCGGCCGCAAGAAGGACATCATCATCACCAGCAGCGGCAAGAGCGTCGCGCCGGCCCTGCTGGAACACCGGCTGAGGATGCACCCGCTCATCCACCAGGCGGTGGTCGTGGGCGACAACCGGCCCTGCGTGGGCGCGCTGATCACCCTGGACCCGGAGTTCCTCGCGCACTGGCGGGCGGGCCTGGCGCTGCAGAGCGACACGCCGAGCCGGGAGGCCCGGGAGGAGAACGCCCTGCGGGAGGAGATCGCGCGGGCGGTGGCGGCGGCCAACAGCGCCGTGTCGCGCTCGGAGTCCGTCCGGGTGTTCCGTGTGCTTCCGGAACCGTTCGACCTGGCCAGCGGGTTGCTGACGCCCTCGATGAAGCTGCGCCGGGACCGCATCGTGCAGACCTACGCGTTCGAGATCGACGCGATGTACCAGGCGCGCTCGGGCGGCAGGCGAAGCGGCGTGCGGCGTGAGGTGCCGGACGAACTGTCGAACTGGGACGACGCGGACAACGTGTTCCGGTGAGGGGGCGGCGCACGCCTGCCGTCGCCGACCCCGGGGACGAAGAACGCGTAGCCTCCGCGCCCACGGGAACACGCAACAGTGCGACGCGAGAGACCAGCGAGAGACAGAGAGAGGGCCAGGACGGGCACGAGAGCAGCGGACACGACAGCAGCCGAGAGGACACAGCCCTGCTGACGCCGGGCCGGAAAGACGACATGCCGACCGAGCCGCGTTGGGACAAGACACTGGCTTCCGAGGCGATCCCGAGCCGCAGCACCAGTTTTGCGGGCGAGCCGCAGAACGTGACGAGTGCGCGCCTCGCCGCGGAGCGGTTCCTGCGTGACCTCGCACGCGCCTCCCCGCCGGCCGCCCCCGAGTACTGGGACGACATCCTGCTGGTCGTCACGGAGCTGGCCGCGAACGCGGTCCAGTACGCCCCCGGCCCCTTCTCGCTGCGGATGCGCCGCACCTTCGACGGCGTACACGTGACGCTGCACGACACCAGCACCACGCCCCCGGCGCCGCGCCCCTTCGATCCCCGGCACGGCGGAGGCGGTATCGGCTGGCACCTGATCCACGCGTTGTGCGACCAGGTGAGCGTGGTCGCGGACGACCACGGCAAGGATGTGCACGTCTTTCTGCCCTGGTGAGCGCCGGGGTTTCGGCTGCGGGCCGGGCGATCGTAGTGATCACGTACGGCCGTGAGAGTCGTAGTAGTCACCTACGGCGGTGAGGTACGCCGGGTCTCGGGTCTCGCTGTCGGTCTGGAAGCGGGGCGCGGCCTTCACCTCTGCCTGGGTGCAGCTCAGTGTGACTTTCCGGCTCCGCGTGTCGACGGCGGTGACGACGCCCACGGGAACGAGGACGCTCCGGCCGAACAGCCAGACGCCGGTGTCGACGACCAGGTGCCGCATCCCGCCGGGTCCGGCCTGCCGGTCCACCCGCCCGAGGGTGCCGTCGGCGGCGGCGACGGCGAAGCCCGTCAGGTCCTGCCCCTCGGCGTACCCGCTGTCCGGCGCGTACGACCAGATTCTGTCAACGGCCACGGTGCCCCTTCTTCCCAAGTGGTTCACCGGTCGTGGTCAGGGGCCGACGGACGGGCGATCGACGCCCCTCGGCCTTCACAGCACCAAATACCCGTCTCCCGCACGCGCATTCGGGTGCATGCCGTACCGGTTCACGGGTAACCGGCCGGGGCCGTCAGCACCCGTTGGAGGTACTCGTGACCCTTGCCCAGAACCCGCTGTCCGTCGAGGTCACCCTGCCCCGCGAGGACGTGGCCCTGATCAGGGTGGAAGGCTACCTGGACGTCGACACCGGGACGGAGTTCCAGCACCACCTCGCCAACCAACTCCACCACGGCCGGCGTCACTTCCTGCTCGATCTCTCGGCCGTTCCGTTCATGGACTCGTCCGGCATGAACATCATCCTGCGCGTGTACCAGGAGGTCCGCGGCCTCCCGGGAAGTGTGCAGATCATCTCGCCCACGTCCCCCGTACGACGCATCCTGGACCTCACGGGGGTCAGCATCACGGTGCCGGTCTCGGAGGGGATCGACGAGGCCCTCGCGCGCCTGAGGGATTTGTGATCACTTCTTTCCCTCCCGCCCGGTGCGTTTCGGCCACCGGGCGGGCATGGTGGTGCTCGAGGCGTTCGGCTGCCTGCCGTGCCCGGCCGGCGGAGCGGCCGGCACGGCGGTGGGATCGATGAGGTGCGAAGCAGCGATCCACGGGCAGGTGAATGACGTTCGAGGCAGACCGCCTGGAGCCGCAGAAAGGGATGAACACCGTGACACGACCCAGGATCCTGGTGGTTGGCGCAGGCTTCGCCGGCGTGGAGTGCGTCCGCCGTCTGGAACGCAAGCTCTCCCCCGACGAGGCCGATGTCACCCTGGTGACACCCCGCGCCTACCAGCTCTACCTCCCTCTGCTGCCCCAGGTCGCATCCGGCGTGCTGACGCCGCAGTCGATCGCCGTCTCGCTGCGCCGCAGCAAGAAGTACCGCACCCGGATCATTCCGGGCGGCGCGATCGGCGTGGACCTCAAGGCCAAGGTCTGCGTCATCCGCACCATCACCGACCAGATCGTCGACGAGCCGTACGACTACATCGTGCTGGCCCCCGGCAGCGTCACCCGCACCTTCGACATCCCCGGCCTCACCGACCACGCCTTCGGCATGAAGACGCTCGCCGAGGCCGCGTACGTCCGCGACCACGTCATCTCCCAGCTGGACCTCGCCGACGCCAGCGACGACCCGGCCGAGCGCGCCGCCCGGCTCCAGTTCGTGGTGGTCGGCGGCGGCTACGCCGGCACCGAGACCGCGGCCTGTCTCCAGCGCCTCACGCACGCCGCCGTCAAGCGCTACCCCCGCCTGGACCCGGGCCTGATCAAGTGGCATCTGATCGACATCGCCCCGAAGCTGATGCCGGAGCTGGGCGACAAGCTCGGCCACAGCGCCAGTGAGATCCTGCGCCGGCGCGGCATCGAGATCTCGCTCGGGGTCTCGATCGACAAGGCGGGCCCGGAGGAGGTCACCTTCACCGACGGCCGGGTGATCCCCACCCGCACCCTGATCTGGACCGCCGGTGTGGTCGCGAGCCCGCTCATCGCCACGCTCGGAGCGGAGACCGTGCGGGGGCGGCTCGCGGTCACCACCGACATGAACCTGCCGGGCCAGGACGGGGTGTTCGCGCTCGGCGACGCCGCCGCGGTGCCCGACGAGGCCAAGGGTGTGGAGGGCGCGATGTGCCCGCCCACCGCGCAGCACGCCCTGCGGCAGGGCAAGCACGTCGCCGACAATGTCATCGCGACGCTGCGCGACCAGCCGATGAAGCCGTACGTCCACAAGGATCTCGGTCTGGTCGTCGACCTCGGCGGCAAGGACGCCGTCTCCAAGCCGCTCGGCATCGAACTGCGCGGTGTGCCCGCCCAGGCCGTGGCCCGTGGCTACCACTGGTCGGCGCTGCGCACCAACGTCGCCAAGACCCGGGTCATGACGAACTGGGTGCTCAACGCGGTCGCCGGCGACGATTTCGTCCGCACCGGTTTCCAGACCGGCAGGTCCCTCAAGCTGAAGGACATGGAGGCCGTCTCCGCCTGCCTGACACCGGAACAGGTGCGGGCCCATGTCGAGGGCTCCGAGCGGATCGAGCAGTGACGCTTCCACACAAATGACGTGAACCGCCCCGGACCGCCGACCGGCTCCAAGCCGGTCGGCGGTCCGTGCCATGCTGATGGCGGGGATCATGACGTGCAACAGGACGTGAAAAGGGAGTGAGTACGGCGGCGTGAAGGCAGCGGGAGGGTCGGTACGGGCACGGCTGCGGGACGGCGTCGCGGCATCCGATCCCGGACTGCTGCGACTGGCCGCGGGGCTCAGGACCGTGGCCGCCATCGCCCTCACCCTGGCCGTACTCGCCCTGTTGGGGGCCGATGTCACGCATCTGGTGGCGGGGGCCATGGCGGCGATGGTCGCCACCTTCGCCATCCGGGAGAAACAGCGCGGTCCGCAGGCCGTGACGCTGGCCCTGGGCCTGCCGGTGGCGCTGGCCGCCGTGACGCTGGGCGCGCTGCTCAGCTCGCGGGTGGTGGCCGGGGACCTGTTCTTCCTCGCGCTGATCTTCTGCGCCGTGTACGGCCGCCGGTTCGGCGACCGCGGCACCGCGCTCGGACTGATCGGCTTCCAGGTCTACTTCCTGTCCCTGTTCGTCGGCGTCACGGTCTCCGGTCTGCCCGAGTTGTACGGCGCTCTCGGCATCGCCTTCGTCAGCAGCGCGCTGGCGCGGTTCGCGCTCGTGCCCCAGACGCCCGCGGGCATCCTGGAGCGGCTGCGCGAGGCCTTCCGGGCCCGGCTGGCCCAGCTGGTGGCCGCCCAGCTCGCCCTGCTCGACGCCGGGCCGGACGAGGTGGAGAAGGCGCTGGAGGATCTGCGCGGCGGCACCGCCCGGCTGAACGAGACCGCGATGATGATCCAGGCCCGGCTGGAGGAAGGCACCGCCGACGCGGCCACGGCGCGGCTCGTGCAGCGCCGCATCGCGGACGCCGAGATCGCCGCGGAGCGGCTGGGCCTGTTGCTGCTGACCGCGCGCAGTGCCGAGCGGGCGAACACGCTGACCCTGCATCTGCCGGGCGCGCCCGTGCCGGCGGAGAGTCGACTGCCCGTCCCGGACGAGGCGACCGCCACCCTGCGCCGTGACCTCGACGCGCTGCGCATGCTCGTGCTGCGGCCCGTCACCGAGAACACCGGGACCGGGCTGTCCCACGTGCGCAACCGGCTGCTCGGGTACCGCGACGAGGAGAACCTGCCCCCCGCCCCGGTCGCCGTCCAGGACGTCTTCCGGGGCATCGGCGAGGCCGCCCGCGCGGTGCTGGGACTGCGGATCGCCCTCGGCGGGGCCCAGGACGAGTCGGACGACACCCCGGCGACGGCCCGTTCGCGCGAGGAACTGGACGCCGAGGACGCCGCCATCGACGCCGGCGAGGACGGGGAAGGGGACGAAGCGGAGCTCACGGGGCTGCGGCGGCCCACCACACGGGCGGCCGTCCAGGTCGCCGTGGGGTCCTCGCTCGCCATGGTCGGCGGCGAGTTCCTCTCCAGCCAGCGCTGGTACTGGGCGGTGCTGACCTGCTGGATCGTCTTCATCAACACCGCATCCACGGGCGAGATCCTGGTCAAGGGCTACCGCCGGCTCGTGGGCACCGTGCTCGGTGTCGTGGCCGGCATCGTCCTGGCGGGCCTGGTGGGTCAGCACACCTGGACGGCGTTCGCGGTGGTGCTGCTGTGCGTGTTCGCGATGTTCTACACCGCGCCCCTGTCCTACACGCTGATGTCCTTCTTCGTCACCGCGGCCCTGGGCGTGCTCTACACCCTGCTGCACACCTACAGCCTCTCGGTGCTCGTCCTGCGGGTGGAGGAGACGGCGCTGGGCGCGGCCTGCGGGGTCGTCGCGGCGGCGTTCGTGTTGCCGGTGCACACGGACCGCCGTACGAACGAGCTCCTGGTCACCGTGCTGGACCGGCTCGCCGACGTCACCGAGGTGGCCGTGGAACAGCTCAGTGGCGGCCCTCCGGTGGACCTGCTCGACAAGGCGCGCGACCTGGACGAGGCACTGGCCGATCTGCGGGCCGCCACCCAGCCGCTCACCCACCCGGTGACGCCGCTGCGGGCCCGGCGCGACACCGCACGGTACGTCGTCGCGCTCCTGGAGACCTGTGCGTACCACGCGCGCTCGCTGGCCGCGACGGCCGAGCTGCTGCCCACCCACCCGACGATCGCGGCGGATCCGCGGCTGCGCCGGGCGGGCCGGCGCATCGCGCACAACATCGGGGCGATCTCCGCGCGCGTCGGCGGCGAGGAGGCCGCCGCCAAGATCGAGACCGGGCGGAGCATCGCCTCGCTCCTGGAGCCGGAGATCCCGGGCACACCGAGGTACGGCCGGGTCACCGACCGCGTGCTGCGGCATCTTCAGCGCCTGGACGAGTCGGTGGCCGGTCTGGCCCGTCCGCTGGGCGTTCCCGTCGCCGCGCCACAGGGGTAGTGGCGGGCGCCTCGCTCAGATGTCCGTGGGCAGGTCGCTCACCTCGGCGATGCCGCGCAGTTCCTCATTGGTCCGTTGCCGTTCGCGGATGAAGTCGGCGATCTCGCTCAGGCGCACCGGGTCGGACGCGGTGGCCGCGTCGGTGACCACCCTGACCGGTCCGGTGTCCTCGATGTGCAGTTCGATCACCTCGTTGTCCAGTCTGCCCGTGACGGCGGTCGCGATGACCAGGGCGGCCTCGTCACGGATCTCCTGGGAGAGCCCCTCGGCGCGGGTCTCGTCGAAGGCGAAGTCGAGCTCGGGCAGGTGCTGTTCCTCGATCGCCCGCAGCACCGGTTCGACCACGCTGAGGAGCAGCTGGTAGTCCTCGTTGTCCATACGGATGCGCAGCAGGCCGAGGTAGACGTCCACGGCCCGGCCGTCCGGCGGAAGCTCGGGTTCGTTCATCTGGTCCGGGTTCCCCGTGCGCGGCTGATTCAGACCCGCCGTCGGTGTGCCGTGGCGAAGAAGACCACTGCGAACAGCACCGTCCCGTTCCTCGTTCGTTCAGGCCGCCCGTCCGTCGGTGCCGCGATTACTCGTGTGCTGTCCCAGCACCTCGTCGCGTACCCGGGCGCAGCTGCGGCTGATGAGCCGGGAGACGTGCATCTGGGAGATGCCGAGCCGGTCGGCGATACGGCTTTGGGTCATGTCCTCGAAGAACCGCATGTAGAGGATGGCGCGCTCGCGTTCGGGCAGGCGGCGCAGGCCTTCCTTGGCGGACTCGCGGTCGACCACGACGTCGTACGAGGTGTCCGAGGCGCCCAGGGTGTCCGCGAGGCTGTAGCCGTCGTCGCCGGTGGAGAGTTCGGCGTCCAGGGACAGGGTGCTGAAGCTTTCGAGCGCCTCCATGCCCGCCGTGACCTCGTCCTCGGTCAGCCCGGTGTGGGCGGCGATGTCGGCGGCCGAGGGTTCGGGGGAACCGGGGTTCTGGGTCAGCTCGCGACGGGCCACCCGGACCTTGTTGCGCAGTTCCTGCACCCGGCGGGGCACCCTCAGCGCCCACATCCGGTCCCGGAAGTGCCGCTTGACCTCGCCGGTGATGGTCGGCACGGCGTAGCTCTCGAAGGCGCCGCGTTCGGGCTCGAACCGGTCGATCGCCTTCACCAGCCCCAGTGCCGCCACCTGCCGCAGGTCCTCGACCGACTCGCCGCGGTCGCGGAACCGGCCGGCGATCCGGTGGGCCATGGGCAGCCACGCGGTGACGAGTTCGTCGCGGACGGCGTCCCGTTCGGGGCCGTCCTCCAGGGCGGCCAGCCGGACGAAGAGGGCGGTGGTGTCGGGGGCGTCGTCGTGGCGGCGCCGGGTGGGAGCGGTCGGCTGAGCGGGCGTGCCGGGACGGCTTGTCGATATGTCGATGAGCATGCGGAATCGCTCCTGAAGCGGTCGGTTCAGGGAACTGCCGCGGGACGGTGGCTGCCCGGATCGCCTGGAAGGGGGCCCCGGGGCAGCCGTACCGCTCCCGCTGGCGCGCCTCCGGTCCGAAGCACGAAACTGCGAATGCCCTGCCGTCCTGGGACCAAACTCCCGTTGCGGAAAGTATTCAGGACGTTCAGGACGTCAAAGATGTCGAGGACGGTCAGGTCAGGGTCACCACTGCGGTGATGCACTTCCCGCCGGCCGGCAGGTCGGTCACCCGGACGTCGTGCGCCAGCCGGCACACGATGGGCCAGCCGTGGCCGCCGACCCGCCGCCGCCCCTGCCGGTCCACCGGGGCGTGGACCACCGGCAGTTCGTCGCTGCGGTCGCTCACCGACAGGCGCACGTCCGTGCCGGGACCCAAGACGTCGACGTGGAAGTCCGTGACGCCACCGCCGTGCAGGATGGCGTTGGTCGTGAGTTCCGAGGCGACGAGCACGGCGTCGGAGAGGGCGTCCGCGTCGCATCGGGTGTGGGTGGCGCGGCAGCGTTCGGCCACGGCCCGCTCCACGGCCCTGCGCGCCTCGGCCGGCTTGCAGGGCCGGGGTGGCCCGCGCCGGTCGGCGCCGAGCGGTTCGAGGGCGAATTCGGTCCTGTGCTCCTCGCACATGCCCTGACTCCCTGATCGCTGAAGAATGAGGTCGGACCCGACCCCGTCCGCGGCGGCCGCGTCCGGGCACCCGCGCTCGCGGACATGGCGGCTGTCCCGCCCGCCGCAGCGGTTCGTCCCACGCTGCGCGGGCCTCCGCGGTTTCTCTCCTCTTCGGCTGACCTCTCCTTGGCCTGCCAAACCTTCGTCATGGGGGCGGAAGCCACCCATTCGATCGAGTTTGCGGGGTACGCGGATGCCATGACCGATGTGGTGGACTCAGACGAGCTGTTGCGGCGCATGCAGCGCGCCAGGGCCTGTGCGGAGGAAGAGCGGCAGACATGGCGGGAGCGCCACGAGGACCTGCGATCGGCCGACCCGGACGGGGCCCGTGACGCGGCCGTGCGCAACCTGGCCTACGAGGCCGTACTGAGGGTGCTGGACGAGATCCTCACGCCGGGCCGGCACGACGAGGAGGAGTGAGGGCCCGGCGCCTGCGCGCACCGGCCGTCGCCGGACGCGCTGATTGACGATCGCCCCGGCCGGGAACCCGGGGCTCCATGGTTACTGCTGATCACACCCGCGCGCCCGTCCTGGAGGCCCTGGCCGACTATCACCGCAAGGGGCGGTTGTCGTTCGCGCCGCCGGGCCACAAGCAGGCCCGCGGTGCCGACCCCGCGGTGCGGGAGGTGCTCGGTGCGGCGGTGTTCCTCGGTGACGTGCTGGCGTCGGGCGGCCTGGACGACCGGCTGACCCGGGGCCGGGTGCTGCAACGGGCCCAGGAGCTGATGGCCGACGCGGTGCACGCGGAGCACACGTTCTTCAGCACCTGCGGGAGTTCCCTGTCCGTGAAGGCGGCGATGCTGGCCGTCGCGGGGCCGCACCAGAAGCTGCTGATCGGCCGGGACGCCCACAAGTCCGTCGTCTCGGGCCTGATCCTGTCCGGTATCGAGCCCGTCTGGCTCGAGCCGCGGTGGGACGCCGAACGGCGCATCGCGCATCCGCCGTCCGCCGCGGAGTGCGACGAGGCCTTCGACGCACACCCCGACGCGAAGGGCGCGCTGGTCACCAGCCCGACGCCGTACGGCGCCTGCGCGGCCCTGCGGGCGATCGCCGAGGTCTGTCACCGCCGCTCGGTCCCGCTGATCGTCGACGAGGCCTGGGGCGCGCACCTGCCCTTCCATCCTGATCTGCCGTCCTGGGCGATGGACGCCGGCGCCGACATCTGTGTGACCAGCATCCACAAGATGGGCAGCGGCCTGGAGCAGGGCTCCGTCTTCCACCTCCAGGGCGACCTCGTGCCGCCGGAACTGCTGGGGATGCGCGCCGACCTGCTGGGCACCACCAGCCCCTCGGTGCTGCTGCTCGCCGGCCTCGACGGCTGGCGCCGGCAGATGGCCCTGCACGGCAAGGAGCTGATGGGCGGCGCGCTGGAGCTCGCCGCCGAGGTCCAGGCAGCCATCGAGGAGATCGACGGGATGCACGTCAACGGCCGGGAGGACTTCTGCGGCCCCGGGCTGGCCGACGACCTCGACCCGCTGCCCGGCGTCATCGATCTCGAGGAGCTCGGGATCACTGGGTACCAGGCGGCCGACTGGCTGCGCGAGCACCGCAGCATCGACACGCATCTGACCGATCACCGGCGCATCGGCGCGCAGCTGACCCACGCCGACGACCACAAGACAGCCGGTGAACTGCTCGCGTCACTCAAGGACCTGGCGCGGGCGGCGTCCGAGCTGCGTCCGGCTCCGCACGTGGAGGTGCCGTCGCCGTCCGAACTGCGGCTGACCCAGGCCCGCCTGCCCCGGGACGCCTTCTTCGGGCCCGCCGAGAAAGTGCCGGTGTCCGAGGCCGCCGGCCGTGTCGCGGCGGAGATGATCACGCCGTATCCGCCCGGAATTCCGGCCTTTCTCCCCGGTGAGCGGCTGACCGAGCCGCTGCTGCGGTACCTGCGCACCGGCCTGGCCGCGGGCATGAATCTGCCCGACGCGAGCGATCCGGAGCTGGAGACGATCAGGGTCGTGACCCGGGACGCCGAAGGAGAATCTGGTGACACGGAGTGAAACAGGTCACGTGCCCTGGACACGACTACACGCAACCCGCATAGATGGTTTACGTTTGATTCACGTGACCACGGGGTCGACCGCATCCGTCCTCCGTGTGCCACCCTTTACGGCCCTGGCTGGTCTCCCCCGTCCAGCCAGGGCTTTTTCATGCCCTCGAGTCATGCCTTCGAGGCCGAAAGACCCGCGATACCCAAAGACACGCGGAGCCTTTCTGCGTCCGCGCTCGATTCTTCGGTCCGCCGAGGTGCCCGGGGCGGCGGCAGCCGTTGAAATGGGCGTAGGGAAAAACCGGAATCCATCGCCGGCGAGGAGCCCCGCGTCATGACCAAAGCGATCAAACTGCTGACCGCCCTTCCGCCGCCCCAGCGCGCCCGTCTGATGACGCTCGCCCGGGAGGTCTCCTTCCCCGAGGACACCCGCATCTTCGAGGCCGGGGATACGGCCGACCGCTTCTGGGTCATCCGCTCGGGCGCGGTCTCCCTCACCCAGCAGGTGACATCCCAGCAGCGCGTGACCGTCGCCAGTCTCGGTGCGGGCGACCTGCTCGGCTGGTCCTGGCTGTTCCCGCCGTACCAGTGGGACTTCGGCGCGGAGGCCTTCAGCCCGGTCCGGGCCCACGAGTTCGACGCGGCGGCCGTGCTCGGGCTGTGCGAGGAGGACGCGCAGCTCGGGCTGATCCTGGTGCGGAGCGTGGCCGAGATCCTCGCGCACCGGCTGGAGACGACCCGGGGCAAGCTCATGGAGCAGTACACGCTGCGCCGGCGCAGCGCCCTGTAGGGGCCGGTCTCAGATCCGGTAGCGGCGCAGCGCCGGTACCGCGAAGGCCAGGCTGAGCATGACGGCGACGACCAGGATGCCGCCGCCCGCGACCGCCGTACGGGCGCCGAAGGCCGAGCCGGCCGTGCCGTGCAGGACGTCGGCGAGGCGGGGGCCGCCCGCGACGACGACCGTGAAGACGCCCTGCATACGGCCGCGCATCTCGTCGGTGGCGGCCGACAGCAAGATCGCCCCGCGGAAGACCATCGAGACCATGTCGGCGATCCCGGCCACGGCCAGGAACACCACCGCGAGCCACAGACTGCCGCTCAGTCCGAAGCCGGTGATGGCGAGACCCCAGGCGACGACGGCGCCGATGACCATCCAGCCGTGCCGGCGGGCCCGGGAGAACGTCCCGGAGAACAGTCCGCCGACCACCGCGCCGATGGGGATCGCCGCGAAGAGGAGACCGAGCGCGAGCCCTTCGCCGTAGGAGGCGTACGTCTCGGCGGCGAGCTGCGGGAACAGGGCGCGGGGCATGCCGAAGACCATGGCGACGATGTCGGCGAGGAAGGACAGCAGCAGCACCTTGTGCGCGGAGATGTAGCGGAAGCCGGCCGCGATCTCCCGTACGCCCGCGCGGCGTACCGTCGCGGACGCCAGGGGCGGCAGCGCGGGCAGCCGGTAGACCGCCCACACCGTGACGCACAGCGCCAGGGCGTCGATCAGGTACAGCTCGGGCAGGCCGATGACAGGGATGAGCACGCCGGCGAGCAGCGGTCCGACCACCTGCCCGGTCTGCATGACGGTCGAGCCGAGGGCGTTGGCGGCGGGCAGCTGCTCCTCGGGGACCAGGCGGGCGATGGAGGCGTTGCGGGCCGGGGCGTTCAGCCCCCAGAAGGCCTGCTGCACGGCGAGCAGCACCATCAGCGCGGCCACCGACTCCAGGCCCGTGACGGCCTGCACCCAGAACAGGACCGAGGTGACGGCTATGCCGCTGTTGGTGATGAACAGCAGCTTGCGGCGGTCCATGGTGTCGGCGACCGCCCCGCCCCACAGCGCGAACACGATCAGGGGCAGCAGACCGGCCATGCTCGCGGCGCCGACCCACGCCGAGGAGCCGGTGATGTCGTAGATCTGCTTGGGTACGGCGACGGCGGTGAGCTGGCTGCCGACGGCCGTGACGGCGGTCGAGGACCACAGGCGGCGGTAGGCCGGGATGCGCAGGGGACGGGTGTCCATGGCCCAGCGGCGCCATCCGCTCCGGGGCTGCTTCACCTCGTCCGCGGTCGGCGTCTGTGGTTCGCTGCTGCTCTCGCTGGTGTCCACGGGATCCCTGGTTGCTCGTTACATCTTTCGGACCGGGGATCACTATCGCAGCACCGGCCGAGCGTTCCGGATCCGCATGCTCAGGTTGCGGCCGGAGGGCTTGTCAGGCTCCGGCGGAGTTGCTTGTCAGGCCCCGGCGATCAGCAGCACGCCGAGGGTGATCATCGTCGCGGCGACCAGTCCGTCCAGCACCCGCCAGGCGGCCGGCCTGGCCAGGAAACGGCCGAGCAGCCGGGCGCCGAAGCCGAGCGCGGCGAACCAGCACAGGCTGGCGAAGGCGGCACCGAGGCCGAACGTCCAGCGCAGCGGGCCGCGGTCGGCGGCCACGGAACCGAGCAGGAACACGGTGTCGAGGTAGACGTGCGGGTTGAGCCAGGTCAGCGCCAGACACGTCAGCACCGCCCGCCGGCCCGAGCCCTCCGCCGCGCCCTCGGCCCGCAGGGCGCCGCCCGGCCGGAACACCCGGCGGGAGGCGAGGGCGCCGTAGCAGAGCAGGAACGCGCCGCCGATCCAGCCGACCGCGGTCAGCGCCCCCGGCCACGCGACCACCACGGCGCCGACGCCGCCGACGCCCAGGGCGATGAGGAAGGCGTCGGACAGGGCGCAGATGCCGACGACGGCGAGGACCTCCTGGCGGCGGATCCCCTGGCGCAGGACGAAGGCGTTCTGCGCGCCGATGGCGACGATGAGCGAGAGGCCGGTGCCGAATCCGGCGGCCGCGGCGGTGAGGGAGGCGGGCATGACCTCGACGCTAGAGAAGCGATCACCGGGAGTACAGCTAAAGATTCTTACGTACCATTAGCTGCCGTGATGATGACCGATCTCCCTCTCGACCAGGTGCGGACGCTGCTCTCGGTGGTGGACGAGGGCACCTTCGACGCGGCGGCCGCCGCCCTGCACGTGACGCCGTCGGCGGTCAGCCAGCGGGTGAAGGCCCTGGAGCAGCGCACGGGGCGGGTGTTGCTGGTGCGGACGAAGCCGGTGCGGCCGACCGAGTCCGGCGAGGTCGTCGTGCGGTTCGCCCGGCAGCTGGCCCGGCTGGAGCGGGACGCGCGCGCCGAGCTGGGCATGAGCGACGACGGGGAGCCGACCCGGGTCTCGATCGCGGTGAACGCGGACTCCCTGTCGACGTGGTTCCTGGGGGCGCTCACGCGCGTTCCGGAGCGGTCGCGGCTCTGTTTCGAGCTGCGCCGCGAGGACGAGACCCGTACGGCGGCGCTGCTTCGGGAGGGCCGGGTGATGGCCGCGGTGACCTCGTCGCCCGATCCCGTGGCGGGCTGCTCCGTGCGGACCCTGGGCCGGATGCGCTACGTCGCGGCGGCGAGCCCGGACTTCGCCGAGCGGCATCTCGACGGACCGCTGCGGGACGCGCTCGTGCACGCACCGGTGCTGGCCTTCGACCGGAGCGACGACCTCCAGGACGCCTTCGTGCGCAGGCTGCGCAGGAGCCGGCGCGGGGCGAGTGCCGTACGGCACTTCGTCCCCGCCTCGGAGGGCTTCGTCGAGGCCGTCGCGGCCGGCCTGGGCTGGGGCCTGGTGCCCGAGGTGCAGGCGGACGCCCTGCTGCGCGCGGGCCGCCTGGTTCCGCTGGCCCCGGACCGCACGGTCGACGTACCGCTGTACTGGCAGCAGTGGAAGCTCGACTCACCGGCGCTGGCGGCCGTGGCCGAGGCGGTGGTGGCGACCGCGGCGGAGGCGCTGCGCGGCTAGGGCCTGTCCGGCGGATCATGCCGCAGACGCGGGGTCCGGCACGCCCACCTGCGCTGATGGGGCGCCGCCGATTTCCTGCGATCTGCTCCGCCGGACAGGCACCTGGGAACCCGACGGAAGCTGCGCCTGCGCGCTCTCCAGGAGCATCTCCAGGGCCGTCGGATAGGCGCTGGTGACCATGCGGGTGGCCAGCAGGGGTGCCGCCTCGGCGATGCGGGGGTGGGTGGCGCGGGGCAGCCGCGCGTAGGTCGAGCGCCACATGTCCTCGTCGGCGCGCAGCGAGTCGCTCGGCAGGGCCAGCGAGGCGGCGTCGAGCGCGGCGAAGGCCAGGGTCTGGTCGATGAAGGCGTGGTAGATGCGCACGGTGTCCGGCAGCGGGAATCCTGCCTTGCGCAGGATGTCCAACACGGCCTCGTCGGCGGCCAGTTCGTTCGCCCGGCCGGTGACCCGGCTCGTGGTGAGAAGGGCGGCCTGCGGGTGGGCGACGTACGCGGTGTGGATGCGCAGCCCGACGGCCCGCAGGTCCGGCCGCCACTCCCCCGTCGGCTCCCAGCCGTCGAGGGCCTGTCCGATGAGCGCGTCGCCGATGGCGAGGGTCAGCTCGTCCATGCCGCGGAAGTAGCGGTAGAGCGTGCTCGGGTCGGCGTCCAGGGCGAGGCCGAGGCGGCGGGCGGTGAGGCCGGCGCTGCCGTGTTCGCGCAGCATGCGCAGGGCCGTCTCGACGATCAGCCGCTCCGAGAGCACCGTGCCGCTCTTGGTGGGCCGGCGCCTGCGCCGTTTCTCCTCGGGCACCACCGGTTTGGGCATGGCAGCTCCTTACGCCAACGCCATTGACCTTATGTGAAGCGGCGGCGTTGTATCTCCGCCGGGGCCCCACGTTCGTAGACCTTCAACGACGTTCGACGACCTTCGACCGATGGAGTTCATGTCATGCGTGTACTGCTCGTGGGGGCCGGTGGTGTGGGCACCGCCATCACCCGGATCGCGGCCAGGCGTTCGTTCTTCGACGCGATGGTGGTGGCCGACTACCACCTGGCGCGGGCCGAGGCGGCGGTCGCGGCCCTCGGCGGCGAGGGGACCCGGTTCCTGGCCGAGCGCGTCGACGCGAGCGACGAGGCGGCGGTGACCGAACTGCTGCGCCGGCACTCCTGCGACGTCCTCCTCAACGCCACCGACCCGCGCTTCGTGATGCCCCTGTTCCGTGCGGCGCGCACCGCGGGCGCCACCTACCTCGACATGGCGATGTCGTTGTCCCGGCCGCACGCCGAGCGCCCGTACCAGGAGTGCGGGGTCAAGCTCGGCGACGAGCAGTTCGCGCAGGCGCAGGACTGGGCGAAGGCGGGCGCGCTGGCCCTCGTCGGCATGGGTGTGGAGCCGGGCCTCTCGGACGTCTTCGCCCGGTACGCGGCCGACGAACTCTTCGACGAGATCGAGGAGATCGGTGTCCGCGACGGCGCGAATCTGACGGTCGACGGCTACGACTTCGCCCCGTCCTTCAGTATCTGGACCACGATCGAGGAATGCCTCAACCCCCCGATCGTCTACGAGGCCGACAGAGGGTGGTTCACCACCGAACCGTTCAGCGAACCGGAGGTGTTCGACTTCCCGGAGGGCATCGGGCCGGTCGAGTGCGTGAACGTGGAGCACGAGGAGGTGCTGCTCGTGCCGCGCTGGGTCGACGCGCGCCGCGTCACGTTCAAGTACGGCCTGGGCCGCGAGTTCATCGAGACCCTGAAGACGCTGCACCTGCTGGGCCTGGACCGCACCGGCCCGGTGACCGTGCCGAGTTCCGCCGGCCCGGTCGCGGTCTCGCCCCGGGACGTCGTCGCCGCGTGCCTGCCCGACCCGGCGACGCTGGGCGATCGGATGCACGGCAAGACCTGTGCGGGCACCTGGGTGCGGGGCGTCAAGGACGGGGCGCCGCGCGAGGTGTACCTGTACCACGTGGTCGACAACCAGTGGTCCATGGCGGAGTACGGCTGCCAGGCGGTGGTGTGGCAGACCGCCGTCAACCCCGTCGTCGCCCTCGAACTCCTTGCCACGGGCGCCTGGACCGGCACGGGCGTCCTCGGCCCGGAGGCTTTCCCCGCGCGCCCGTTCCTCGACCTGCTGATCGCGTACGGCTCCCCGTGGGGCATGCGCGAGCAGTGACCGAAGTCCCGCGCGGCTCGGCTGTTTCGCCCCTGCGTCGGCAGGTGACCCGGAAACGAGTAAGGCATTCCCGAGGGCACGTTCGACTTCGATCGCAGGTGACTTTCATGGACGACTGGCGAGGCCACGCCGCGTGCCGCGACGAGGACCCCGATCTCTTCTTCCCGATCGGCACCACCGGCCCGGCGCTGGTGCAGTTGGAGCAGGCCAAGGCAGTGTGCCGACGCTGTCCGGTCCGGGAACCATGCCTGCGGTGGGCGCTCGACACCGGGCAGACCATCGGCGTCTGGGGCGGCACGAGCGAGAACGAACGACGTGCGCTCAAGCGGCGCGCGGCCTACCGGAGGAGCTCCGGCTGACGCCGAACAGCCCTGCGGACGAGCCTCAGTTGTTCTCCGTCGCCAGCACGCCGGCCAGTCCCAGCAGGGCCACCCCCGTCAGGGCGTCCAGCCACCGCCGGGCCCGCCGGGTGACGTCCTGGGCGCCGCGCGGCAAGAACTGCGGCAGGAAGACGGTGAACAGGATCAGCGCCTTGGGATTCGTCGCCGCCACCAGGAACTCCTGCCGGGCCGGCCGCCACGGCGGCAAGCCGTCGCGACCGGCCTTGTCGGCGGTCTCCTCGTCGACAAGGCCAGCCGCACGGTCTTCCCGTCCGGCCCGCCCGCGCGCGGCCGCCAGTACCGTGCGCGCCCCCAGCCCAACAGGTAGGCCACTCCGCACCACTTGATGACGCTACGGCTTGCCCTGCGCGTACAGCCAGGTCTGGAACAGATCGCCCAGGTCCTTCCCGGACAGCCGCTGCGCGAGCCGGACGAACTGCGCGGTCGTGCCGTGTGCGTCGCGGTGTTCGGTCGCCCAGGCCCGCAGGACCTTGAGGAACACCCGGTCTCCGACCGCCGTGCGCAGGGCGTGCAGGGCCATGGCGCCGCGGGCGTAGACGGGCGTGCCGAAGATGTGCGCGCCGCTGCCGGGGTCGCCGGGCGGGAACGCCCACAGGCCGTCGCTCGCCGGGCGGGCGTACAGCGCGTCGAAGGTCCGCTGTGCGCTGGTGCCGCCGTGCTGCTCGCTGTAGAGCCACTCCGCGTAGGTCGCGAAGCCCTCGTTGAGCCAGATGTCCTTCCAGGAGGTGAGGGTGACGGAGTCTCCGAACCACTGGTGGGCGCTCTCGTGGACGAGGGTGCTCAGGCCGGGCGCCGAGGAGTACACCGGCCGGGTCTGGGTCTCCAGCGCGTACCCGACGTTCGGAGCGCGGTCGACGATCGAGCCGGCGGCGCGGAAGGGATAGGGCCCGAACAGCTTGCTCTCCCACTCCAGGACGGACGGCAGTTGCTTGAGGACGGGCGCCGCGGCCTCGGCCTCGCGGGGGTCGACGGCGTCGTAGACCTGGATGCCGTCACGGGTGGTGTACCGCTCCACCTCGAACGTCCCTACGGTCGCGTGGCGAGGTAGGCCGCCATCGGCTCCTGCTGGCGCCAGCGGAACGTGGTCTGCCCGTGCGCGGTGCGCTCCCCGAGGAAGACACCGTTGGCGACGGCGGTCTTTCCTTCGGGGACGGTGATGGTGAAGTCGTACGACGCCTTGTCCGTGGGGTGGCTGTTGGCCGGGAACCAGGTCATGGCGCCCTGCGGCTCCCCGGCGACGAAGGCACCGTCGTCGGTGGGGATCCAGCCGTCGAGCGAGCCGTCCGGGTCGGTGACCGGCCCGGGAGTGCCGTCATAGGTGACGGAGACCTGGAATCGCTCGCCCTTGCGCAGGGCGTGGCGCGGGGTGACGACGAGTTCCTGGCCGTCGCGCCGGTGGTCCGCCTTGATGTGATTGACCGTCAGGCCGGTGACCTTCAGTCCGTTCAGGTCGAGGTCGAAGCGGGTGAGGCGCTGGGTGGCGCGGGCGGTGAGGACCGCCTTCCCGGCGAGATGGCCACTGTCGGGGTCGTGACGGAGGGTCAGGTCGTAGTGGCTGACGTGGTAGCCGCCGTTCCCGGAGAGCGGGAAGTACGGGTCGCCGACGCCGGAGGTGCCGGCCTCGGTGGGCTGGGCGGCCCCGAGCAGCGCCAGGACGGCGACAGGGACGGTGACGATCACGGCCTCGCGGCGGAGAACCGCGGTGCGTCTGACGGACTGTGACACGAGCGCTCCTACAGGTGGGGGGCGAGCAATGGCCTCAGATTAGGGCCACCTGTCCCGCACATCGCCCCCGATCAGGTCACGTTGCGCCGCGTCGGCCGCCGTACCGGGGGCACGGAGGTACGCTCCCGGCACCCCCCTCCCCGCAGAAACGCAGAAAGGGCACACCCATGAGCGTTCGCGTGCGCCGCGTCTACGAACCGCCCGAGCCGGACGACGGCGTGCGCGTCCTGGTCGACCGGCTGTGGCCGCGCGGTCTGTCGAAGGACGCCGCGCGGGTGGACGAGTGGCCCAAGGACCTCACCCCGTCGGCCGAGTTGCGCCGCTGGTACCACACGGGCGAGGGGTCGTACGAGGAGTTCAGCCGTCGCTACGAGGCGGAGCTGGCCGCTCCCGAGGTGGGCGAACTTCTCGACGGCGTACGGGAGTTGGCGAGCAAGGAGGTGGTGACGCTGCTGACCGCGGCCAAGGACCCGGAGCGCAGTCACGCCTCCGTGCTGGCCCGTCTCCTCCAGGCGTGACTCCGCCACGCGCGAAGAGACGGGCCGTCACGGTCAGGCCGTCTGTCGAGCGGCTGCCCGCCCCGCCGAACGCCCCGAGAAGAGGCAGCCGCCGAGGAAGCTGCCCTCCAGGGCGTTGTAGCCGTGGACGCCTCCGCCGCCGAAGCCGGCGACCTCGCCCGCCGCGTACAGGCCGTCGAGGGGCTTGCCGTCGGTTCCCAGGGCGCGGGAGTCGAGGTCGGTCTGGATGCCGCCGAGGGTCTTGCGGGTCAGGGTGTGCAGCTTGATGCCGATCAGGGGGCCGGCCGCCGGGTCGAGGATGCGGTGCGGGGTGGCGACCCGGCCGAGGCGGTCGCCGATGTAGCGGCGGGCGTTGCGGATGCCCTGCACCTGGGCGTCCTTGCTGTAGGAGTTGGCGATCTGGAGGTCACGGGCCTCGATCTGGCGCCGGATCCCGGCCGCGTCGAGAAGCGCCTTGTCGGTCAGCTCGTTCATCTTCTCGACCAGTTGCTCCAGGTTCGAGGCGGTCACGAAGTCCGCGCCCTTGCGCAGGAACGCGTCCACGGGTCCCGGCGCGCCCTTGCCGAGCACCCGCTCCTTCAGGAATCCCGCGCGGTCCTTGGCGGTGATGTCGGGGTTCTGCTCGGAGCCCGACAGCATGAACTCCTTCTCGATGATCTTCTGGGTGAGGATGAACCAGGAGTGGTCGTGTCCGGCGATGTCCTCGGTGGTGCGCAGGTACTTGAGGGTGCTGAGGGTGTCGTAGCCGGGCAGGCAGGGCTCGGGCAGCCGGCGGCCGAGGGCGTCGAACCACATCGAGGACGGTCCGGGCAGGATGCGGATGCCGTGGCCGGGCCAGATCGGGTCCCAGTTGCGCAGGCCCTCGGTGTAGTGCCACATGCGGTCACGGTTGACCAGGCGCACCCCGGCGCCGGCGCTGATCTCGAGCATCCGGCCGTCGACGTACGCGGGTACTCCGGTGACCATCTCGACGGGCGCGGTGCCGAGCCGCTCGGGCCAGTAGCGGCGGACGATGTCGTGGTTGGCGCCGATGCCGCCGGTGGTGACGACCACGGCCTGGGCGGTGAGTTCGAAGTCGCCGACGCGGTCGCGGCTGGAGGCGACACCGCGGGGCGAGTGGTCCTCGGCCAGGACGGTGCCGCGCACTCCGCGCGCCGCCCCCTCCTCGACGACCAGTTCGTCGACCTGGTGGCGGTGGTAGAAGGTGAGCAGCCCGTCGCGCGCCGCCTGCTTGGCGTACTCGACGAACGGCTCCACGACCCCGGTGCCGGTGCCCCACGCGATGTGGAAGCGGGGCACGGAGTTGCCGTGGCCGTGGGCCGTCAGATCGCCGCGCTCGGCCCAGCCGACGGAGGGCAGGAACTTGATGCCGTGCCCTTCCACCCAGGACCGTTTCTCGCCCGCCGCGAACTCGACGTAGGCGCGGGCCCAGCGCACCGCCCAGGAGTCCTCGTCGTCGATCCGGTCGAACTGCGCGCTGCCCTGCCAGTCGTTCCAGGCGAGTTCGAAGGAGTCCTTGATGCCCAGGCGCCGCTGCTCCGGGGAGTCGACGAGGAACAGCCCGCCGAATGACCAGAAGGCCTGTCCGCCGAGGTTGGCGGCGTTCTCCTGGTCCACCAGCGCGACCCTGCGGCCCCGGCTGGTGAGTTCGTGCGCCGCGACCAGGCCCGCGAGTCCGGCTCCGACGACGATGACGTCGGCATCCATGGCGACCGTCCCTTCCCTCATTCGGTGGTGTCGCTGCCGTCGGTGAGCAGCGCGGTGATCAGTTGCCCAAGCCAGGCGCGGGCACGTTCGACGTCCCCGTCCAGCAGCAGTTGGGTGGTGACTCCGTCGTACGCGGCGACGAGGGCGTGGGCGGCACCGTCGACGTCGCCGAGCACCGCGGGCAGCGGGGTCTGCCCTCGCGCCTGGGCCAGCCGGTCCGAGATCGCCTGGCGCAGCCGCGCCCGGTACTCCAGCAGGGTCCGCGCGACCGCCGGTTCGCGGGCGGCGTGCACCAGGAAGTCCGTCTTCACCAGGAGCCAGTCCCGGTCGAGCAGCAGCACCTCGGTGAGCCGGTCGACGGCGGCGGGCACGTCGAGCCCCGGCCCGTCCAGGGTGAGCGCCCCGGCCACCTGCTCGGCGATCAGGTCGGCGCGCTGCCGGTACAGGGCGAAGAAGAGCTCGTCGAGGCTGTCGAAGTTCGAGTAGAAGGCGCCCCGGCTGTAGCCGGCGGCCTCGCAGATCTCCTCGATCGAGACCCGCCCGAAGCCCTTGGCGGCGAACCTCTCGAAGGCGGCGTCCAGGAGGTTGGCCCGCGTGCGGACACGGCGCTTGGTCACGCGTCTGGTCGACTCCTCCACCGCCATGTCCTGCCCTCCGTTCGATACGTGAATGTATCCGATACAGCGATGTATCGAAAGGATTTACCAAAAAGACAGGGGAACACGTTTTCGAATACGGAGTACGCTGGACCCATGCCCACGCACCTCCAGGCCTCCCTCTTCGACCAGACCGACCAGCCGCGGCTCGGCACCCTCGACGGGATCAGCAGGACCGAACTGGGCGTCGGCGCATGGATCGACGTACTGCCCGGATGGCTGAGCGGATCCGACGCCCTGTTCGAACAGCTGGCCGCCGAGGTTCCGTGGCACGCGGAGCGACGCACGATGTACGACCACGTCGTCGATGTACCTCGGCTGCTCGCGTTCTACGCAGCGGACGACGCGCTGCCGCACCCGGTGCTGGCCGAGGCGCGCGAGGCGCTCTGCGCGCACTACGCCGAGGAGCTGGGCGAGCCCTTCACCACGGCCGGGCTGTGCTACTACCGCGACGGCCGGGACAGCGTCGCCTGGCACGGCGACCGGATCGGGCGGGGCGCGCACGAGGACACGATGGTGGCCATCCTCTCCGTGGGCGCGCCCCGGGACCTGCTGCTGCGCCCGGCGCGCGGCGGCGACACGGTCCGCCGGCCGCTGGGGCACGGCGACCTGATCGTGATGGGCGGCTCCTGCCAGCGGACCTGGGAGCACTCCGTGCCCAAGACCACGCGCGCCGCGGGACCGCGCATCAGCGTCCAGTTCCGCCCGCACGGCGTGCACTGAGACGGCGTGCACCGAGGCAGAGAGGCGGCTGCTTCGGCTGCGCGCGGGGGCTGCCTCCGGCGGACGGTGCCGGAGGCAGCCTCGTTGCTCCGAGGTACCTCCTCGCGGACCCGCTGATTCCGGTCCCGTGATCATCTGCTTTGCTGTGTCCGTTCGGGCAGTCGGGCAGGGACCTCACCACGGGGGAACGATGATGCGGGCAGATGTGCGGCAAGTCGCCGACGGCACCTATCTGGTGCACGGCAGCAACACCAACTGGGTGATCCTCACCGAGGGGGACGCCGTGACGCTGGTCGACACCGGTTACCCCGGGGACCGGGAGCAACTTCTCAGCTCCCTGGCGGAGGTGGGCAGTTCACCCGAGGCGGTCGAGGCCGTGCTGATCACGCACGCCCACAACGACCACCTGGGCTCCGCCGAGTACCTGCGCGGCGCCTACGGCATGCCCGTGTACCTGCACAAGGCCGAAGTGCCGCACGCCCGCCGGGAGTTCCTGCACCAGGTCGACGTCAAAACGGTCCTGAGGAACGGCTGGCGGCCCGGTGTCCTGCCGTGGGCCGTGCACGCGATCCGCTCGGGCGGCACGGCCCATGTCCCGGTCGCCTCTCCCCAGCCGTTCCCGGAGACGGCCCTCCTCGATCTGCCCGGCCGGCCCGTCCCCGTGCACACACCCGGCCACACCGACGGGCACTGTGCCTTCCACCTCCCGGAGCGCGGCGTGCTGATCTCCGGCGACGCCCTGGTGAGCGGTCACCCCACCTCGCGGGCGAAGGGGCCGCAGCTGCTGCCCGACATGTTCCACCACGAGCGGGCCGGCGCCGTGGCCTCGCTGGACATACTCGCCGGACTGGACGGCGACCTCCTGCTCCCCGGCCACGGGCCCGCGCACCGCGGTCCGGTCCGTGAAGCGGCACTTCAGGCCCGGGAGCGCGCGCTTTAAGGTGGGGTGCCGATCACCGGCTCGGCGATACGCAAGATGAGGACACGCGACCCATGGCCCTGCAGATCAGCGCGACCAACCCGGAGCATCCCGCGCTCCTGCTCGAACTGCCGTGGCACCTCCCCCTGGAGGAGTGGCCCGAGGAATACCTCGTCCCGCTGCCGCGCGGCATCTCCCGCCACGTCGTGCGCTACGCCCGCGCCGGCGACGAGGTGATCGCCGTCAAGGAGCTGGCCGAGCGCCCCGCGCTGCGCGAGTACGAGCTGCTGCGCGACCTGGACCGGCTCGGCATCCCCGCGGTCGACCCGCTGGCCGTGGTCACCAGACGCACCGACCTCGACGACGCCCCGCTGGAACCGGTGCTGGTCACCCGGCATCTGGGCGGTTCCATGCCGTACCGGTCGATGTTCGAGACGACGATGCGGCCCGCCACCATGCACCGGCTGATGGACGCGCTGGCCGTGCTGCTGGTGCGGCTGCACCTGGCCGGGTTCGCCTGGGGCGACTGCTCGCTGTCCAACACGCTGTTCCGCCGGGACGCGGGCGCCTACGCCGCCTATCTGGTGGACGCGGAGACCGGTGACCTGCACCCGCAGCTCAGCGCCGGGCAGCGCGACTACGATCTCGACCTCGCCCGGGTCAACATCAGCGGCGAGCTGCTCGACCTGGAGGCCTCCGGGGCGCTGCACCCCTCGGTGGACCCGATCGAGTTCGGCATGGAGATCTGCGCGCGCTACGGAGGCCTGTGGGAGGAGCTGACCCGCACGTCCGTCTACCCGGCGGGCAAGTACCACTACATAGAGCGCCGGATACGCCGCCTGAACGAGCTCGGTTTCGACGTGGCCGAGATGCAGATCGAGCACTCCTCCAACGGCGACACGGTCACCTTCGTGCCCAAGGTCGTGGACGCGGGCCACCACCAGCGGCAGTTGCTGAGGCTGACCGGCCTGGACACCGAGGAGAACCAGGCCCGGCGGCTCCTGAACGACCTGGAGAGCTGGATGGCCACCCAGGACGACTACGCCCCGGGCGATCCCCTCGCGGCCCGCCCGGAGGTGCTCGCCCACCGCTGGGTGCGGGACGTCTTCCGGCCCACGGTGCGGGCCGTGCCCCTCGAGCTGCGCGGCGCGATGGACTCGGCGGAGATCTACCACCAGTTGCTGGAACACCGCTGGTACCTGTCCGAGCGGGCCCAGCACGACATAGGGCTGGACACGGCCGTGGACGACTACATCAAGAGCATCCTCCCCAAGGCCCGGACGACGCTCCAGCCCACTCCCAAGGACTGACTCAGGTGTGCGGCACCACGGCGACCGGGCAGCCGGCGTGGTGCAGCATCCCATGCGCCACCGAGCCGATACGGGCGCCCACGGCCGTACGGTGGGCGCGGCGGCCGACGACCATCAGCTGGGCCCGCCCGGCCGTCGACAGCAGCACCTGGCCGGCACTGCCCATCTCCACGTGCTCGACGACCGGCACGTCGGGGAAGCGTTCCCGCCAGGGCCGCACGGCCGCGGACAGGGCCTTCTTCTCGAACGGTTCCAGGCCGCCGGCCTCGTCGAGCATCCTGAGGGAGCCCGGGCTGTAGGCGAAGACCGGCGGCAGGGTCCAGGCCCGTACCGCGCGCACGGTGGCACCGCGCGCCGCCGCCGTCTCGAACGCGAACCGCAGCTCCCCGGCGCTGTCCTGCGGGTCGCCCTGCTGGCCGACCACGATCTCGCGACCGGCGGCCTCGCCCGCGGGTTCGTCCCCGGCGCGCACCAGGACGACCGGCCGCGCGGCCTCGACGATCACCTGCTGGCCGACGGAGCCGAGCAGGAAGCCGACGACCCGTCCGTGGCCGCGCGTGCCCAGGACCAGCATCTCGGCGTCCGCCGCCGCGGCGACCAGGACGTCCACGTCGTCGCCCTCCACGACGTCGGCGGACACCTCCAGCTCGGGATGGCGCTCGGTGACGGTCCGCGCGGCCTCGGCCACCGCCTCCCGCGCCCAGTCGGCCTGGGTGTCGGGGTCGGCCGCCTCGACCAGCTCGTGCGGCTGGAACCGCCAGGCGTGCAGTACCCGCAGCGCCAGCCTCCGGCGGACCGCCTCCCGGGCGGCCCAGTCCAGCGCGGCCAGGCTCTCCTCGGTTCCGTCGAAACCTGCCGTGATCGGGCGCGTCATGCCGTAGGCCTCCCTTGTCGCTGTCACGTGGTCCCAGTCTTCACTACCCTGCCGGCATGACCTTGGAATGGGAGCAAGTCACCGTCGACGCGGCCGATGCGGTGGCTCTGGGCCGCTGGTGGGCCGAGGCTCTCGGGTGGGTGGTGCTGAACGACTCGGCCGAGGAGTACGAGATCCGGCCGGAGAAGGACCGGCTGCCGGGGTTGATCTTCGTGCCGGTGCCGGAGGGAAGTCGTCGCTAAGACGTAACCACCTCCCAGGCCGCCGACCGGGACGCAAGAGGCCCCCAACTGCGGCCCTTGCTCGCACAGTTGGGGGCATTGCCCGTGCCGGACGGGGGGCCGGTACGGGAGTCATGCGGTGCTGCCCTTGCGCCTCTCAGCGCCCCGGGAGCGGCAGCCATCGGGTTTGGTGCTGGTTGTGCTCAGGTGCCCTGGGCGTCGATCTCCCGATACGGGTTGCCGACCGCAGGGGCCACCCTCCAATAGGTCTCAACCTGGGCTTTGTACTGCCGGTGATCCGGATTCAGGCCCGTGTGTTTGATCGCCCAAATCTCAACCGGGGCAGCCTCGTTGTCCGATGCGGGGGACTCTGCACCACAGGCCATGCACACGGCGGAGTAGATGCCCCTGGGCGCCTCCGGGGCCGTTTCCGGCCCAAGGGTCCAGTCTGCCGCCTTGATGATTGAGCGGGTCACGCTTCCCCCCTGCTGCGCCTGTTCGCATCGGCCACGAGGAATTGCAGCCTGCCTCTGCTGCCCTTGCCTTTGCAGTTCGGGCAGGCGCACGGCGGATATCCGCTGGAGAGATCCGGCACGGTCGCAGGTTTCACGGTGTGCTTACTGCGCACCTCGGTACGGGCGCCTGTCTGCGGATTGATCCGGTAGACCTCGATGGTCATCACTGGACGCGCCCCCAGGGGTCGCCCTGGGCGCCTGTGCGCGCGTTCCTGGGCGCCTTGCCCAGGTGCGCCACGTAGGGCCGCACCATGGCGCCGGTTGCCTCCCAGGGGTGGGGCGGAAACCACTGGGCGCGCGCCTGCGGCTGTGGCTGCCAGCCCTGGGGCTCCGGGCGCGCCTGCCTCGCCCGACGCAGCACACGGGCGCCTGCGACGTCCGGGCGCCATCCCTGGGGCGCCGGGGGCGCTACCGGGGGCGCGGTGCGGCTGTGCTTGCCGGGGGCGCGGCGCCTGCCCAGGGCTCTTGTCACCCATTCGAGTAGCTGTGATACCAAGTTCACTGACTGCCTGCTTTCCTCAGGTGGTCCATGCCCCCGGCCGTCGCAAGCGGTGCGGGGGTCCGTGCTGTCTCGCCACACTCCCTCGCCGGACAGGGCTGCACCACGGCAGAACTGCCGCATTTAGGCGGCATCTTGGCTGCACGCGATACCCTGACCAGGGAAGACGGCACCCGGACGGAGTACGGGCATGGCAGGAAAGCGGCAGCGTCTAGCGCAGCGCCGTAAGGCGAATGGGTACACGCAAGAGCAATTCGCGGATGCCTTGAAAGTCGACCGCACCACAGTGCAACGCTGGGAACGGGGCGAGGTAGACCCGCAACCGCACCAACGGCCAAAAATGGCAAAGCTGTTGCAGCTCACCTCTAGAGAGCTGGACGAATTGCTAGCCGCGGACGTCCTGCCCGTTACTCTGGCGCCCAGTTGGATTGTTCCCGCCGAACCGGCCAATGATGACGAACTGGCCGCCTGGGAGCTGGCTCGACGCGTGCAAGCAAGCGACGTCGGGAATGAGACGCTAACCCGTCTTGAGCGCGCCTTTGATGAATTGGCGACGGCCTACCCAATCACCCCGCCTCATGAACTGCTGGAGCGCGTACGGCAGCACTCCGCTTATGTCGTGCGCCTGCTCGACGCGCGCAAGACGCTTTCGGAACATCGGCGGTTGCTAGTCGTCGGTGGCTGGCTGTCTCTGCTCGGCGCAACGCTGCATATTGACCTGAAACAGGATTACGCCGCAACGGCCAGACTGCAAACGGCTGCCACACTCGCCCAGCAAGCGGAACATCCGGAGATCGAAGCATGGTGCTATGAAACCGACGCGTGGCGCGTACTGACAGACGGCGATTACGTCCGGGCACTTGAGCTTTCGCTTACCGCCCAGAGTATTGCGCCTGCCGGAACGTCGGCCCTGATTCAAGCAACCGCCCAAGAAGGGCGGGCACGCGCGAGGCTCGGCCAAGCAACGGAAACATACGCGGCAATCGACCGGGTCCAGACTATGGCTGCCAAGCTGGGAATTCCGGACCGGCCGACAGAGCACCACTACCAATACGATCCGGCAAAGGCTCTGGCATATACGGCAACAACGCTTGCTTGGCTAGGCGACGTTGCCGCAGAGCCGTACGCGCGTGAGGTCATCAAGCGGCTGAGTCCATCCAACGACATCAGCAAATGGCCGCGCCGAGTGGCTTCCGCAAACATCGACTTGGCTCTAGTCCTGCTCACGGGCAAGCGCCTTGATGAGGCGTGCGAATCAGCCCAGAAAGCCATTCTCAGTGGGCGCGTAGTCCCCTCCAATCATTGGCGGGCACTCGAAGTTGTGAAAGCCGTCGAGGCGAGGCAGCTACCGGAGGCGCCCGACTTGCGCGAGGCGTACGAGGGTTTGAAGGCCATTGAAGCCTAGCTAGGAACCGCAATAGCCCCCTCTCGTTACGGGAACGAGAGGGGGCGTTTTCGTGCAGGTTCTAGAACGTCGGTGTTACTAGGCCCGTCCCGCCAACCTTGCCCATGGCGCCGGACGCATAGCGCTGGAACGTGTACCCGAAGTACGCGTAGGCCACGAGTAGCACGCCCAGGGAAGCCGCTGAGGGCTGCTCTGCACGGATGAACATTGGCGCGGCAGGGTCTTCCCACAAATGGCACTCATTGCGCGGCACAACGTAAATCTCATCCTCGTTGGTGCCCCCGCCCAGGTTGGTCGCTATGTTGTTGTCGACCACCACGAGAAGCCCCGACGACAGCTTTGCGCGCACCGCCGGGCCGTACTCATTGGTGAGCGTCAGACCGCCGGCATTCACGGGCATTCCACTGGTTGTGACGAACGGCCACGTAGATCCAACCTGCGACGCAAGCCAGTTCCAGCGGCGGGAATGCATAACCGCATGCGTGGCATACCCCATGTTCAGCAACGTGCTTTCCACAGTGGAAGCGGCACTCTGAATTTTCGGCCACAATTCAGCCGCAGTCGGCGATGCGTCGGTATAGGCCGTGGCCGAAGCAACATTCGTCAGACCTGTGGTGGCCTGGTTCAAGAGTGTTGAATCAAGCGTGGTGGCAACCCGGTTGAACAGGTCTTGCATGGTGACGTCATCGATTCCCGAGCCCCGCTCGATTGCCTGCCGGGAAACTGTCTGCTGACCAGCCGCGGTCTGCACGGGAACTGACAGCGGCGTGTCGTCCATGTTCTGTTCGGAGACAGCCGTGTTCTGGCTCGCCTGAATACCCGCGCTTGAAGACGTGGTGATGCGAGACAGTTCGATAGTCATACCCTGTGCGGGCAGCGGGTGAAGATTGCAGGCAGCGTCCGCGAACGGCCGTAGAGAGGTCGTGGCGGGGGCGAACTGTTCGGTGAGGTACTGCGGAACGGTAAGACCCGTGAAAGCGCCTGTGCCGACCGCACGCGACAGATACTCACCGCGCTCCGTCTGCTCTTCCCGCATGTGCCGGGAAAGACGCTCCTGTGCCCCCGGATCGCCGAACAGGAACTGACGAGAAACATCGGTCAGGAAGTTCCGGCCATTCGGGTCGCGGTCGGCACGATAAGTACGCTCCTCCATTCCTATACGGGCCACCCGGTCATAGGCGGGCCTGCGTACATTCGTGGGCGTGAATTGGTTCGCCCTCTTGCCGTACTCGATCTCTTCGATTTGCGCGTCGCGGAACTGCTCCAATTCGCGCATGGCCCGGCGTACCTCGACGGTGGCGGCATCACGCGCCTCAGTGATCTCCTGTACGGCGCGGTCTTCCTCGGCTGTCAGATGAGTGCGCCCAGCCTGCTGGGCAGCGTCGAGTACGCGCTGAAGCTGGGACTGGGCTGTTTCCTTACGATGCCGTGCGTCATCACGGACGCTTTCCAGATTACGGATTTGATCAGCGAGAGTGGGCATAATCACCCCTCCAGTAAGTGCGCGGAGAATGAACGGATGCCCGCTGCGAGGGGTCGGCCGCCGGGGCATCTGCCCGACCGGCGCGGACTCACCGCCCACCCGGACCATCTGACCGGCGAGGGGTGCCCTAGGCACTTGGGAAATCCGGCTGGAAGGGCTTCCCCGGGATATCTGCCGGGGAAGCCCATTCATGCCTGGAACCATCTCAATAGTAAATCACTGCCCAGTCATTTGTCGCTGGGTCTCCGCGAGGGCGGAATCCCAACTCGCAGGCGACCCATTTTTGGTAGAGATCCCGTACTCATTCGCCCATGCCGCCAAAGCGAATACCAGCGCTAGCGGCTCAGAGTTGTCCACGATCACCGCAGCTCCGGTCTCGTCTCCGGCAAGGCAGGCGCGGAGCAAAGCCGGGACGGTTGCGGGCTCAAGGGGCTTACTGTCCATAGCGACTCCTTCAAGATCCACCGGATGCACTCGGCCTTCGGGGAGAAAAATCCGAGTTTGGACCGGGGCTGGGAAAGGCCCCGGATTCTAAAAAACGGGTGGTGTCGCCGCGCCCAGTGAGGGCATGCCGCGTTTGCAGCGCACACACCCTGACTCGATCTTGATTGCTTGCTCTCTGCCTTTCCTGGCCTGTTCCCTACCCTGACCCTGACCCTGCTTATAGGCAGGGTCAGGGAGTCAGGGTCATACAGGGCACTCCTGGCCCCGACTTAGTCAGGGTTTAGTCAGGGTGAGTCAGGGTCGGCAACGTAGTGTTTCGTTGCCTTGCCCCTACCTCCCTCATTAGTGATCAATTGGCCATGGGCTATCAGCCATTCCATGGCCCAGTCAACGTCTCGCGTCGCTTTCTTGACTCCGGCGCGTATGGCGGTCTTGCTGGCCCCAGGGTTTTCGGCTACGTGCCCGAGGACGGCCTTACATATCCTCTCGGGTGGCTCCGACTCATACTCCTTGTCTTCCGTCGCCCTTGCTGGCCATAGGTTGGCTATGGGCGTAGGCTTTTCCTTGAAATCGATCACTAGGTCTGCGAAGTGCTGCGGAGTCCGTCCGGGCACAGCGTGAGCCCTTACCCATGCTGGCCGGTCTTTCTCAACTTTGAGCCTGCTTTTCCCGACCATGCCTTTACCGATCGGATGGACAGGGTCAAGGAAGTACGACACTCCCGTAATGGCAGACTTTTTATGCTGTGACCCGATGGCGCGGTTTCCATCATGCGGCACGTGATCGAGTACTACGACGGCCCATTGAGCGGCAGCGAAAGCCTTTGTCAGTTTCGCGTGCCATGCCGCTACGTCCTCCGCCTTGATGCCGTCCCATCCCTCAAGGGCCATTGACTCTGTCATGCCGTCGAATATGGCGAGACTGCCGCCAAGAGAGACGAGCCGTTGATAGCTCTGTTCGTCGGCTTCAGTAAGCGGTCCGGTTGGGTTGCAGTAATGGAAGTACTGGGCTATGCCCTCGCGGCTTGCTCCGAGCAACTTCAATCGCCGGACGATTGCGGCTGCATCGTCTTCGAAGTCGATATAGGCGACGTGTCTATGTGCCCGGATTTCCTGGACGGTTACCAAGCATGCAAGCCATGACTTGCCCGCTTCCGACTCGGCATGGACACCGTTTATCTTTCCACGGTAGAAGATACCTAGGCACATATCGCCGGACAGGTGGCCAACGTCGGTTTGTGTCTCGCCCTCTGCCGCTTCCCATACTGAGTCAATATCTACCAGTGCCCAGGATGGCCCCTTGCCGTTTCTCTTGGCAAGGATCGTTCGGGCTAGTTTCTTGGCCTCCTCATAGCTTGCGATCTCCTTTGCTTTCTCGATTACGGCAGCCTCGCGTTTGTGTGCCTCAATGAGGGCCTGTGTTTTAGCGTCTAGGTCGCGCGTAGGCAACTTTGCGGACAGGGATGCGACTAGGTCTTGTACGTCATCGTTAAAGGACTCTAGAGGTGCTGCCTGGGGATTGAGTAGCCACGCGAGGGCGAGGCGTACGTTTATCTCTGATTGCGGGAGTTCCGGCGCTGTCTCGGTCACTCGCCACCTTCGCCATACGGGCCCATGACCCCTGTGATTCCCGTGGCTGCCGCGGCCCTGAACGCATCGGGGACGTCCGAAAGGGTGCCGCGGAGCACCGGGCAAGAATCGTCATGCCGGACCATGAGCCGGTAAAACCCGGAAGGGTCCTTAACGATTCCGTCAACTGTGCTCCGGCAATGGCTGCACTTGTACGACTGGGCAAAATCCTTGATCACTTTGGGTGGCCCATTCTGCGCCGGCTTAGGCTTTCTGGGACGCTTCTTTTTGGACATATATTAGCTCCTGTGGGGAACGGAGCGGCCCACGCCAATACGGCTAGCGTGGGCCGCTCGGTTGTTACATGTATCGTCCGGTGACTCCGCTCATGACCTTTGCTGCGTCGCCGATGGTCTGAACTTTCTCCGGGTCAAGGTCCCAATCCTCGGCGAGGAATTCAGCCGAATCGCGCGGCAGGGCCAGCGTGTTGGTTATTGCTGCATCCCGCATCATGCGGGCAGCCTCATTGCAGCGCTTATGGCGGCATCCCAGCATTAGAAGGATGTTGCCGTGGGCGTCGATAAGTTCGAGAATCAATAGGGCTTGGGCATTTTCATCCTGCATCGTTGATCTCTCTTTCTCGTTCATCCGGCATCTATGCCCTACCGCTCTTGCACTGACGTACTCGGCTCGACGCTTCCCAGCGTGGCAACCGGCGCTCATGCTTCAACCCGTGTCTATTCGCTTCAACGGGCGCTCAGGCGTTTGGAGTTGTAGGCAGGCGAGTTACCGCCTAGAGCACAGCGGTGCTCAGGCGCGATATCTGCCTATGCGGCATCGAGGGAATCCCCGCCCAGGGGCGGAACAGGGCTCACGACCACCAGGGCGAGGCGCTTGCGTTCGAGGGCGGCGCGCACGATGCGGGCGGCTTTGGCAAGCTGCACCGGGTCCTCAATGGCGAGTTGGACGTGCGCGGCCTGAGTGGCGGCTTTCAGCTCGCGTTCGAGGGCGGACGTGTCCGCGTCAGGGTGGTGACGTTTCTTCGCGGCAATGCTTGCACGGAGTCGTGCGGCCTCTGGAGAGATGGGCATGAGGCATCCCAGATATGCCCTGTCACGGGCACGGGGCCGCTCACATCGCGGCCCGGTTACCAATGAGACTAGGCATAGTTTGCTTGCCACGGGAAGGGGGGTTGTGACCGGCCTCACATTGGCGAGGATTTAGGCAAAGGAAAGCGGCCCTCCTGGGGAGAGCCGCTTTCCTTGCGCCGGTGGGGAGTTCAGGCCATCTGCCGGAATTCGATCATGACTCGGTCGGGATCGAATCCCTTGGTTCCCGGCTTGGCGCGCTTGATCGTCACGCGTTCGATGAGCGTGCGCAGGAAGGCGCGCCTCTCGTCCAGCGTCATGGCCTCCCATGACCCCCGTGCGGCCCTGTAGTCGAGAGTCGCGACCGGGGCCGGTACGGCTGCGAGTTCGGCCCGTAGGCGCTGCTCTCGCTCGTTCAGTCCGGCCCGCATGTTCTTCCACTCGGCGAGTGTCAGTTCACCCCGTCCCCGCTCGGCCGCGATTTCGTTGCGCTCTTCCTCAACTGCCGTGAGTTGGGCGGTCAGTTCATCCCTGCGGGTCGCGTGATCGTCAGAGGTGAGTGCATCGAGGAATTCCGGCATGTCCAGTACCCCGAAAACCTCATCCGCAACATACTTTTCCGTGGCTTCCAGCATGATTCCCGTGCAGCCCTTACCGCCCCGGTTCGGGTGGCACAACAGGTACGGCGTCCTCTTGCCGTTCTTGAGTTTCTTGATCGAGCCGACCATGGGCGCGTCGCACACGCCGCACACGGCCAGACCACCGGTGAGCGTGTATTTCCGCCCGGTGGTGTTCCCCTTGTGCGCGTCGGTGATCGGGTAGGTGAATCCGTCGGCGGTGCGGACCGTGCGCGGCGCGGACAGCTTCGCCCGGCACGCCTGCCAGGTGGCCTCATCGAGGATGGGCGCCCAGTTGCCACGGCCCACGATCACGCCCTGATGGACCCGGAAACCGGCAATGGTCGGCTTGGTGACCATGGACCGCACGGAACTCGCCGTGAGGGCGGACGGCCGCGTTACGGGATTCCCCGCCGCGTCGGTGACGATCTCGCCGTTCGCGTCCTTTACCTTCACCTTGTGCGCCCCTACCAATCCGCGCGCCCGCAACTCCGCGGCGATGTTTGCGAGCGACCACCCGTCGAGCACCTTTTCAGCGGCCCACCGGATCGCCTCAGCCTGCTCCGGGATAATCACGTACGTCTTGCTGCCGGACTCATCGACACCGTGGCCGTACCCGAACGGCTTGGACCCCGCCGCGCGCCCCTGGGCGGCATTCTCGGCAAGACGATCGTTGACCCGCTTTTTCATCTTGCGCACCTCCCCGGCATTGAGTACCGCGCGTATCCCGGCAACTTCGTCATGTACGCGTACAACGCCGTCCCTGTTCGTGTGCAGTTCCTTGATCCCGGCTGCGTCCAGCTCTGCGGCGAGAGTGAACCACTCGACCTCGCGCCGTTCCAACCGGGACTGTTCGACGGCCCAAACGTGGGCAACTTCCACCCGGCCGAGAGCCGTGCGGAACTCCTCGTAACGGGGGCGGTGGTCGCCGTTGGCTGCCGAGATACCGGCATCGGCGAACACCTTCACGGGCAGCCCCGGCCACATGCTCGCGGCGTAGGTGCGGCCCCACCCTTCTTGAAGGTCGACACCTTCATAGCTGCCGTCGGGGCGGGGGGACAGTCGGCAGTACAGAGCAACGTATCGAGTCATACCCCCAGCTTGCGCCTGGTTACGTCTTCCCGCTAGGTCCCCGAGGGGAAGACCGGCAAGAACCGCCTCCACCTCGACTTCCGGCCGGACGACCAGGCGGCGGAGGTGGCCCGTTTCCTCGCCCTGGGCGCGCGGCACGCGGACGTGGGCCAGGGGGAGCAGCCGTGGGTGACTCTCATGGATCCCGAGGGCAACGAGTTCTGCGTGCTCGGCCCGCGCCGCGGCTGACGTCCGACGGCCTCTCCCACACGTGAGCGAAGCGGGACGATCGAACATACGATGGGCGGGAGTCGGCACAGCGGCTGAAAAGCAGCGCTCGCCGTGCCGCAGTGAGTCGGACCTCTGGGTGGGAGACGTATGGCACAGGCCGCGGATGCAGCGCGGACCGTCATTTTGACCGTGGACGACGACCCGGGGGTCTCCCGTGCCGTCGCCCGTGACCTGCGGCGGCGCTACGGCGAGTCGTACCGGATCGTGCGCGCGGAGTCCGGCGAGTCCGCGCTGGACGCGCTGAAGGAGCTGAAGCTGCGCGGCGATCTCGTGGCCGTGATCCTGGCGGACTACCGGATGCCGCAGATGAACGGCATCGAGTTCCTGGAACAGGCCCTGGACGTGTATCCGGGGGCGCGGCGGGTGCTGCTGACCGCGTACGCGGACACCAACGCGGCGATCGACGCGATCAACGTCGTGGATCTGGACCATTACCTCCTCAAGCCGTGGGACCCGCCCGAGGAGAAGCTGTATCCGGTGCTGGACGACCTCCTGGAGGCGTGGCGGTGCAGCGACTTCCGGCCGGTGCCCAGCACCAAGGTGGTCGGGCACCGCTGGTCGGCGCGTTCCTCGGACGTGCGCGAGTTCCTGGCCCGCAACCAGGTGCCGTACCGCTGGTACTCGGCGGACGAGCCCGAGGGGCGGCGGCTGCTGGCGGCGGCCGGGCAGGACGGACAGCGGCTGCCGCTGGTGGTCACCCCGGACGGCACGCCCCTGGTGGAGCCGGAGGCTCCGGAGCTGGCCGCACGGGTGGGGCTGGCCACGACGCCCGCGGCCGACTTCTACGACCTCGTCGTCATCGGCGGCGGCCCGGCCGGACTCGGCGCGGCCGTGTACGGGGCGTCCGAGGGGCTGCGGACCGTGCTGGTGGAGCGGTCGGCGACCGGCGGGCAGGCCGGGCAGAGCTCCCGGATCGAGAACTACCTCGGCTTCCCGGACGGCGTGTCGGGAGGGCAGCTCACCGAGCGGGCCCGGCGGCAGGCGGCGAAGTTCGGCGCCGAGATCCTCACCGCCCGGGAGGTGACCGGGCTGGAGGTCAACGGGGCCGCGCGGACGGTGCGGTTCTCGGACGGTTCGGCGGTCGCCGCGCACAGTGTGATCCTGGCGACCGGCGTGTCGTACCGGCAGCTGAACGCGCCCGGCGCCACCGAGCTGACCGGCTGCGGTGTCTTCTACGGTTCGGCGCTGACCGAGGCGGCCTCCTGCCAAGGGCACGACGTGTACATCGTGGGCGGCGCCAACTCCGCCGGGCAGGCGGCGATGTACCTGGCCAGGGGCGCCAAGTCGGTGACCCTGCTGGTGCGCGGTTCGTCGCTGACGGCGTCGATGTCGCACTACCTGATCCAGCAGATCGGCGAGGCTCCGAACATCTCGGTGCGCTCCGGGACGGTCGTGGAGGCGGCGCACGGCTCCGAGCACCTGGAGCAGCTCACTCTGCGCGATGTCGAGACCGGCCGGAGTGAACTCGTCGACGCGCAGTGGATGTTCGTGTTCATCGGCGCTGCCCCGCGGACCGACTGGCTGGACGGCACGGTGCTGCGGGACGAGCACGGGTTCATCCTGGCCGGGCCCGACCTGACCCCCGACGGGCGGCCGCCGGCCGACTGGGAGCTGGACCGGCCGCCGTACCACCTGGAGACCAACATTCCCGGCGTGTTCGTCGCCGGTGACGCGCGCGCCGAGTCGGCGAAGCGGGTCGCGTCCGCCGTAGGAGAGGGAGCCATGGCAGTGATGCTCGTCCACCGGTATCTGGAGCAGTCGTGAGCGGGCAGGCCATGCCGTGCAGCCCGCAGGAGATCGGGGCGCTGTTCCTGTTCGAGAAGCTGTCCCCCGAGCAGTTGGGACGACTGTGCGCAGAGGGGCGGGTGGAGAAGTTCGAGCCCGGGCCCGTGTACACCGAGGGCGATCACGCCACCTGCTTCTACGTGCTGCTGGACGGCACGGTCGTGCTCTCCCGCCGGGTCGGCCACGACGACGTGGAGGTCACCCGCACCTCGCAGCGCGGGGTGTACGCGGGGTCCATGCAGGCGTATCTGGGCGACCGGGTGCCGCAGACGTACATCAACTCCATGCGCGTCACGGAGCCGACACGGTTCTTCGTGCTGCCCGCGGACACGTTCGCGAGCATCATGCGGGAATGGTTCCCGATGGCGGTCCATCTGCTGGAGGGCCTGTTCTTCGGCGCGAAGAGCACACAGCGGGCCATCGGGCAGCGCGAACGGCTGCTGGCGCTGGGCTCGTTGTCCGCCGGACTCACGCACGAGCTCAACAACCCCGCGGCGGCGGCCGTCCGGGCCACCGCGACGCTGCGGGAACGCGTGGCCAAGATGCGGCACAAGCTCCGCGTGATCTCCGCGGGGTCGTACTCGCGCGAAACCCTCGCGAACCTCATCGACATCCAGGAACGCACCGCCGAACGCGTCGCCAAGGCACCCGCGTTGAGCCCGCTGGAGGCCTCGGACCGGGAGGACACGCTCACCGACTGGCTCGACGACCACGGCATTCCCGAGGGCTGGCGGATAGCGCCCGTCTTCGTGCAGGCCGGGCTCGACTCCGACTGGCTGGACCAGGTCGCCGCGGCCGTGGACGAGGAGATCCTGCCGAGCGCCATCGGGTGGCTCAACTACACGGTCGAGACCGAGCTGTTGATGGACGAGATCGCCGACTCCACCACCCGCATCTCGCACCTGGTCGACGCCGCCAAGCAGTACTCGCAGCTCGACCGGGCCCCCTACCAGGTCGTGGACGTGCACGAACTCCTCGACTCCACGCTGCTGATGCTGTCGGGCAAGATGGGTCCGCGGATCAAGGTCGTCAAGGAGTACGACCGTACGGTCCCGAAGATCCCGGCGTACCCGGCGGAGCTCAACCAGGTGTGGACCAACCTGCTCGACAACGCGGTCCACGCCATCAACGGCACGGACGGGGAAGGCACGGTGACCGTGCGGACGGGGCTCGACCACGACCGGCTGCTGGTCGAGTTCCGCGACACGGGGCCCGGGATACCGAAGGAGATCCACGGCCGCATCTTCGATCCGTTCTTCACCACCAAGCCGGTGGGCGAGGGCACCGGGCTCGGCCTGGACATCTCATGGCGGATCGTCGTCAACAAGCACCACGGCTCCCTTCATGTCGAGTCCGAGCCGGGCGACACCCGCTTCCAGGTCCTGCTGCCGCTCACGGCCGCGGAGCCCGACACGGCATCCGAGGAGCCGGCATGACCAGCGACCAGGGAGACAAGGGAATCGACGGAGTCGACCCCGGCGTCCCGCCCAGCGGCGCCGGGTGCGTGGAGTGCGAGGCGGCCGGCGGATGGTGGTTCCATCTGCGGCGCTGTGCGCAGTGCGGCCACATCGGCTGCTGCGACTCGTCCCCGGCCAAGCACGCCACCAGTCACTACCGCGAGACCGGTCATCCGCTGGTGCGAAGCTTCGAGCCGGGTGAGGGCTGGTACTGGGACTACGCGACGAACGAGCTGTACGAGGCCGGGCCGGAACTCGCGCCGCCGGCGAGCCATCCCGAGGAGCAGCCGACGCCGGGGCCCGCGGGGCGGGTGCCGGCCGACTGGGCCGAGTCGCTGCGCTGAGGCCGCGCCCCTGGCCGGGCAGGGGCGTTGTCAGTGCCGCGTGCCAGGATGGATCCGTGCCGCAGACCTCCTTCACCACGCCGCTCATCGGCCGGGCCGACGAACTCGCCCGCCTCGCCGGTGTGCTGGAGCGTGCCCGGGGCGGCGAGGCCCATGCCGTGCTGATCGCCGGAGACGCCGGCGTCGGCAAGACCCGGATGCTGGACGAGGTCTCCGGCCTGGCCGCACGAGCCAGGATGACGGTGCTGACCGGTCACTGCGTCGACCTCGGTGACGTGGGTCTGCCGTATCTGCCGTTCACCGAGGTCCTGGGCGTCCTCGCGGCCGACGAGCGGTTCGCGGGCGCCCTGGCAGGACATCCGGTGGTGGACCGGCTGCTGGGCGGCGGCTCGGAGGCCCTGCGGGACATGGGCGGGCGGCTGCGGCTGTTCGAGGGCATCGCGGGGCTGCTGGCCGACCTGGCGGACATCGCTCCGCTGCTGCTGGTCCTGGAAGACCTGCACTGGGCCGACCAGTCCTCCCGGGACCTGCTGCGGTTCCTGCTCAGCCGCGGCATCCTCCAGCGGGCGGCGGGCGGTGCGCCCACGCACCGGCTGGCGGTGTTCGCCTCCTACCGCGCGGACGACCTGCACCGCCGCCATCCCCTGCGTCCGCTCCTGGCCGAGCTGGTGCGGCTGCCCGCGGTGGAGCGGCTGGAGCTGCGGCCCATGGCCGACGCCGAGGTGGCCCGCCTGGTGCGCGCCGTGGAGGACCGTCCGCTGCCGGACACCACGGTCCGGCGGATCGTCGAGCGCGCCGAGGGCAACGCCTTCTACGCGGAGGAACTGGTCGCGGCCACGGAGACGGACGTCGGCGGTGTGCCCAGCGGCCTCGCGGACGTCCTCCTGATCCGCTTCGAGCAACTGTCCGACACCGCCCAGCAGGTGCTGCGCACCGCCGCGGTCGCCGGACGCCGCGTCGAACACGATCTGCTGCGGGACGCCGTCGGACTCCCCGAGAGCGAGCTGGAGTCGGCGCTGCGCGAGGCCGTGGGGCGGCAGTTGCTGGTCTCCGGCGCCGGCGACACCTACGCCTTCCGGCACGCCCTGGCCCGCGAGGCGGTGTACGCCGACCTGCTCCCCGGTGAACGGGCCCGGCTGCACGGCGCGTTCGCCCGCCTGCTCGCCGAGCGGGGGCACCCGGCCGAGAGCGCGGCGGAGCGCGCCCACCACTACCGGGAGAGCCACGATCTGGCCGAGGCGCTGGCCGCCTCCCTGGAGGCCGCGGATCACGCCCAGCACCTCGGAGCGCCCGCCGAGGAGCTACGGCATCTCGAAGCGGCCCTGGACCTGTGGTCGGCGGTGGAGCGGTCGGCGCGGCCCGCGGGTAAGGGCGTCGACCGGGTGCCGCTCACGCTGCGTGCCTCGGCGGCGGCCGCGCACGCCGGCCAGGCACACCGGGCGGTCTCCCTCACCCGCGCCGCGCTCGCGGGCGTCGGCCAGGACGCGGACTCCGAACTGGCCGCCCGGGTGCGGTACACGCTCGCCGGGAACCTGCTGAGCGTCGACAGTCTGACGGCCGCGTTCGCGTTCAGCAGCGAGGCGCTCGCCATGATCCCCGCCGAGCCCCCGTCGCGCACCTGGGTGTGGGCGGCGGCCACCCATGTGCTGGCGGCGCGTCAGGTCGGGGAGGACGAGACCGCGCGCCGGGTCGCTCGGCAGGCCCTGCCCGTCGCGGAGCAGTTGGAGGTCACGGACGCCCGGGCGGACCTGCTGATCTCGCTGGCCGTCCTGGAGAAGGGCGCGCGCCGCACACCTCAGGGCCAGGAGCGGCTGCGGGAGGCCCGGGAGCTCGCGCGGCGTTCGGGCAACGCGCCGGTGGAGCTGCGCGCGCTGTTCAACCTCGCCATCGGCTGCTTCGAGTCGGGTGATCTCGACGGGTGCCTGCCCTTGCTGACCGAGGGGCTGGACCGGGCCCGCCGCGCCGGGCTGCTCTCTTCGCCGTATCCGCTGGAAATGCGCTATCTCCGGCTGCTGGTGCTGTACACGCTGGGCCACTGGGAGGAGTGCGTACGCGCGGCGGCCGCCGATGCCGAGGTGCTGCCCGCGGCCGGTGGGTTCACGGTCGGGCCCGCGCTGTACGCGGCGCTGGCGCGGGGCGACTTCACGGCCGTCGAGCGTGCCCGGGGCCTGCTGGAGGGCCCGTTCGACTGGATGGGCACGCTCGTCGCGGGGATCGTGCTCACCGACGCGGCGGCGCGGCAGGGGGACGCGGGGGCGGCCGTGGAGCGGATGCGGTCCACCGTCGCGGCCCTCACCGACGACGCGGGGACGCCTCCGGACGCCACGGTCCGGCTGGCCGCCCTCGCCCTCGCCGCGGTCGCCGACCGGGCCGCCGAACTGCGCCTGGCAGGTGACGCGACGGGGGCCGACGGCTGGGTGGGCACCGCGACGCAGCTGCGGGATCTGGCCAGGACCACGGCGGCGGGCGGCGAGAACGGCACGCCGCAGGGGCCGGAGGGACAGGCGTGGCTGGCCCGTGCCGAGGCGGAGTGGGCGCGGGCCGTGTCCGGTCCGGATGCGGCGGCCTGGGCGAAGGCGGTCGCCGCGTTCGACTTCGGCGACGTGTACGAGCGGGCCCGCTGCCAAGTGCGGTGGGTCGAAGCCCTGCTCGCGGCCGATCGGCGCGCGGAGGCAGCCGTGGAGGCGCGTGCGGCACGGGAGACGGCCGCCCGGCTGGGTGCCACGCCGCTGCTGGCGCAGGTGGACGCGCTGATCCGCCGCGGGCGTCTGGCGGACCCGCCGGCCGCCGGGGGACGCTCCGCGATCCTCACCGCCCGTGAGCAGGACGTGCTGCGGCTCCTCGCCCTCGGCCGCAGCAACCGGCGGATCGGCGAGGAGCTGTTCATCAGCGGCAAGACGGCGAGCGTCCATGTCTCCAACATCCTCGCCAAGCTGGCCGCGGCGAGCCGTACGGAGGCGGTGGCCGTCGCCTACCGGGAGGGTCTGATAACTCCGGAGGCGAGCGCATCGGGCCGCGGGCCGTCCTGAGTCAGGTGTGCTGTCCGGAGCGGTTGGCGCAGTCGAGGCTCGCCAGGTCGACGGCGTCGGCCATGGCCCGCATCGCCTTGTCGTTGGGGTGCAGATGGTCGCCGCCGTCGAGGGCGGGCAGGATCCGCTCGGGGTCGTGGGGGCTGCGCAGGACGCGGTCGAAGTCGGTGACGGCGTCGAACTCTCCGCCGTTCCTGATGAACGCGTTGACTTCCTGGCGTACGGCCTCGGCCCGCGGGTTCCACTCGGACCAGCCCTTGAAGGGTCCGACGGTGGCCGCGACGACGCACTTGCCGGCCGCGTGCACCCGCCCGACGAGCTCGCGGTAGCCGTCGATCAGTTCCTCGGCGGTGGCTCCGGAGCGGGCCTTGATGTCGTTGACGCCCTGGAAGAGGAACACGGTCCGCAGCCCCGGCTGGGAGAGCACATCGCGCTCCAGCCGGTTCAGGGCGCTCTGCCCGGGGTCGTCCGCCAGCACCTTGTTGCCGGCGAGGCCCTCGTTGGCGACGCCCTTGACGGTGGTGTCCGCCTGTCCGAGACGGCGGGCGAGCTGGTCGGGCCAGCGGCGGTTGAGGCCGCTGGTCGACCGCCAGCCGTCCGTGAGGGAGTCGCCGAGCGCGACGACGGCCCCGGTCCGCGCGCTCGCCCGCACGGAGACCGCGTCGAGGTAGAACCAGGAGCCGGTCGTCTCCGCCCAGTGGGCGGCGCTCTCCTCGGCGGTGTGGTCGCCCCAGGTGGCGTAGGACGTCTGGAGGGCCATCCAGTGGCCGGTCGCGGGACCGGCCGCGTCGGGAGTGTGGATACTGATCACCAGGTTGGTCGCGGCGGGCAGTGTGCCGGGAAGCGGATCGCTCAGCGCGATCGTCCCGGCGGGGACGGTGACGGACCGCTGGCCGCCGAAGGACAGCCGCCGGTTGCTGCCGCGGACCAGTTCGGCGCCCTTCTTCTGGATACCGGCGTAGACGCTGTCGAAGGTCACCGGCCGGTCCCCGAAGGCGTTGGAGAGCCGGATCCGCGGATCGCGGCCCGCGACGCTGGTGTGCACGACGAGCCGGTAGCCGCGGTCGGCGGCGCCCTCGCCGAGGCGGTCGGCGCTCGCTCCCCAGGTGATGACGCCGTCGGGGACGTCGTACGTCCTGGCGGGCGTGGAGGTGTTCTGGGAGGCGGAGGCCAGCAGCAGTACGGCGACCAGGCCCGCCCTGCGCCTGAACCGGGCCGTCACCCGGCAAGGTCCTTCGGCGTGACGGACTCACCTGGCTGGGCACTCACGGTCGGGACCTTACCGAACGGCTGGGTCCTCACCACGATGCCGGGTGCCTCGCTCGGTGCACCGGGGAACCCGTGCGGCCTGGTGCACGTTGTCCGGACGACCCCCCAGGGGTCCGGAACGACGACATCAGGGCGGCACGATGAGCGAATTGGTCCCCGGGGGCAATCTGCCCCTCCCGGCTGGTGCCGTGACCGTCCGGGTCCCCGGCCCGTTCGACGTGTCCGCGCTCATCACGGGCGACGGCGGCAAGGTCCGCGGCGACGAGGACTTCGTCTTCTACAACCAGCCATCCGCACCCGGCGCCCGGCTGCACGGCGACACGCTGACCGTGGACCCGCCGAGGCTGCGCATCGGGGCGACGCGGGTCACGGTGGTCGTCAGCCCCGCCGACCCCACCACTCCCCTGAGCCGCCTGCCCGCCCCCACCCTCCACGTCACCGGTGCGGACGGCCGCCTGCTCGCCCGGTTCTCCCCGCAGCGCCCCCGGCAGGAGACGGTCCTGCTCCTCGCGGAGATCTACCGACGCGGCGGCACCTGGAAGCTACGGGCGCTCGGGCAGGGGTACGCCGACGGGCTGGCGGGCCTCGCCCGCGACTTCGGCGTGGACGTCCTCGACGAGCCGCAGGCATCTCCGGCCGGTCCGGGAGCGCGCGTTCCCTCGCCGGCACAGGCGAATCAGCCGGCACATCGAGCACCACGCACGCCCTCGCCGACACGCCCCACACGTCCGGCACCGCACACCCCCTACCCCACTCATCCGGCACCACGAGCCCCCTCCCCCGCCCCGGACGGCTTCCTCGGCCTCGTCAACTCCGCCCGTGCCACGGCCGGTTCACCCCCGGTCGCCCTCGACGCACGCCTGGCCGCCGCCGCGCGGGCCCACGCGTCCGCCATGGCCGCAGCGGGGCGGCTCGGTGTCGAGGGCCCGGACGGCATATCCGTCTACCAGCGCGTCACGGCCACCGGATACGCGTACCTCACCGTCGGCGAGCATCTGGTCTCCGGCCCGCGCACCCCCGCCGAGTTCGTCGCGTACTGCCTGCGCGGCGAACAGCCCCGGCGCACCCTGCACGACCCGGTCTTCACCCACGCCGGTCTGGCGTACGTCACCGACAGCCGCTCCGGCGACATGTACTGGACCGCGCTGTGGGCAAGGCCGTTCACACCCGCCGAACTGGCGCGGGCGCAGACCGACGTCGTCGACCTCACCAACAGAGAGCGCGCCCGGGCCGGGTTGCGGCCCCTGGCGACGGATCCGCCGCTCAGCGCCGCCGCGCAGGCGTACAGCGCGGACATGGCGGCCCGTGCGTTCTACTCCCACACCTCGCCCGAGGGCACTCAGCCGTGGGACCGGGCCGCCGCCGCGGGCTCCACCCGGCGTTCGATCGGCGAGAACATCGCCTGCGGCCAGCGCTCCCCCGCCGAGGTCGTGGACGGCTGGATGAACAGTCCCGGCCACCGCGCCAACATTCTCAAGCCGGACTTCACCCACATCGGGGTCGGTTTCGCGGGCGGCGGACCCGCGGGCACGTACTGGACTCAGCTCTTCGGCGCCTGAGAGCGCCCGCGAAAGCGGCGCGCCCCCCAACCGCTCCTGCCGCGATCTTGGCGGAAGGCATCCCTCCGGGACACGATGCCCTCATGAAGGGTGACCTGTTTTCCAGCGAGCACATGGTGCAGCCGGCCACGGAGCCGGGCATGACGGTCGAGAACTCCAAGTGCATCAAGTACGCGGTGCACGGCGAGATGCTCGCCCGCCAGGGGGCGATGGTCGCCTACCGCGGCAATCTCCAGTTCGAACGCAAGGGCCAGGGCGTGGGCGGCATGCTCAAACGCGCGGTCACCGGTGAGGGGCTGCCGCTCATGGCGGTGCGCGGGCAGGGCGAGGCCTGGTTCGCGCACGAGGCGCAGAACTGCTTCGTCGTCGAGGTCGACCCGGGCGACGAGTTCACTGTCAACGGCCGCAACGTCCTGTGTTTCGACGCCTCGTTGGCGTACCGGATCTCGACCGTGAAGGGGGCGGGCATCACCGGCGGCGGTCTGTTCAACAGCGTCTTCACCGGACACGGCAGGCTGGGGCTGGTGTGCGAGGGCGATCCGCTGGTCATCCCGGTCTCGCCGCAGTACCCGGTGTTCGTCGACACGGACGCGATCGTCGGCTGGACGGCGGGCCTGACGACCTCGCTGCACCGCTCGCAGTCGATCGGGTCGATGCTGCGCGGCGGCTCCGGGGAGGCCGTGCAGTTGATGCTCCAGGGGCAGGGATACGCCGTCGTACGGCCGAGTGAGGTGACCCCACAGAGAGCCCAGCAGCACTGAGGCGATCCGCCCCTCACGGGCAACCGGCACCGAGCAGTTGAGGGCCGCCGAGCGAGCGGGCAGGGGAGCGGCCCGCTCCGGGCTCGCGGTCGCGGAGGCGCAGCGCCGGCTGGGCCGGATCGGGGAGGCGGACCGGGCGTGGAAGGCGAGTTGTCGCGCGGCCCGGGAGGCCGGGGACACCGCGGCGATGGCCTGGGCGCTGTGGAGCGGCGGCACGCTGGCGAGGCGGCGCGGCGCGTTCGCCCTGGCCCGGCGCCTGCCGGAGCTCGCGGCCGAACTCGGCGAGCACGGCGGGGACGTCGTCGTCCGTGGTTACTCGCCGGCGGGGCCGGCCGAGACCGGCCGTATCCAGGGCGACTACGAAGCAGTCGGCAGTCTGCACGAGCGACTGCTCGCCGAGGCCCGTCGGCGCGGCGAGGCACGGCACATGGTGTGGGCGCTGGAGGGCATCGCCCAGATGTACCCGCAACACCGGCGCCTACGACTCGGCGTACGCCCTGTTCGAGGAGGCGGCCCAGATCGCCACGCGCGCGGATGACCGGCGCGGTCACGCCTGGGCGCTGCGAGGGCTCGCCGACGTGGTCTCCGTGCGCGACGAGGACACGGACCGGGCGCTCGGCCTGCTGTCCGAGGCGGAGACGACGTGCCGCGCGATGAATCTCTCCGGCGCGCCGGCCTACAACCACAAGATGCGCGGCAACGTCCTGTATCGCGCGGGTCGTTACGAGGAGGCCCGCGCACTGTACGAGCGGGCGCTCGCGGAGTTCCGCGCCATGAGCGAGCCGCAAGGTGAGGCGCTCGCCCGGCTCGGTCTGGCCAAGTCCCTGGCCCGGCTGGGCCTGCGGCATGCGCGCGAGATGGTCGCGCGGGCCCGGGAGGAGCTCGGCGCGGGGGCGGAGGCCGTACGGTGACGGCGCTGACGTCGGCGGTCGCCGCACCCGAAGTCCTGGACCGCTGCCGCGCGTCGGTGCGGCCCGCGCTGGAGGAGAGGGTCGGACGGCCGCATCCGTGGGTGGGTGAGATGGCCGGGTACGCGTTCGGCTGGTGCGAGGTCGGAGGTACGCCCGCGGCGGCGTCCGGCGGCAAGGGGTGCGGCAGGCGCCGGCCGTGCTCGGGGCCGAGGCGGCCGGTGCGCCCGGGCGGGCCGGAGTGCCGGCGGCGGTCGCGGTGGAGCTGGTGCACACCTTCTCGCTGCTGCACGACGACATCGACGACATCACGGCCGGGGATCCGGCCCGGCGCCGCCCCACCGTGTGGAAGGCGTACGGCACGGGCCCGGCGGTCCTCGCGGGGGACGCGCTGTTCGCGCCGGCCGTCGAGACGCGCGCCGCGTCCGAGGCGGGGCCCGGGGCTCTGCGGCTGCTGTCCGAGGCGATGGGCGACCTGGTGCGCGGCCGGGCCGACGACCTGCTGTTCCCCGCGCGTCCCTGGTCGGGACCGCGCCGGGTGCGGCCGGGCGAGTACCGCGCGATGGCCGAGCGCAAGACCCGTGCGCTGCTGGGCTGCGCGGCCGCGCTGGG
>NZ_JBFAIR010000056.1:0-53446 GCF_040654815.1 Streptomyces sp. NPDC050619 | reverse complement strand
CGTGCCTCCACTCGACGACAGCGACTTCGTGTCGCACTCTTGATCACATGCTGGGCCGCCTGCGCTCCCAGCCCCCACCGCGCCTTCACCTCGTCATAGACGCGCTTACGCAAGGCGAAGTTCTTGAACTCCCCGCGCTCGAAGGCCACCTCGCTCACCCAGGTGGCGGCCTCGTTGCAGGCGTGCAGGGTTGCCTCGAGTGCCGCCGCCTGCTCGGGCGTCGGCAGCAGCTTGACCTGCACCACCAGCTTCACAAGCACCGAACGTACACACCCGCGCGACACGGCACCGCACGTTCGAAGCCGATCACCTAAACGAGTGAAGCACACGGCCGCGCGTCGATGCCCTGCCCGGACAAGAGCCCCGCCTGCTCCGCGGCCGAGCAGACACCATGACGCTGCGGCGCTCCGCGCCGCCTGACCCAGGATGCGATTCCTCCCGGGCGTGAACGCTCGGGGTTCCTCGCAAGAAACAAGCTGAAAGGTAGGCGATCTCGGCACCCCGCCGCGCGCCGACGCCGTGCCCCTTTGCCCGTCGCGGAGGCCGTCGTTCGTTTGCCGGACGGAGACCTTACTGCCGCCGTGGATGAACACCGTGCCGTCCGCGCCCCATCCGGACGGCACGGCGGGGCGATGCGCGGCAGTCCGTCGTAGTCCTGCACCAGTGCCGCGCCGGGCGTGGAAGAAGAGCAGAAGAAGAACAAAGGGGGCACGGTCGCCGACCGTGCCCCCTCGACTTTCCCTACCTGCCTATGGGAGTCGTGATGCCGCCGTCAGCCGCCACCGCGGTTGTCGGCCAGCACCCACGCACCTTCGTCGCCGGTGGTCAAGCCGCAGCTAAGGGGTTCGCCGAGCGAATTCACGCCGCTGCGGGCTGACTTCGCTGCCTCGCACTCCGCCTGGGTCTTGTAAGCGCCGAAGTTCTCGGCACTGGCGGGGGAAGCCATGGCCAACCCAACACCAACGGCTGCCAGGACACTCGCGGCAACCAACGCAAGTCGCTTTCGCATGTAAACGATCCCTTCTGTGGCGCACCGCCTGGCGGATCAACGGTTCAGCGGTTCGCCAACCAAATGAATGACTCGACAGATTGACGGCCGCAACTCGGACAGGCGCGCCTCTTTCGATGTCGGTCATACTGTCATCAAGAATCACCCATTTGCAAATACACTCTTTACGTGAAGAGATATCGGGATCTCTTCACAATGTGGAGGATACCCGGGGGTATTCGAGGTGAATCCGCGAGACGGAAAATGGGGAATCATGAAGCATGCGACCGGATGACTGGCACCTCACCGAAGACGTCGACAACTTCCTCGCCCGAGCCGGAGACTTCCTGCGCTCGCGGCCCGGCCTCCACGTCATGCAGCTGACGTGGGCCGAGAGAGTGCGAACGCGTACGACGGACGCGTTCGGCGCCGAAACCCCCGTCTTCGGCGTGCTGGAGCGAGCGGGTGAGGCGCGCGCCACCTTCTACCGCCTCCCGCCCGGCGCTCTGGGCCTCTCCCCGCTCACGCCCGAGCAGGCCGACTCCCTCGCCGCCCGCCTGGCCGCCCTCGGGCACTCCCTTCGCTCCGTCAGCGCGGGCCACAGCACCGCCACCGCTTTCGCCGAGGCCTGGCAGCGGCACACCGGGGCGATGCCGAAACTCCGCGACACGCGGCTCCGTCTGTACCGCCTCGGCACGCTCACCCCACCGGAGCCGCTGCCGTCGGGCCGGGGCCGCGTCCTGGGCGAGCAGGATCTTGAGCAAGTCATGTTCTGGTGCGGCGAGTTCGCCAAGGCCGTCGGGGAAGTCGTCTCCATCGACGCCGACTCCTGGGCGAGCACGCGCTACGCCGACAAGCGCTACACGCTCTGGGAGACCCCGGACGGCACTCCCGTCTCCATCGCGGGAATGAACCCGCTGATCGGCGGCCAGATCCAGGTGGACATCGTCTACACACCGGCCCACCTACGCGGCCTCGGCTACGCGGGCGCCGTGACGGCGGAGGTGAGCCGGGCCGCGCTGGCCGCGGGCGCGAGGGACGTCGTCCTGTTCGCGGACCTGGCCAACCCCACCAGCAACGCCCTCTACCAGCGCCTCGGCTATCGCCCGCTCACCGACTGGGCGGTGTACGACTTCTCGCGCGCCGTACCGGAAGTCCGTTGAGAACCAACGAACTTGGCGTGACGATGCGGGGGGAGCAGCCGTGACCGCGACCTACCTCACCGGTGCCCCAGAGGATCTCCCGACCGCGAGGAGCCGGCTCCGTATCGACGCACGGCGGCTCCGGTTCGGTGCGCCCCCTCTAAGGTGCCGGTATGACCTCACAGACCTACCTCTCCGAGCTGTTCTCGCTGGACGGCCGGGTTGCCTTGGTGACGGGCGGTACTTCCGGCATCGGCCGGGCCATCGCCGGGGCCCTCGGGCGGGCGGGGGCGAGCGTTGTGGTGGTGGCGCGCAAGGAGGAGGGGCTGGTCGCCACGGTCGACGAGCTGTCGGCGGACGGCTGCCGGGCCGCCTGGGTGAGCGCCGACCTCGGCACCCGCGACGGGGTGCGCGCGGCGGCGGAGGGGGCGGCCGAGGCGTTCGGGGAGCCCGACATCCTCGTGAACTGCGCCGGGATCAACCTGCGGCCTCCGATGGGCGAGTTGGGCGAGGAGGTGTGGGACACCACGATGGCGGTGAACCTGGACGCGCCCTATCTGCTCGGCCGGCGGTTCGGGCCCGGCATGGCCGAACGGGGCTTCGGGCGGATCATCCACATCACCTCCCAGCAGGCACATCGGGCGTTCGTCCAGAGCGGTGCCTACGGGGTCTCCAAAGGGGCGTTGGAGTCTCTGGCCCGCTCACAGGCCGAGGCATGGTCGCCGCACGGCGTCACCTGCAACACGCTGGTGCCGGGCTTCGTGATGACACCGCTCAACGCGCGGCTGTCGTCCGACCCGGAGAGGGTGGCGGCGCTGGCCGCGCGCACGATGGTCGGGCGCAACGGTCTGGCCGAGGACTTCGCGGGCGCGGCGGTGTTCCTGGCGAGCCGCGCCTCCGCTTACGTCACCGGGCAGGCGATCTTCGTCGACGGCGGGTTCTCCGTGCACTAGCGCCTGCCATAGTTCCATAACCGCGAGCCAGTTTGCCTAAAGCTGTTAGGCAAACGCACAATGGGCTTCGCCGAATGGAAGGGTGGCTATGGCACGCGTAGGGCTGACCACGGAACGTCTGACCCGGGCGGGTGCGGAACTGGCCGACGAGGTCGGCTTCGACCAGGTGACCGTCTCGGCGCTCGCCAGGCAGTTCGACGTCAAGGTCGCGAGTCTGTACTCGCATGTGAAGAGCTCACAGGACCTCAAGACCCGGATCGCCCTGCTCGCCCTGGAGGAGCTCGCCGACCGCGGCGCCGCTGCGCTGGCCGGGCGGGCCGGCAAGGACGCCCTGGCCGCCCTGGCGAACGTCTACCGCGACTACGCCCGCGAGCACCCCGGCCGCTACGCCGCGGCCCAGCTCAGACTCGACCCGGACACGGCCGCCGCCAGCGCCGGCGGCAGACACTCCCAGATGACCCGGGCGATCCTGCGCGGCTACGACCTGACGGAGCCGGACCAGACCCATGCCGTACGGCTGCTGGGCAGCGTCTTCCACGGCTACGTCAGCCTGGAGCTGGGGGGAGGGTTCAGCCACAGCGCCCCCGACTCGCAGGAAACGTGGACCCGGATCCTGGACGCCCTCGACGCCCTGCTGCGGAACTGGCCCACCACCCCATGACTTGGACCACCATGCCCATCACCACGCCCATTACCGCCGACCTCCTGCGCGGCGCCATCGACCTGGAACACACCGAGCACGGCGTGCTGCCGCACCGGCTGCCCGCCTGGGCCCGCGCCCAGTACACCGACGCGCAACTGGCCATGGCCGAGAGCCAGCCCTCCGGCGTACGGCTGGTCTTCCGCACCCGGGCCACCACCGTCGAACTGGACACGCTGCCCACCAAGCGGGTCTACGTGGGCGCACCGCCGCGCCCGGACGGCGTGTACGAGCTGCTCGTCGACGGCCGCCCGGCCGGCCGGGCAAGCGCAACGGGCGGCAACACCCTGACCATCGACATGGCCACCGGGACCACCGAGCACCGCCCGGGCCCGCCCAGCACCCTCCGCTTCACCGACCTGCCCGACGGCCGCACGCGCGAAGCCGTCAAAAACGACGGCCTCAAGAACGACGGCCTCAAGAACGACGGCCTCAAGGACGTCGAGATATGGCTGCCGCACAACGAGACCACCGAGCTCGTCGCCCTGCGCACCGACGCCCCCGTCGAGCCCGCACCCGACCGGGGCCGCAGGGTGTGGCTGCACCACGGCAGTTCCATCAGCCACGGCTCCAACGCCGACAGACCCACCACCACCTGGCCCGCGCTCGCCGCGTCCCTCGGCGGTGTGGAGCTGATCAACCTGGGCCTGGGCGGCAGCGCCCTGCTCGACCCGTTCACCGCGCGCACGCTGCGCGACACCCCGGCCGACCTGATCAGCGTCAAGATGGGCATCAACGTGGTCAACGCCGACCTGATGCGCCTGCGCGCCTTCACCCCGGCGGTGCACGGTTTCCTCGACACCATCCGCGAAGGTCACCCCAGCACACCGCTGCTGGTCGTCTCGCCGATCCTGTGCCCCATCCACGAGGACACACCCGGCCCCGCCGCCTGGGACATGACCAGCCTCGGTACGGGGCAACTGCGGTTCATCGCCACGGGCGATCCGGCGGAACGCGCGAGCGGGAAACTGACCCTGGGCGTCATCCGGGACGAGCTGGCGCGGATCGTGGAGCAGCGGGCGGCCGAGGACCCGAACCTGCACTACCTCGACGGCCGCCGCCTCTACGGCGAGACCGACTTCGCCGAACTGCCGCTGCCCGACGAGCTCCACCCGGACACCGCCACCCACCGCCGCATCGGCGAACGCTTCGCCGAACTGGCCTTCGCCGCCCAGGGCGCGTTCAAGGAGCGCAACGCCTGGTGATCCGGGTCGATCCCAAGGCGGCGCGGTGCGCTGCCGCGCGGCACGCCATGTCGGTGTCGTCGGAGCGCCGTGGGGCACTCGTCGGCGCGGTCCAGGGCGAGGCACCCGCATGGGCGCCATGCTGCCGAACCGGCGGCGGGCACCGCACCCACTTTTTTGTGGGTACTTGGCAGCGCGCGACGGTCGGCCGAAGCTGGTCACGGCCCTCAGGGATCACCAAGGGGCATCAGGACGCCGTCAGCCTCTCCAGGCGGCGGTGTCCCCAGTCGGAAAGGGGGGCCAGGACCTCGGAGAGTTCGCGGCCGAACTCGGTGAGGGAATACTCCGTCTTCAGCGGCAGTACGTCGTGCACCTCCCGGTGCACCAGCCCGTCCGTCTCCATCTCGCGCAGGGCCTGAGTCAGCACCTTCTCGCTGAGCCCGGGCAGCCGGCGGCGCAGCTCACCCGGCCGGTGCGGGCCGGACTCCAGCAGCCACAGCAGCGCGGTCTTCCACTTGCCGTCGATCACGGAGATCGCGGCGGTCACTCCACAGACGTTCAGGTCCTGGGCTCGTCCACGCGTCACGTCCGCCCCTTTCGTCATCATTCGTCCGCAATTTCAATCGTAGCTTTTTCAAGGGAGTTGAAGCATGTCTGACGACCAGTCTGCCGTCACCGTTCTCGGGCTCGGGCCGATGGGCCGGGCGCTGGCCGGTGCGTTCCTGGACGCGGGTCTGCGGACCACCGTCTGGAACCGCACCCCGGGCCGGGACCGGGAACTGCTGGCACGCGGGGCGTCCGGTGCCCCGTCGGCGGCCGAGGCGGTCGCCGCGAGCCCGCTGACCGTCGTCTGCGTGATGAACTACGCCGCGGCCGACGCCATCCTGCGCGACGCGCCGGTCGCCGACGCCCTCAAGGGCCGCAGCGTCGCGAACCTGACCGCCGACACCCCGGACCGCGCCCGGTCCACGGCGAGCTGGGCGGCGGCCCACGGCATCCGCTACCTGGACGGCGCGATCATGACGCCGACCACGACCATCGGAACCCCCGCCGCGGTGTTCCTGCACAGCGGCCCCGAGGACCTGTACGGCGAGCACCGGCCCGTACTGGACGCGCTCGGTGGCACCCACACGCACCTGGGCGAGGAGATCGGCCGGGCCGCCGCCTACGACATCGCCCTGCTCGACATCTTCTGGACGGCGATGGCGGGCTACGCGCACGCCCTGGCGGTGGCCCGGGCCGAGGGCATCACCGCGCGGGAACTGGCCCCCTTCGCCGCAGGCATCGGCGCGATCCTGCCGCCGCTCTTCGAGGAGTTCGCGGACGACATCGACAGCGGCACCTACTCCGGCGAGCTCAACCCGATCACCTCGGCGGTCTCGTCGATGGCGCACATCGTCGAGACCTCCGAGGCCCACGGCATCGACGCGAGCGTGCTGCGCGCCGCCGAGGGCCAGGCCCGCCGGGTCGTCGGCCTCGGCCACGGCACGGACGGATTCATCCGGGTCACGGAGTTGCTGGGGCGGCGCTGAGGCGTGGGGATGTCCGGAAACCCGGTGGTACCGATCATGGCCAGGACGCTACTGTTCCGGCCATGACTGCCGGGTCGGCCTTGTGCCGTGAGCGAGTTGGGTGCCCGGCCTCTGAGTGAGGCCGATGGGGGTCCCCCCGCTCGAGCGAATTCGAGAGTGGGGGAGGGCCAGGGGCCCGCCTCTTTCTCTGCGCCGCCTTCGATCAACAGAAGAAGCCAGCGACAGAGAAAGAAGAGAGAGTGCCCAACCCGTTCAATGAACAGATCATCGAAGAGTTCCGCGCCAACAAGGGCCGCGTAGGCGGCTACTTCGAGGGTGCGCGGCTCATCCTGCTGACCACCACCGGCGCCCGCACCGGCACCCCGCACACCACCCCCGTCGGCTACCTCCCCGACGGCGGCGACCGCATCCTCGTCATCGCCTCGGCGGGCGGCGCGCCGCAGCACCCGCAGTGGTACCGCAACCTCCTCGCACATCCCCAAGTCACCGTGGATTCCGGCGCGTTCACCTACGAGGCGCGGGCCGTCGTCCTCGCGGGCGAGGAGCGCGACCAGGCCTTCGCGCGGGCCGTCGAGGCGGACCCGGGCTGGGCGGCGTACCAGGAGAAGACGGAACGGGTGATACCGGTGGTCGCCCTGCACGAGATCGCCCAGGACGGCCCGCCGAACATCAACGCCGGCTCCTTCGGCGAGGCGATCAAGGTCGTCCACGACGGGTTCCGCCGCGAACTCGCCCAGATCCGCAAGGAGATGAGCACCGGCACCTCGACACTCGGTGCCCAGCTCCGCGTCAACTGCCTGACCTTCTGCCAGGGCCTGCACAACCACCACACCGGCGAGGACATCGGCATGTTCCCGCTCCTCGCCGACCGCTACCCGCAGGCCGCCCCCGCGCTGACGCGACTGCGCGAGGAGCATGTACGGATCGCCGCGCTCGCCGAGGACCTGCGCCGGGCCGTGACCGCCGAGGGTTCGGACCCGGACGCGGCCCGCGCGGAGGTCGAGCGCCTCACGACGGAGCTCGAAGCCCATCTGACGTACGAGGAGGAGCAGTTGATCCCACTCCTGAGCTGATCCCGCTCCTGGGCTGATCCCACTCCTGGGCTGATCCCACTCCTCGGCTGGTCCCGCTCTTCGCCAGGGCGGCCGTCGCCCAGAACGGCAACGGCCGCCCGTCAGAACGGCAACGCCCGCTGATGCACCACCTCCAGCCGCGACACCGCCCGCGTCAGCACCACGTACAGCCGGTGCAGCCCCCGCTCCTCCGCCTCCGCGATCGCGGCCGGTTCGACGGCGACGACATGGTCGTATTCGAGCCCCTTCACGACACTCGCCGGCACCACACTCACCCGCGCGCCCACCTCACCCGGCCCCGCCGCCACGACCCCCGCCGCGTCGAGCGCCGCCCGCACCCGGCCCGCGTCCGCGTCGGCGGCGAGCACCCCGACGGACCCTTCGCGCGCCAGCGCATCCCGTACGGCGTCCACGACCGCCCCGAGCAGACCACCGGCGCCCGCCCCTTTCGCGAACCCCGTTTCCCTCACCTCCCGCATCCGCAACTCCCCGTCCCGGCGCAGCGACTCGCCCGGCGGGACGTCCACGCCCAGCCTCTCCAGCAGCCGGTTCGCCAGCGTCACGACGGCCGCCGGCACCCGGAACCCGGTCGTCAGCGGTACGACGGCCGCGTCCGGTTTCCCCAGGTGGCGCAGGACGGTGTCCCACGACCGCGCCGCCCAGGGCGTGGTCCCCTGGGCCAGGTCGCCGAGGACGGTGAGCGAGCCGAAGGCGGCGCGGCGGGCGATGGCCCGGCACTCCATAGGGGAGAGGTCCTGCGCCTCGTCGAGGACGAGATGGCCGTACCCCTCGGGATGCTCGACGAGCCCGGCGACCTCGTCGAGGAGGACCAGGTCGGCGGCCGACCAGCGTGCCGACTTCCACGACCGCGGCGGCTTCGCCCACAGCAGGGCCAGCTGCTCGCCGGCGTCCAGGATCCCGTCGGCCGCCGCCTTCAACACTGCCCGGTCGGCGAGGAGTTCGGCCACGACCTCCTCGGGCCGCACGCGAGGCCATACGGCGTCGACGTACGCGCCGACCGCCCGCGACCGCGAGATCTTCTGCACCCAGGCGCCGTTCTGCGGCCCGGCCCGCCGCTCGGCCCGCGTCTGCACATACCGGACGACCCGGCTGCGCACCCGCTCCCGCCCGACGCCGTACGGCGGCTCCTCGTCCCGTACGGCCGCCAGGATCCGCGCGAGTTCACCGGCGGGCACCCGCCAGCGGTACGACCCGTCGGGCACGGCCAGGGAGTCGGCGCCGCCGGAAGGCGCCCGCACGCGCGCGTACAGCGCCCGGCGCAGCACCTCCGCCATCCGGGCGTCGTGCTTGACGACGGCGGCCCGCTCGTGGTCGGTCCCGGTGACGGGGTGGCGCGCGATCTCCTCCTGGAGCGTCGACTGCCGTACGCCGGTCTCGCCCAGCGCCGGCAGCACCTCCGAGATGTAGGAGAGGAAGGTCCGGTTGGGGCCGAGGATGAGCAGTCCCCCGCGCCGGATGCGCTGCGGGTGGGTGTAGAGGAGGTAGGCGGCGCGGTGCAGTCCCACGGCGGTCTTCCCGGTGCCGGGGGCGCCCTGCACACACACGGACACCGCCAGGTCCGCTCGTACGAGGTCGTCCTGCTCGGGCTGGATGGTCGCGGCGATGTCCCGCATGGGACCGACCCTGGGCCGCTCGATCTCGCGGGCCACGATGTCGCTGACGTGCGGTTCTCCCCCGTGACCTCGCCGCCGGTCGAGGTGCTCGTCCTCCAGGCCGGTCAGGTCGGCGGAGTCGCCCCGGCTGCCGGACGCCCAGCCGAACCTCCGCCGCACGGCGACGCCCTGCGGGTCCTGGGCGCTCGCCTGGTAGAAGGCGCGGGAGACGGGTGCCCGCCAGTCGACGACGAGGGGCGGCGCGGCGGGATGCTCACTGATCCGCAGCCGCCCGAGGTGGTAGCTCTGACCAGCATGCTCACCCTCCGCGAAGTCCAGCCGCCCGAAGAACAACGGCCCTTCGGGCAGTTCCCGCAGCTCCTTGGCCTGACTGCGCAGCCGGTACCCGAGGACTTCGGCGTCGGCACCGGAGGCGGAGACGTCCTCGCCGGTGACGACCTGTTCCTCGGCGCCGTCGACCATCGCGGTGAGGGCGGCGCGGCAGCGGTCGTTGTGGGTGCGTTCGTGCCGGAGCGAGTCCTGGAGGAGGTGGTCGAGTGACGTCATTCCAGCGAGCGTACCGGAATAACGTAACCGAGTTAAATTTCTTACCTGGTAACTTTTAGCTGGCGCTCAGGCTCCCGCGAACTGCGGCAACCCCGCCGCCAACCGCCCGAACGCCCCCTCGGCCGCCGCCACGGCATCCCCCCGCACCGCCTCGACGCGCTCCCCGTCCGCGATCCGCCGCCAGTTCTCCAGCGCGAGGATCCGCTGCACGGCGACGATCTGCCCGGCGGCCAGCCGTGCCTCCAGACCGCCGCCGAGGGCCTCGGCCAGCGCGGCCTCCGACCGCTCGAGGTAGGCGTACACCCGGGCGAGGAGCGCGGGTGTGCCGTACAGCAGCGAATGGAAGGCGAGCACCGCGGGGTGATCGTTGAGCCCCGTGACGGGATCGCACCGCTTGAGCCCGTCGAGGAAGTGCCGCCGCAGCGCGCCGATGGGCGAGGCCCCCCGCGCCTCGGCCACGACCCGCGCCGCCTCGTCCTCGTGATCGGCGATCCGGTACAGGACGAGGTCCTCCTTGGTCGGGAAGTACCGGAAGAGGGTCGGCTTCGAGATGTCGGCCGCGGCCGCCACTTCGGCGACGGACACGGCGTCGAACCCCTTCTCCAGGAACAGCCGGATCGCGATCTCCGACACGACCTCGTACATCCGCCGCTTCTTGCGCTCACGCAGCCCGATCTCAGCCATGACGGCGAGCCTACGCACCGTCGGCGTTCCGGCCTCTTACGCCAGAGCCTGGGCCAGATACGCGTTCACCGGCGGGCGGGCCGGCAGACCGAGGTAGCCCGTGGCGACCGCCAGTGTGACGGCGTAGGAGTCCACCGCCCGCTGGACGTTGGGGGCGTCCAGGGTCGTACCGGTCACCAGCCGGTCGAGGTCGATGTACGCGGACCGGACGACCTCCAACAACCGGTACACACGCCAGTCCCTGCGCCAGCCATGGGTGTACGCGAGCGGCAGCATCGTCTCCCAGCGGCTGAACATCCGGTCCCGGATCTCCGGCCGCGTGGGCGTGAGGTGCATGTGGCGGACCAGGTCGTGGAGCGGGTCGCCGACCAGGGCCAGGTCCCAGTCGATGATGGTCAGCGCCAGGCGGTCGTCCCGCCGCACCAGGTTCCACGGGTTCAGGGCGCCGTGCAGCAGGGCCGGTGCCCGGGGGCTCACCTCGTGCCGGGACAGGATCTGCCTCAGCCGGTCCGCTTCCGGCAGTCCCAGGACTCGGGCCAGCTGTTGGGACTCCTTCGGCAGATCGCCGACCATGTGAACGACCTGTTCGCTCAGCCAACGATGGAAGCCGCCTTCGCCGGCTGCCGGGTCGAGCTGCTTGTAGTCCACACAGGTCAGCGCGCAGAGCTGGTCGACGAGCGCGTCCGCCTCGTGCGGCAGCAGCCCGTCCACCGGGTGGTCGGGGCACTTGTCGAGGTCCCGCGGTCCGACATAGGTGTGGATGGCGAAGCGGTCGTTGGGATAGCTCTCGCCCATCGCCAGAACCCTCGGCGCCGCCACGGCGATGCCCGCCTCCTCGATGGCCCGGAGCACGGCGTGCTCACTGAGGATGCTGCGCTCCAGGCGGCGCACGCCGGGCCGATTCCGCCGCACGACCACGGGAAAGTCGATGCTCGGCACCCGCACCACGGTGTTGACGTGCGCGGTCCCCTTGAACACCCGGCCCGCGGGGGCGGCCCCCTCCGCCACCAGGGCCTCCCTCACGGCGGAGACGGGGAAGTCCGGACGCTCGGGAAGGCGGCGGTCGGGCTGCCAGCGGAAGATCTGTTCGAGCCGGCCCTGGCCGTCGTGGGATCGGCCGCTGCGGGAGGTCAGCCACCGGAACAGGGCCCGCTCGATCTCGCTCTTGCCCGGCAGGTTCGTGAGCCTCAGCGGCTCCGCCGCCGCCTCCAGGGCCCCACGCACCTTGGCCGTCGCCTCGTCCAGGCTCTTCTGAGTGCCGGCCTCCTCCAGGGACTTCGCCGCCCGCATCACGTCCGGATAGACGGACTGCGCCCGCTCGAAGGCGACATAGTGCCGCAGGTCCTTGTGCAGGCCGCGCACTGCCTCGGGGCGCACCACGTCCATGGCCTGCGCCCACGCCCCGGCCACCTCGTCCCACTGGCAGTCCGGGTACTGCATGCGCACGAGATGGGTCGCGAGGTCGTGCAGAGGGTCGCCGTAGGTCGCCAGTTCCCAGTCGACGCAGATGAGGGGCGGATCACCGCCGTACGACATGATCAGGTTGTCGCGGTGCAGGTCGGCGTGGAGCAGGCTGTACGGCCGCCGGGCCATGCCGGGGACCCGCTCGGCCAGCCGGAGCAGGGCGTCCTCGGGAATGCCGAGGGAGGCGAACAGCCCGCCGAAGACCGCCCGGTTGGGGCGCCTGATCTGCCGGTCCGCGAGGTGCGCCAGGGTCCGCAGGAACCCCTGGCTGTCGGTGTCGTTGCGCGGCCAGACGGACGGCAGCGAGGGCAGGGCCCCGCGCCGCACCTGGGTCATCTGGGCGAGCAGGCCGGCCAGTGCCCTGATGAGCAGGGTGTCGACCGGTTTGCCGTTCGCGCAGACGGTGGAGAGCGGTACGCCCTCCACATAGCTGTGGATCGCGAAGTGTTCCCGCTTGACGAGGCACTCCGGCACATGCGGCAGGATCCCCTTGATGGCGGCCAGGATCTGCGCCTCGTGCTGCCAGGTCCTGATCACCACGGGCAGCGCGTCCGTGCGCGGGATCCGGACGGTGACGGACGTGCCGGCCGGACGGCGGAGCGCTCGCGCCATCGGCTCGGTCAGGGGCAGCACGTAGTTCTTGTTGTGGTGCCCGCTGGTCGACTGGACCACCTGGGCCGCCGACGACACGAACGCCTGGTACGTGTCGTCGAGTACGGGACGCTCCCGGACAGAGCGACGGCGATCAGAAGGTGCGCCCACGGGCCGCTCCCGGTGTCACAACCAAGGCGAGATGCAGGAACCCATGAGACCACAACGGCACGCCCCGGAGTACTGCTTGCCGGGAACCTGACGCCTACTCGGTGCCGTGCGTCTGCCGCCAGCGCACCAGCGCCGTGACGATCTCTCCCCGGCTCGGCACCATGTCCAGGCCCAGCGGCTCGGCGGCCGCGAGCAGGATCTTGCGCAGTTTGCGTCCGGCACGGTCGAGCCGGTCCTCGGCATCCGGTCCGAGGTGCAGCGACATGGCCTCTCGGATGACGTCGGTGAAGACGGACTGTGCCTTCTTGTAGTCGATGAGCAGCGAAAGGTCGCGTTCCAGGCCCGCGGTACCGCCGGGCCGGATCCTTTCGACGGCCGCGCGCCAACGTTTCACCATCCGGCGTTTCTGCCACGCCGGGTACCGCATCAGATACAGGTGGGTGGCCAGGTCGTACAAGGGATCGCCGACCATCGCCAGTTCCCAGTCGATCGTCCAGAGTCTGCGCCGGGAATCGATGACGAAGTTCTCCCGGTGCAGGTCCGCGTGGAGAAGGCAGAAGGGCCGTTCGCTGAGACCGTCGACATGATTGCCCAGCCACTTGAATGAGCGCCCGTCCACTCCGAGATCCCCGAAGAGACGCTCGAACCTCGGCAGGTTTTCCTCGTAGACGCGTTTCTCGGTGAAATGGACGAGCCGCTTGAGGAATCCGTTCGTGTCACCGTCCTCCGGCCGGTCTTCGTCCGTGCAACGCCGCTCGATCGTGAGGGTTTCCGGAGTCACTCCGGCCAATTCCTCGAAGAGGACGACGATCTGATCGAGAACCGGCCCCGGAACAGCTCCGCCGAAGGTGTCGAACGAGCCGAGCGTCCGTCCTTCGATGAATCGCTGCAAGCTGATGGCGTCGATGTCGAAGACGTCCGGGATATGCGTGATCCGACCCGCCAGGGCCTTCAGCAGCTGCTCCTCCGAGACGAAGCACCGCCGGTCGAACCACAGGAGATTGTCGCGCGGCTCCCGGCACTTCCATCTGACCGGGTGCGGCGATGCCGCTTCCCCGGGCAGCGGAAACACATAGGTCTCGTGGTGGTAGCCGAGCAGCGGTCCCTCGACCACTCGCGGGTCTCCACTCACCTCGGCCGCACGCAGCCGAGCATCGGAAGCCAATTCGGGTGACATTGCCCGTTTTCTCTCGCCTCGGACCCCGTAGCGGGATACGGAAGTGGCAGAAGATTACTCCCCTGCCGGCGAGCATCGTGCCAGAAGCCTCCCACACGCCGAAGCGGGTCCCCCGGACGAGGAACGAGTGCTCGTCCGCGCGACGACTTACGCCCCTTCCGGCCGAAATGAGCACCATATTGGGTGATGACCTGCGGTATTGGCCGCGCGGCCCGCGGTGGTCCAGACTGAACCGGGTGACCGGGAGGAGACCCATGGGCGAGGCACTCGACGAGCAGAAAGCCCTGCGACGGCTCCTCGGCGGCGCCCAAGCGGTGCTCTTCGACTTCGACGGCCCGGTCACGGCCCTCTTCAAGGGCGTCTCCACCGCACCCGTCGCCGACGAGATCAAGGACGCGGTGCGCGGCATGTGGGGCGACCTGGACCAGGACGTCGAGGACTGCCACGACTCGCACGACATTCTCCGGCGCGTCCGGGAGATGTACGACCGGCCCAGCACAACGGGCCGCAATCCCGCGGCACTTGAGCGTGCCGAAGGCATCGTGACAGAGCACGAGTCCGTGGCGGTGAAGTCAGCCGGTCCACAGCCGCACTTCATCGACCTCGTGAAGGCTCTACGGAATCGCCACAAGCGTCTCGCCATCGTGAGCAACAACGCGGCCGGTCCGATCCTGGAGTTCCTCGAGGCCCGGGATCTGCGGCCGGAGTTCGAGACCGTAGCGGGGCGCGATCCGAGCGACCCGCACCGTATGAAACCCGACCCCGACTCAGTGAACCGCGCCGTCGAGCGCCTGAAGCTGGAACCCTCCGACTGTCTCTTCGTCGGAGATCAACTCACCGATCTGGAAGCCTCCCTGCGGGCAGGAACACCGTTCCTCGGATACACCCCTTCGAAGAAGCTCGCAGCGGAGATGCGGCAGAAGGGCGCCCAGTGGGTCGTCTCGTCCCACAGGCCTCTCCTCAGCGCCGCCATGAGCATCGCCTAAGCCGAACTCACCTTCTGGTACTGCCGAGTTGACCGAGGCATCATGGTGCACCTCGGAGATCGGCAGGCATTGCCGCCGCCTCATGTCCGCGGCGCACAGGGGGTACAAGGGTGTCTTCTCGCAGGCCGGGCGACGACAGTCCGGGCGGATTCGAACACATACGCCGTTCACTGAGCGCATGGAAGCCACGCATCGTCAAGTGGCTGCTGGCCTTCGTCGCGGTACTCGGCATCACGGCCGAGATCATCGAGCCGCTCGGAAACGCGCTGAAGGGACAGGGCTTCCTCGGCGGGTCCTTCGCCGCATTCATCGCCCTCATCCTCTTCGACGCCATTGGCGACTCCGATCCGGAGGAAGTATCGGGCGTCTATGTCCTCGCCGATCTCGACGATCTGCGTGCCCCTGTGATGGAGGCGTTCGAGGCCAGGCGGGTCACCATCGACTTCTCCGGGTTCAGTATGCAGACGCTGCTCGGCCTGCTCATGGCCCCACTCAACAAACTGGCCGACGAGAAGGTGAACGTCCAAAGGCTGACGCTGCGCCTCACCGTCGCCCATCTCAATCTGCCGGTGAGCCTGCCGGGGGAACTCGAACCCGCCGCCGAGAGCGACGGCCTTCCCCCAGGCACCTTGCACTTCAAGGACTCCCCGACGAACCGCGAACGCATGCGGGACAAATTCACGCTGTCCAACTGGAGTGAGCTCAAAAGGCTCTTGAGCCTCGTCCACGACAAGAACCCGCACATCATCATTTCCTGCGAGGTGCGGGAGTCACCACACATACCTGAACGAAAGCTCTACATCTTCAACGAGGAGAAGGTGTTCTCCGTGCCCTACGGAATAAGGGAGAACCAGGTGGACTGGCGCGGAGAATCGTTCAAGATCCTCGATGCCGAGGGGTACGGACTCAAGTACGGAAAGGCACGGATCATCGGCTGGGACCAGCGGTCCAACTCCCGCTCGACGCGGGACATCGCCGAGCATCACATGGAGTGGCACCGGAACCTGTGGGAGCGGCTGGAGCGCATCAAGCCCGAGCATCCCGTCATCACCGACCCCAAGTGGGAGCGGCCGGCGAGGTGACCGGGTCACTCGGCAAGCAGGTTCCAGACCGAGTCGAACCACGTCTGCATGCTCTCCACGAAGACGGTGCCCGGCGCGTTCGGATCCTTGTCCTTCACATGGTGCGTGAGGGTGGCGCCGAGGCCCAGGACGTCGAGTGCGGTGATCTCCTCGCCGGAGTCCAGCATGATCTTGCGCTCGATCACTTCGTACGGCCCGTGCAGTGCCTCGACGCCGTTGAGCAGGTAGAGCTTGAAGGCCGGGAGCAGCGGCGCATGGCGGATCCGCACGTCGACGGAGGGCACCAGCTCTTCCGTCTGCAAGTCCCTCAGCGCCCCCAGCAGCGACGCCGTGTGCCGCTCGGTGATGGTGCGCAGGCGCGCCGGCAGGCGCGGGTCGCTTGCGTCCTCCTTGTTGCGCGGATAGGGCAGGGGCACGGTCTCGTCCGGCAGCAGCATCCGCAGGGTGATGCGCTTGGGAGCTCTGAAGCCGGCACGGATATGCTCCGCCCGAAGCCGGATGTGCGCGTCGAGCGACTCCGACGTCAACGTGTAGACGTCCAGGGTCACTTCGGGCCGCTCGAACGCCTCGCTGATGAAGGGGGCCAGCGTCCCCCTTTGGCGCAGCCTGGTGGCCTTGGCCGCCGAGGACTGGATGCGCTGGGTCTTGACCACCCGTGACCCGCTGCCCTGCCGCGACTCGATCCAGCCCTCGCTGGCCAGCTCCCGCAGCGCCCGCTGCACTGTGTCCCGGGAGACTTCGAGTTCCTGGGCCAAGTCGCGCTGGGACGGCAGGAAGGAGCGCAGCGGATACCTCCCGTCGGTCATCCGCCCGCGCAACTCGTCGGTGACCCGCTGGAACTCCCTGCCGCCGCCGCTCTCGCCGGTCTGCTGTGCATCCACATGCCGCCCTTACCGACTTCTGTCCACCGGCAAACCGGGCCGCAGCGTACGGATCAGCCCGAGCACCGGCTCCAGCGAAGCGACGGTCACCGTCGCCCCCGCGTCCCGCAGGAGCTTTTCCTTGTGCTCGTTACGCGCGTAGCCCAGAAACGGAACGCCGGCTTCGTTGGCGGCGAGCAGGTCCGAGGGGGTGTCGCCGATCATCAGGGCGGACGAAGGTGCCGAACCCATCGCGTTCAGGGCCCGGTTGAGGCATTGCGGGTCGGGCTTGAGGCGGCTGAGTTCCTGGGTGCGGCCGTAGATGTGCGGGGCGAAGCAGGACGTGAGGCCGCGGCTCGCCAGATAGGTGCGGACCACTCGGGGGGAGTTGTTGGTGGCGATCGCCAGCCGGGAGCCCACGGCCTGCCAGGTGCGTATCAGCGGGTCCGCGTACGGCGTGGGCATCGCCGACGGGGCGGCCCGCAGCTCCTCCTGCGTGAGACGTTCCTCCAGCTCGTCCACCAGGTCGCTGCCGGGGTGTCTGAGGTCGACGGCCCGCAGGACGATGTGCGGGTCCAGGGCCTTGCGTTCGGCCTCGGTCAGCAGGCCGCGCAGGCCTCGCCCTTCGAGCCAGTCCACCAGGTCGTGCGCCACCTGCTCCGCCGAATGCCCGGCGAAGAGGCGGCAGATGGGGCCGTCGAAGTCCCAGAGCACCACGCGCGCGCGGGTGATCAGTGCCCGCAGTGCCTCGGTCTCGGCTGCCGCCAGTTCAGTCTGCGTCGTATCAGGAGTCACTAGGAGAGTGTCAGGTCCGTCGTGATGGTTTCCCAGAGGGCGTCGAACCACTTCTGCGATTGCTCCACGAACGCGGCGTCCCGCTGACCGGCCCGCTGCTCGAAGGAGAACAGGAGGGACTCGCTGCCGAGGACGTCGTACATGTCGAGGGCTCCGCTGTCGGAGAGCTCCTCGCGGCGCGTGACCATGTAGTACGCCATCAACGCCTCCGTGCCGTTGAGGAGGTACAGCTTCACCGGCGGGGTGAAGGGCAGCGCGCGGAACGTGACCCGGACGTCGATGCCGTGGGAGGAGCGCAGGCTGCGGAGGTTGTGTCTGAGGACGTGGCCCTGGGCGTTGCGCTGATCCAGCCAGCGCTGGTGCACCGGATCGACGTCGTCCGCGCCGGTGCCCTCGACCCGGACGGGGAAGGCCAGCGTGATCTCGCGGGAGGGCAGCAGGATGCGGACGTCGATGGACTCGGGGCGGATGCGGCCCTCGTGGATGAGGCGGATCGGCTCCCCCAGGCCCACCATCAGGGTCTCGGCCGTGAGGCACACCGCGTCCACCCGGACGTGCGGTGGGGCGAACGCCTCGGCCAGCCGCGGGGCCAGCGCCACCATCGTCGGCTGCGGCTCCCCCGGGGAGCGGACCGGCTCGGCGATCCGTGGCGGGCTGCCCTTGCTCACATTGCTGAGGAGGCCGTCCTCCTGGAGGGCGCGCAGAGCCTGGCGGACGGTGCCGCGTTCCACGCCGAACTCCTCGGCGAGTTCGGCCTGGGTGGGCAGGCGGTCTCCCGCCCGCAGGTCGCCGACGCGGATCCGTTCCCGCAGGACGTCGGCGATCTCCTGGGGCGAGAGTCTTCTGCTGCCGTTCACTGCCACGTTCTCCTGAGCCACGACCAAACGCTACAACTGGGATCCATCTGAGGGGAGTTGTTTGAAAGTTGTTTATGACTGGCGACCAAGTGGGGACAACTACATCAGGGTTGGTTGCCAACTTGCCCAAGTTGGCGAAAGTTTTACCTCCCCGCCTTCAACGCCCTCCCCGCCCACCCGGGACACCCGGAACGCCCGAAGGGGGAACCACATGCCCGTTCTCGCCCTCCTCGCCGCCGTGTTCGTCGTCGGTATCGAACAGACCGTCCAGTGGAAGTACGGCGTCGCCGGCGTCATCGGTGTGCTCCTGCTCACCATAGGCATCAAGGCCAAGAGTCCGACCGTCAGCTCCATCGGGGCGGTCATGCTCGCGCTCCTGGTCTCGGGGCCCGCCCTATGACCGACCAGTGCCCTGATCGGCCACTGTGGGAGACCTCAGCTCGTGAGCACCAGCTCCGAACTGATCGTCTCCCACAGTGCGTTGAACCACAGGTGGGACTGCTCGACGAAGGTCGTGTCGCGCAGTCCGGCGCCCTGCTCGAAGGCGAACAGCATCGACTGGGTGCCCTCGGTGTCGTAGGTCTCCAGATGCTCGTGGTCGATCTCCGCGTCGCGACGCGCCAGCGTGTAGTACGCGAAGAGCGACTCCGCGCTGTTGAGCAGGTACAGCTTCACCGGCGGCGTGAAGGGCAGCGCGCGGAAGGAGACGTGCACATCGATGCCGTGGGTGGCGCGCAGGGCCAGCAGGTTGTGCTTCAGCACCTGGCCCTGGGCGTTGCGCTGGGCCAGCCAGCGCTCATGGAGGGGATCGTCGTCGCCGCGGCCCTCGACCGGAACCGGGAAGGCGAGCTCGATGTCACGGCTCGGCAGGAGGACGCGGACGTCGATCTTGGCCGGATTCAATCGCCCGGCATGGATCTGGCGCAGCGGCTCGCCGATGGCGAGCGTGAGGGAGACCGAGGTCAGGCACAGTGCGTCGATCTCGACGTGCTCAGCCGCGAAGGCCGCCGCGATACGGGGTGCGAGGGCCACCGTGGTGGGCAGCGGCAGGGCTGCGGGGCCGGCCGGCGCCCCGTACAGGCCGTTCGATCCAAGGTCAGGGGCGACGGTCGCCGGGCTTCCCTTGGAAACATTGGTCAGCAGACGCTCCGACTGCAGGATGTGCAGCGCCTGCCGTACGACCCCGCGCTCCACCCCGAACTCGTCGGCCAGCTTGGCCTGTGTGGGCATGCGCTGGCCCGGCCGCAGCGCACCGGAGCGAATCCGTGCGCGCAGCTCGTCGGCCACCTCGCGATGTGTTCTGTGTGGCCGCTGTGCCCTCTTCCGCCCATTGACGGCGGCGTGTTCCGGGTCCACAACCAAACACTACAACTTCTCGCCATCTTTGGGCAGTTCGCTGAAAGGTGGTTATGAGCCGCTTCCAAGCGGAGATAAGTACAGAAGAGTTGGTCGCCAACTTGAGCAACATGGTCAAGCTTCCGCAAGGTTGGCCGGAGAGGCGACCGACAGGGACCACCGTCCCGAAGGGGGGACCGCCGTGCCGCTCATCGCCATCGCCATCGCCGCCCTCGCCGTCGGCTTCGAACAGCTCGTCCAGTGGAAGTTGGGCGCGATGGGCATCGTCGCCTTCGTCGCCCTGACCGTCGGCGTCAAAGCCAAGAGCGTCGCGATCGGCGGCATCGGAGCGGTCATCCTCGTGATGCTGCTCGCCCAGTCCGGCTGATCGGGCTCTCTTCCGGAGGGGAGCCGGGAGCCCGGTCGGTCTGCACAGTCACAACTGAACATCGTCAGCACTGAGCACAGCCACAACTGAACACGGGCAACACCAGCACAGCCACAACTCAACAGCTCGCTACGGATAAGCACAGCCACAACTGAACAGCTCGCTACGGATGCACAAGAGCACAAGCACGGCACTGTCGTCGGCCGGAAGGAGGTTTCAGAACATGTCCGGGCACCAAGGCCGCCCGGACGTACGCAGCAGGGCGTCGGCCACGCGGCCGGCGCCCGCTCGTTCTTCCCGCACCCGCCCCAGCGCCGCCAGCCGCACCGCAGACTCGTCGCCCAGCCACAGGGCCGCCAACTCGCTCACGTCCAGCGTGAGTTCGGCGCTCTCGGTGGTCGCCGTACAGGACCCGCCCGCGGTCGAGGCCTCCAGCCGGTACCGCCCGCCGGTCATCCCGTCGCCGTCGACGATCTCCAGCACCAGCGAGCCCTCCCCCGCGTACGTCCGCGCCTCGAGCGCCCGTACGACGTCCAGGATCCGCACCCACAGCCAGTCCGCCTGCGTGGTGATCCTGGCCGCCCGCGGGTTCGGCAGGAAGAAGGGCAGCAGGTCGTCGGGGGACCGCCAGCCGCTCCTGACCGTCGTGACCCAGTCGATCGAGCAGAGGTGGCGCCACAGGGCGCGTTCGGCGGCCGGGGTCGTCGCGATCAGCCAGTCCACGGTCGCCGTGTCCTGCGGCTGCTTGTCGTGCCAGCTGTCGTCCACCCGGTACGCGGCCAGCCCCTCGACCTCGCCGTCCGCCGAGCGGTACAGCGCGTAGAACGGCTCCTTCCACGACGGTTCGAGCCGTACGACACCGGTGTTCATCTGCCACCACATCTCGCCCCGGCTCACCGCGCCCGGCTGTGCGCGGCGCATCCGCTCGTGCAGTTCGGGGCCGAGCTTGCGGACGTCCTCGCCGTCCACGAGGTCGATCCGGCCGCCGTCGTCGGGGGCGCCGGAACGGCGGGGGTCGAGGCCGGTGCGCGGGACGTCGATCGTCCACTCGGTCATCGAGGTGGCGGGGCCGAAGCCGTAGCGGCCGTAGATCGGGTACTCGGCGGCGATCAGGGTGGCGACGACGTCCCCGCGCTCCTTCGCCGCCGCCAGGTCCTTGGCCATCATGCGGGTGAGCAGGCCGCGGCGGCGGTGGGTGGAGGTGACGGTGACGCCGGTGATGGCGTCGGCGGGGACGGCTGCGCCGCCCACGGCGGTGAGCTCCTGGTCGAAGGAGCGGAAGGTGGCGACGCATTTGTCGCCGTCGAAGGCGCCCAGGAAGCGGCCGGGGGTGAACTGGGGGCGGCGGGCTTCGAGTTCGGTGTCGGAGACGAGGGGTTCGCGCAGGAAGCCGGTGTGTACGGCGCGGAGCCACTCTTGGAGCTCGGGTTCGGTGATGGGGCGTACGTCGAGGGCGGGGTGCGGGGGCGTCATGAGGCCACGGTAGGTGTGCGGCGGTGAGGTGTCGCGGGGGTTTTCCTCGCCGGGGGACCCCCACGACGGGCTGACAGCGCACGTCCCTCAGAACGCCGCCCGCACCTCCCCCACCACCCGCCCCCCGCCATACACCGACGCCCGCCCGATCCGCCCCACCACCGGCGCGTCCACACCCATCAAGGCCAGCGCGCGTGCGAGTACCGGGCCCAGGGCTCGCCCCGAGCCGTCGTCCAGCTTGAAGGCCAGTGCGCGACCGTCCGGCAGGGCCACCGCCTGGACCGCCTCCGCACCCATCTTCGACAGGGTGCCCGGGACCTCGCGCATCAGCCAGGTGTCGGGGCGGCGGGTGCCGGCGACGTACTCGGGGTGGGCGCGCATGGCGTCGGCGACCCGGCGTTCGGCGGAACCGGGTTCGGCGAGGACGAAGGAGCGGTAGGCGCGGGCCAGGCCGGTCAGGCTGATGGCCATCAGGGGCGCCCCGCAGCCGTCCGTGCCGACGGCGGCGACCGGCTCGCCCGCCGCTTCCTCCACAACCCTGTGGATGAGCTGCTGGAGTGGATGGCCGGCCGCCAAATACGTCTCCAGCGGCCAGTCCCGCAGGGCGCTGGCCGCGAGCATCGCCGTGTGCTTGCCGGAGCAGTTCATGGTCACCCGGTCGCGGACGGCGCCCGACGCCAGGTAGGTCTCCCGTTCCTCCGCGTCCAGCGGCAGGTCCGGCGGGCACTGGAGCGACTGTGCGCTCAGCCCGTGCTCGTCCAGCATCTTGTGGACCAGGTCGCGGTGGAAGGGCTCCCCCGAGTGGCTCGCGGCGGCCAGCGCCAGCCGCTCGCCCGCGAGGTCGAGGCCCGCCCGCAGCACGCCCGCCGCCTGCATCGGCTTGTTGGAGGAGCGCGGGAAGACCGGTGACGTCACGTCCCCGAGGGCCAGTTCCACCGCCCCGTCGGCGTCCAGCAGGACCAGGCTGCCCCGGTGCCGTCCTTCGACGAACCCGGAGCGGACGATCTCGGCGAGGACGGGCGATATCACAGGAGACACCTCACAGGAGACACTTCACATGAGCAGGTCGTCGATTTGCGCTTCCCCTTCACGGTACCTGCGGGCGATCTCCGCACTGGAGTCGTCGGCCGTGCGCTGGAGCCGCTGCCGGCGCCGGGACACCTGCTGCTCGTACCGCACGAGCCGCCCCATCGCGGTGTTCAACTCCAGGTCGGTGCGCGCCTGGAGGTCGGACAGTTCGACCTCGGCGAGCATCTCGGCGGCCAGCCGCCGGTACTCCTCGTTGCGCGGCGTGCCCAGCGTCACGTGGCGGGCCGAGGAGCGGTGCCGGGCCGGGGCGTCGGTGAGGATCTCCGACAGCCGCTCGACCACGGAGGCCACGGAAGCCCCGGGGGTCCCGGGGGTCCCGGAAGCCCCAGGCGTCACAGAGGCCGCGGTGGCCTCCCCCACGGCCACCACGGACGTAGGCGCGCGCCGCGCCAGTTCGGCCCGCAGGATGTCGATACGGCCCTGCAACAGCCGTCGTACATAACTGAGGTCGGCCTCGTCGCGCTGGGCGTCCCGGCGCACGGTGCGCAGTTCGGGCAGGCTCAGCCGGACCAGGCCGTCCTCGGGTGGGTCAGCGGGCAGCCGCGGGCTGTCCGTGCGCTGCACGGGCGGCCGCTGTGTGCCCAGCTGCCCGGTAATCGGTGTGCTCATGTGCCTCTACCGTCCCCTCGACCGGCGAATGGAAGCATCGTCCCACCCTAAGTGGCCACGAAGTGACCGAGTGACCCCGATCTGCCCCAGATGGGGGGTTAAGGAACAAAAGAAGGCAGGTGCGGAGCACGGCTCGCCGCCGGGCATCATGGTCGTATGCGTGCAGTGGTGCAGAGGGTGGACGGCGCGAGCGTCGTCGTGGACGGCGAGACGGTGGGGGCCTTCGACGGCGAGGGACTATGCGTCCTGGTCGGCGTGACCCACGAGGACACCAAGGAGAAGGCGGCCCAACTCGCCCGCAAACTCTGGTCGATCCGCATGCTCGCCGACGAGCGGTCGTGCAGCGACATCGACGCCCCGCTCCTGGTCATCAGCCAGTTCACCCTTTACGGCGACGCCCGCAAGGGCCGTCGCCCCACCTGGAACGCCGCCGCCCCGGGCGAGGTGGCCGAACCGCTCGTCGACGAGGTGGTCGCCCAACTGCGCTCGCTGGGCGCGACGGTGCAAACGGGCCGCTTCGGCGCGCAGATGCGCGTCTCGCTGACGAACGACGGCCCGTTCACCGTATTGATCGACATGTGACCCCCTCGGCCGCTCCCCCGGTTCCAGGGCGTTGAAAGCACCCTGAAACCGCGCTGAATGCGCCCTGCCGCACTCTCTGCGGCATGACGACAACGACATCGCACTCACTCGCCATCGCGGCCAAAGGGCTGCGGAAGGCCTACGGGGACAAGACGGTCCTCGACGGCATCGACCTGGCGGTGCCGGCCGGCACGGTCTTCTCCCTGCTCGGTCCGAACGGCGCCGGCAAGACCACCGCGGTCAAGATCCTCTCCACCCTCATCACCGCCGACGCCGGCGAGCTGCGCGTCGGCGGCCACGACCTGGCCACCGACGCGCAGGCGGTGCGCGCCGCGATCGGCGTCACCGGGCAGTTCTCCGCCGTCGACGGCCTGATCACCGGCGAGGAGAACATGCTCCTCATGGCGGACCTGCACCACCTCTCCCGCGGCGAGGGCCGCCGCACCGCCGCCGAACTCCTCGAGCGCTTCGACCTGGTGGAGGCATCGAAGAAGCCCGTCTCCACCTACTCCGGCGGCATGAAGCGCCGCCTCGACATCGCCATGACGCTGGTCGGCAACCCCCGGATCATCTTCCTCGACGAGCCGACCACCGGCCTCGACCCGCGCAGCCGCCACAACATGTGGGGGATCATCCGCGAGCTGGTCTCCGGCGGCGTCACCGTCTTCCTCACCACCCAGTACCTGGAGGAGGCCGACGAACTCGCCGACCGCATCGCGGTGCTGAGCGACGGCGAGATCGCCGCCGAGGGCAGTGCCGGCGAGCTGAAGCGGCTCGTCCCGGGCGGGCACGTGCGGCTGCGGTTCTCCGACCCGTCCGCCTACCAGTCCGCCACCGTCGCCCTGCGCGAGGCCACCCGGGACGACGAGGCGCTGTCCCTGAGCATCCCCAGCGACGGCAGCCAGCGCGAGCTGCGCTCCATCCTCGACTGGCTGGACACGGCCGGCATCGAGGCCGACGAGCTGACCGTGCACACCCCCGACCTCGACGACGTGTTCTTCGCCCTCACCGGCACCGGCACCGTCCCCAACCAGCCCAAGGAGTCTGTCCGATGAGCGTCCTCTCCCTCGCCGTCCGCGACTCGAACACGATGCTGCGCCGCAACCTGCTGCACGTACGGCGCTACCCGTCCCTCACCCTGAACCTGCTGCTCACGCCGATCATGCTGCTGCTGCTCTTCGTCTACGTCTTCGGCGGCGTGATGAGCGCGGGCATCGGGGGCGGCGGCGCCGACCGCTCCGACTACATCGCCTATCTCGTCCCGGGCCTCCTGATCATGACCATCGGCTCCACCGTGATCGGGGCCGCGGTCTCCGTCTCCATGGACATGACCGAGGGCCTCATCGCCCGCTTCCGCACGATGGCGGTCTACCGCGGGTCGGTGCTCGTCGGGCACGTCGTCGGCAGCGTGCTGCAGGTGCTCGCCAGCCTGGTGCTCGTCGGTGCCGTCGCCGTGGCCATCGGCTTCCGGTCCACGGACGCCACGGCCCTGGAGTGGCTGGCGGCGTTCGGACTGCTCACGCTGTTCACCCTGGCGCTCACCTGGATCGCGGTCGGGATGGGCATGGCCAGCCCGAACCCCGAGGCGGCCAGCAACATGGCGACGCCGCTGATCCTCCTCCCGCTCATCTCGTCCGCCTTCGTCCCCATCGACGCGATCCCGGGCTGGTTCCAGCCGGTCGCCGAGTACCAGCCCTTCACGCCGGCCATCGAGACCCTGCGCGGCCTGCTGCTCGGCACCGAGATCGGCGACAACTGGTGGATCGCGCTCGCCTGGTGCGTCGGCCTGACCGTGCTCGGCTACCGCTGGTCCATGTCGCTGTTCAACCGCGACCCGAAGTAACCGAGATGATCGCGCGGGCTGCCTCGCGCAGCTCGTCCCGCCCCAGGGCGGCGTACTCCGACACCGCGTCGGCATACGCCGCCCCGTCGGCGTTCCGGGCCGCCCGCCGGGCGCGGTCCGCCGACATCGTCGGCTGGAACTCCCGCAGCACCCGCAGCCGTTCGGCCAGCGCGATCGTCCGTACGGCCGAGGCGTCGCCGGACGCCAGCCCCGCCATGCCGAGCGCGTGCAGCACCGTCCCGAACACCGGGAGCTCCATGGGCGAGCCGGACGGACCGGAGAGCAGGGTCCGCAGCCCCTTCCGCAGTCGGTCGATCGGCTCCGCGACGAGCTCGAGACGGCCGGCGTGCGCGTGCGCCGTCACCGCCACCGACAGGACCTGGAGCACCCACCGGTCGAACAAGGGGTCGCCGCCAGGTATCGAGCCGGCCGCGGGCAGCGGCTGCACGGCGCTGCGCCACAGGCCCAGCCCGACCTCCGTCAGTCCGCGGGCGAGCGCGATCTCGGCACGCCCGAGGAGGTCCATGCTGTAGTCGTCCTGCGTGTTGCTGGCGTCCGCCTGCCGCAGCCAGTACTCGGCCTCGTCGGGGTCGCCGCGCTGGAGGCAGGCGAGGACGAGGCCCCAGCGGACGCCGATGAGGTCGTGCTCGCCGCCGAGCCGCGGCATCGCCTCGAGCGCCGCCTTGAGGTGCCCGTACGCCTCCTCGCCCTGCTCCGTCTGCAAGCACAGCTCGCTCAGCCGGGCATGGCCCAGGACCCGCAGGAAGGGGTTGTCGACCGGCGCCAGTTCGGCGGTGATCCGGCGAGCCGAGGCGAGTGCGCGGTCGATGTCGTGCTCGTACTCCCAGATGTAGGTCGCGACGGACTCGGCGACGCCGGCGAGCAGCGGCTGCTCGCTGTCGCAGAGCCCCCGCAGCACGTCGTAGTCGGGAGGCAGCATCTCGGGGACCGCGCTCAGCACGGTCGCGATGGCCCGCACCAGGGTGTCCGGCGGGGCCGGGGGCAGCCGCCGGAGGGTGACGAGCTGGCGTACGGCGCTCGGGCCGTAGCCCATGAACAGGCTCGTCGTGCACAACACGGCGGCGGCGCGGGCGACTTCGACGTCTTCGGGCTCGGGGTGGTAGTGCGACAGCGGCGGGCCGGTGTCCGCGGCGAGGGTGGTGAGGCGGGCGTAGCTGGAACCGATGGACCACAGGGCGGCGAGGACGGCGGTGAGGGCGGCGATGGTGGGGTTGTCCGCACGGGCCAGGGCGTGCCGCAGGGCCAGCACGAGGTTGTCCTGCTCGGCCCTGATCCGCTCCGAGTCGGCCAGCGGCTGCGGGCCGAAGAGCCAGTCGTGGTACGCCACCCCGAAGTCCCGCGCCCAGGCGAGGAACCGGCCGACGGCCTCCTCTTCCTCCCCCGCCTCCGCGCACCGGGCCGCGCAGAACTCCCGTACGGTCTCCAGCATCCGGAACCGCACGCCGGCCGGGGTCTCGGCGACGGTGAGCAGCGACTGGCCGGCCAGCTCCTCCAGCAGGAACAGCGCGTCCTCGCCCAGCACCTGCTCCGCCGCCTCGCCCGAGAAGCCGCCGGGGAAGACGGACAGCAGGCGCAGCGCCGCCCTGGCCTCCTCGTCGAGGAGGTTCCAGCTCCACTCCACGACCGCGTGCAGCGTGCGGTGGCGCTCCGGCACGTCCCGTGCCCCGCCGCGCAGCAGCGCGAACCGGTCGCCGAGGCGGCGGGCGATCTCCGGCACCGAAAGCACCCGCACCCGCGCCGCGGCCAGCTCCACGGCGAGCGGCAGCCCGTCGAGATGGCGGCACAGCTCGGCCACCGCGTCCGGCGGCAGCTCCACGCCGGGCCGGGCGGCCCGGGCCCGCTGCGTGAACAGCTCGACCGAGGTGGCGAGACCGAGCTCCGGCAGCGCGTACACCGCCTCCGAGGTGAGGCCCAGCGGGGCCCTGCTGGTGGCGAGCACGCGCAGGTCCTTCGAGGACGAGACCAGGGCCTGTACGAGGCCGGCGGCGCCCCGGATGACCTGCTCGCAGTTGTCCAGCGCCAGCAGAGCGGGCCCGGAGCCGAGCACGCCGAGGATGCCGGACACCGGGTCGGCCGAGGCGAGAGTGCTGACGGCGCCGGGCCGCCCCTCGCCCGCGCCGAGCGCGGAGGCCACCTCGGCGGCCACGTCCTCGTCCGAGGTGACGCCGGCGAGCGGCACGAAGTACACCACGCGCTGCTCGGCCCGGCGGCTGACGGCGTGCCCGAGCCGGGTCTTGCCGAGGCCGCCGGGGCCGACGACGGTGACGGCGCGGGAGTCGCGCAGCAGCCGCTCCACCGCCGCGATGTCCTCGTCCCGGCCAAGGAGCGGGTTCGGCTCGTGCGGCACGCCGTGCCTGACCACGGGCGCCTCGCCGCGCAACAGCTCCCGCTGTACGGCCTTGAGCGCGGCGCCCGGATCCGTGCCGAGCGTCTCGCGCAGCTCACGGCGGTACGCCTCGTACCGCGTCAGCGCGGCGGACGGGCCCGCCGACGCCGCCTCGCCGCGCAGCAGCTCGGCGAGCACCTCCTCGTCGCGCGGATGCTCCGCGGCGGCCACGGCCAGCGGCCCGGCCGCCTCCGCGTGCCGCCCCAGCCGGGCGAGCGCGAGCGCCTGCGCGCGGATGAGCGTGGAGCGGACGGGGGCCCGCTCGGCGCGTAACACGGCGACGGGGTCGTCGCTGTCGCCGCCCCCGTCCGTGGCCCCCTCCCACAGCGCGAGGCCGGCCTCGGCCGCGGCCAGCGATCCCGCATGGTCCCCGGCCCTGGCCCGGTCCGCGCTCGCGGCGGCGTGCAGCAGCAGGGCCGAGCTGTCGACCTGGTCCTCGGCGAGGGTGAGCCGGTATCCGGTCGGCGTACTGGCGATGACGTCGGCGCCCAGCTGCGCCCGCGCCCTGGACACGAGGACCTGCACCGCCTTGGCCGGCCGCTCCGGCAACTCCTCCGGCCACAGCCCCGCCACCAGCCGCTCGGTGCCGCAGCCCGTGCGCAGGTCGCCCGCGAGCAGCGCGAGGAGGCCACGCAGCCGGGGCGCGGTGACCTCCTGTCCGCGATAGGCGACACGCGGCAGCAGGGTCAGGTCGGTGGTCACCCGTGCAGATTAGCTGGAGAACCCCGGCCCCTCACGGCCTCTCAGGCCCTTCACGTGCACGATCTCTCAGGGCTCTACGACGGCTTCCTGGGCGGCGGCCGTGTCCCCGGCCACCAGCCGCGCGTCCATCGGCACGTTCCGCTTCACCAGCGCGAGGGCGACCGGGCCGAGCTCGTGGTGGCGTACGGACGTCGTGATGAAGCCGATCTTGCGGCCGTCGGGGCCCTCGTCCGCGAGGTGGAGCTCCGTGCCGGCCGTCGGCAGGTGGACCTCGCTGCCGTCGAGGTGGAGGAAGACCAGCCGGCGCGGCGGCTTGCCGAGGTTCTGCACCCGGGCGACGGTCTCCTGGCCCCGGTAGCAGCCCTTCTGGAGATGGACGGCGGACCCGATCCAGCCCAGCTCGTGCGGGATCGTACGGTGGTCCGTCTCGAAGCCGAGGCGCGGGCGCTGCTGCTCGACGCGCAGCGCCTCGTACGCGAGGATCCCGGCCGCGGGGCCGGCCTTCCCGGCGTACGACTCCAGGTCCGCGCGGGGCAGGAACAGATCACGGCCGTACGCCGTCTCGCGGACGACGACGCCCTCGGGCACCTCGGCGATCGAACCGGCCGGCAGGTGCACGACCGCGAACTCCTCGGTCCGGTCGGCGACTTCGACCCGGTTGAAGAACTTCATCGACTCCAGGTAGCCGATCAGCGCTTCCTGGGTGCCGGGCTCGACGTGCATCCAGACCGTCTCGCCGTCGTCCACCAGATACAGCGCGTGCTCGATATGGCCGTGCGGGGAGAGGATCAACGCCTCGGTGGCCTGGCCCGCCGGCAGGTCGCTGACGTGCTGGGTGAGGAGCAGGTGCAGCCAGCTCAGCCGGTCGTCGCCGGAGACGGTGACGACTCCGCGGTGCGAGAGGTCGACGAAACCGGCGCCGTCGGCAAGGGCGCGCTGCTCGCGGAACAGGTCGCCGTAGTGAGCGGCGACGCCTTCGTCCACGCCCTCGGCGGGGACGGCGCCGGGAAGGGTCAGCAGAGGGCTTTTCATACGCCTAGCTTACGACTCGGTAGTTGAACTCTTGGCAGGCGAACTGGTGGCAGCCGAACCTGTGGCAGCCGAACCGGTTGCGGACTTCCGCGCACAGTCCCTGCACCGGCCGAAGATCGCGAAGTGCTTCATGTCCGTGTCGAAGCCGAACTCGTCCCGGAGCTTGGCGGTGAACTCCGCGGCCACCGAGATGTCCGCCTCGATCACGTTGGTGCAGTCACGGCAGACGAGGTGGATGTGGTGGTGCCGGTCGGCGAGGTGGTACGTCGGCGCGCCGTGCCCCAGGTGGGCGTGGCTGACCAGCCCGAGCTCCTCCAGGAGCTCCAGGGTCCGGTAGACGGTGGAGATGTTGACCCCCGACGCGGTTTTCCGCACCTCGACGAGGATGTCGTCGGGGGTCGCGTGCTCCAGGGTGTCCACGGCTTCGAGCACAAGCTGCCGCTGCGGAGTCAGCCGGTAGCCGCGCTGCCGCAGATCACTCTTCCAGTCGGTGCTCACCACACTGAAGAGTCTATGACCACTTGGGCAAAGGCCTGCTTGACCTACTTGCTTGACCTACTTGCTTGACCTACTTGAAGAACGCGATGCCGTCGTCCGGCAGGTCCTGCGGGAGGGCCTTGGCCCAGCGCTCGACCTCCTCGGGGGTGACGGCCTTCTTCAGGTGGGCCGACATGTAGGGGCGCAGCTCGATCTCGGAGGTCTGCTTCTCGCCGACCCACATGAGGTCGCTCTTGACGTAGCCGTACAGCCGCTTGCCGCCGCTGTACGGGCCGGAGGCGGCGGTGCGCGCCACGGCGTCCGTGACCAGGTCGATCTGCGGCTTCTGGTGGGCCAGCTCGCCGTACCAGATCTCGACGACGCCGTCGTCGCGGACCATCGTCACCTCGACCTTGCGGTCGGCGTCGATCCGCCAGAAGCCGGACTCGGACTCCAGCGGCCTGACCTTGTTGCCCTCGTTGTCCAGCACCCAGGTGTGGGAGCTGTACTCCAGGAAGTCCCGGCCGTCGTGGGTGAAGGTGACCTCCTGCCCGAAGTTGCACTTCTCGGAGCCGGGGAAGTCGTGCACGCCCGCGCCCGCCCAGCTGCCGAGCAGGAAGGCGAGGGGGACGAGGTCCTTGTGGAGGTCGGACGGGATCTCGATCATCAGCAGCAGTTCCTAGACGGGGGTCAGCGCTGGCCCTGGTACAGCTTCTTCACGGTCAGCCCGGCGAAGGCGAGCACGCCGACGCAGACCAGGATCAGCAGGGCTTCGAAGACGAACTCAAGCACGGAGTGCTCCTCGGACGATCGTGGGACAGCGGTACACAAGAGCCGGGCCCCAGCTTACGCGGCCGGAACCCGGGGCTCGGCGCGAGGTACGTCTCCGGCATCCGCTCCGCGCCGAGACTACGATTCGGACATGGCGAAGAAGCTCGTGATCAAGGTGACGGCGGGGGCGGACGCCCCCGAGCGGTGCTCGCAGGCGTTCACGGTGGCGGCGGTGGGCGTGGCCAGCGGTGTCGACGTCTCCCTGTGGCTGACCGGCGAGTCCGCCTGGTTCGCCCTCCCAGGCCGCGCCGCCGAGTTCGACCTCCCGCACGCCGCCCCGCTCCCCGACCTCCTCGACTCGATCCTGGCGGCCGGCCAGGTCACCCTGTGCACCCAGTGCGCGGCCCGCCGGGACATCACGGAGAAGGACGTCATCGAGGGCGTGCGGATCGCCGGTGCGCAGGTGTTCGTGCAGGAGGCGCTGGGGGACGAGACGCAGGCGCTCGTCTACTGAGACCTACTGCCGCCGCCTCTTCCCGTCCAGCTCGTCCCACCACTCGTCGGACTTCGGGTCGCCGGAGGGGTCGTCCCACCAGCGGTCGTCCGGGCCGCGGCGGTTGGCGACCATCGCGGCGAACGGGGGGATGAGCATGGCCACCACGCACATGCCCACGGCCGCGGGGACCGACCACAGCCGTACGACTCCCCAGGCCAGGACGAACAGCGCGATGCAGGTGCCCATCATCGCGAAGTAGGCGTGCCGTCGGCGGGCGTACATGAGTCCAGGGTAGGACGGCGCACGCCGAAGGGCCGCAACCCCCGGGTCGAACTCCGGAGGTGCGGCCCCTCGCCTGCTCGACCCCGTCGTCAGACGGCGATCGCGACCTCCGCGAGGCCCCCCTGCTGGGCGACGACCGTGCGGTCGGCGGTGGCGCCGGGGACGAGGGCGCGGACGGTCCAGGTGCCCTCGGCCGCGTAGAAGCGGAACTGGCCCGTCGCGGAGGTGGGGACCTCCGCCGTGAACTCGCCGGTCGAGTCCAGCAGACGGACGTAGCCGACCACCGGCTCGCCGTCCTTGGTCACCTGACCCTGGATGGTGGTCTCACCGGGCTTGATCGTCGAGGCGTCCGGGCCGCCGGCCTTCGCTCCACACATGTCGTCTCCTGAAGAGGTCTTGAAAGGTCGGTCGGGTTGCTTACTTGTTGGCGCCGAGCTCGATCGGCACGCCGACGAGGGAGCCGTACTCGGTCCAAGAGCCGTCGTAGTTCTTGACGTTCTCGACACCGAGCAGCTCGTGCAGGACGAACCAGGTCAGGGCCGAGCGCTCACCGATGCGGCAGTAGGCGATGGTGTCCTTGGCCAGGTCCACCTGCTCCTCGGCGTAGAGCTCCTTGAGCTCGTCGTCCGACTTGAAGGTGCCGTCGTCGTTGGCGTTCTTCGACCACGGGATGTTGCGGGCGGACGGGACGTGGCCCGGACGCTGCGACTGCTCCTGCGGGAGGTGCGCGGGGGCCAGCAGCTTGCCGCTGAACTCGTCGGGCGAACGGACGTCGACCAGGTTCTGCGAACCGATCGCGGCGACCACGTCGTCGCGGAAGGCGCGGATCGCGGTGTTCTGCGCCTTGGCCTTGTAGGAGGTCTCCGCGCGCTGCGGCACGTCCTCGACCAGCTCGCGGGCGTCCAGCTCCCACTTCTTGCGGCCGCCGTCGAGCAGCTTGACGTTCTCGTGGCCGTACAGCTTGAAGTACCAGTAGGCGTACGACGCGAACCAGTTGTTGTTGCCGCCGTAGAGGACCACCAGCGTGTCGTTGGCGATGCCCTTCGCCGAGAGGAGCTTCTCGAAGCCCTCCTGGTCGATGAAGTCGCGGCGGACCGGGTCCTGGAGGTCCTTGGTCCAGTCGATGCGGATCGCGTTGCGGATGTGGTTCTTCTCGTAGGCGGACGTGTCCTCGTCCACCTCGACGATGGCGATGCTGGCGTTGTCGAGGTTGGCCTCGACCCAGTCGGCGTCGACCAGGACGTCGCTGCGGCTCATGCTCTTTCTCCTCCGGGGCAGTTGCGGCGGGGCGTGCGAGTGAGAGGGGTGCGCGTTCGGCCGGATCGGCGCGCGCACGTGCGCCCTGGGCAGGGCGGCGGGGGACGCGGAAGCCGAACGCTTCCGCTCAGAAGGTGCGACAGAGCATGGCGGCGACGCGGCACAGGTCTACTGCCCGCCGCTTCGTGAGGTCCGCCTGTCGCTTCATAGGTGACGATCGTAGGGATGGATGGGCGGGCATGTCACCGGCGTGTCGCATGGTGAGATGCGATCGTCCGCGATGTGAGATCAGGCGAACGCCCGGGCCGTGGTCCCGCGGTTCCCGGGCGCGTGTTGCCGTCGTCACATCTACCGGCATCTACGGTACGGACGGCGGCGTCTCGCCTTTCGGACACCCTTCGTCCACCTGGACGCCCGCGGGCACTGCTCGGCGTCGTCCTACCCGGCCAGCTTGACGTCCGAACCCTTCACCGTGATCTCCACACCGTTCTGCGCCGTCCGCACCTTGTCGAGCTGGATCCCGCCGGGCAGTCCGTCGATCTTCTGCTCGAAGTCGGTGACCGTCCGGGCCCGCTCCTCGGCGAGGTCGACATTGCCGAAGGAGGGCATCGTGTCGGCGTGCACCTTCACGGTGTCGCCCTCGGCCGTGACCGTGCTGAGCACATAGACCGGTTCCGGCAGCTTGGTGCCGAACACCGTCGCCTCGACCTCGACCTTGATCTTGCCGTTCCCGCCGTCGGAGAGGCCGATGACCTTGGCGGTGACGCCGGGGGCGACCTGGGTCGGCTCGGACTTGGCGGTCTTGAGCAGTTCGGCGTAGGTGATGGACGCGGTGCCGGTGGCGGTGGCCGCGGTGGCGGAGCTGTAGTCGCCTGAGAACTCGACGCCCTTCATGTCCGCCTTGAGGCCGTCGATCCGGATCGTCCTGCCCTCGATGCCGGTGTCCGCCTCGTAGTCGTTGATGCCGACCTCGACGTCGTTCAGTTCACCGCCGACGACCTGGGTGAGGAAGGGGAAGCCCTTGATGGAGACGTCCGGGGTGGAGGCCAGGTTCTCCGTGGTCTTCAGCTTGTCCGCGACCTCGCCCTCCGCGAAGTTGACCGCGACGCGGTCGGCGACCACGAAGAGGCCGCCGAGGATCACGACGACGATCAGCAGTATTCGCAATGCGCGCATGAAAGGTGCTTCCCCCACGAGGACGGTCCGGGACGACCGGGTGGCCGTCGAGCGCGAGAGTAACCCCCTCCCGGGGCCGGGACGGCAATTTGTCGATCAGCTGTGACAGGAGAGCCGGGCCCCGTGCTGGTACTAACCCAGCGCCCGCCCCAGCACGTACACCGCCGGTGCGGCCGCCGTCAGCGGCAGCGCGACCCCCGCCGTGAAGTGCACGAACCGCGACGGATAGTCGTAGCTCGCCACCCGGTGGCCGATCAGCGCGCACACCGCCGCGCCCGCGCCCAGCAGGGCGCCCTTCGCGCCGAGGCCCGTCGCCCCGCCGACCGCGATGCCCGTGCCCGCCGCGGCGAGCAGGGACACGATCACGGAGGCCGGGGTCGGCAGCGGCAGGGCGCGGGCCAGGACGGCGACCGCCACCGCGGCCGCGCCGACCGTGACCGCGTCCGCCTCGGCCGCGAGGTGCCCGGCCGCGATGATCGACAGCGCCGCGGAGGCGACGGCCGCCATCAGGCCGTACATCCGCTCGTCCGGGTCGGCGTGCGAGCGCAGCTGGAGGACGAGGGAGAGCAGGACCCACACGCCGAGCGTGCCGAGGATCGCGGCAGGCCCGTTGTCCCGGCCGGCCGCGAGGAGCACGGCGTCCGCCACCAGCGCCCCCAGGAACGCCAGCGCGATGCCCTGCCGGGCCGGCCACATGCCGTTCAGCCGGAACCAGCCGGCCGCCGTGACTGCCTGGAGGACGACGAGCGGGACGAGAAGGGCGTACGACCCGATGGCCGCCGTACCGGACAGCAGCAGACCGAGCAGCGCGGTGAGCGCGGCGGGCCGCATCCCGGGTTCGATGATCGGGGAACGGCCCTCCAGCCGGGCCCGCTGGGCGTCGGTGATCCGGGCGTTGCCGGCGACGGTGGCGGGGCCGTAGGTAGGAGCGGCCTTTTCGGCCGCGGGAGCCGCCACGTGGGGGGCCTGCGGCTGCGGGGCCTGCGGCTGCGGGGCCGGGTAGGCGGCCTCGGCCTGGTAGGCGGGGTACGGCGTCTGCGCGGGCGCCTGCTGCGGCAGGTACGCGGTCTCGGCCGCCGGGACCGGCTGTTGCTGCTGCTGCACCTGCGTCTCCCAGGTCTGCCCCTGCCACTGCTGCGTGTACTGCTGAGCGGCCTGCGGATCCTCGTACGCCTGCTGCCAGTACGGGTCGTATCCCTGCTGACCCGGGTGGCCCTGCTGCCCCTGGTGGCCCTGATAAGGGGCCCCGTTCTCGTACGGCTGGTCGGTCATCGTCACCCTCCTGCGAACGGCGGGAGCACCTCGACCGTGCCGCCGTCGGCCAGCCGTACCGTCTCATGTGCGCGGGTGCCCACGGGGTCACCGTCGATGAGGAACGAGCATCGCCGCAGGACGCGCGCGAGTTCGCCGGGGTGCCGCTCGCGCACGTCGTCGAGCGCCTCGGCGAGCGTGGCCGCGTCGCAGGGCTCCTCGGCGATCCCGGCCGCGGCCTTAGCGGCGGCCCAGTAGCGCACTGTGACCTTTGCCATCCGGTTCCTCAATCGACTGAATCAATCGTGTGTACCCGGCCAGGCTAGCCCGCGTGTGCGGCCGCCCAGTCCCCGATGCGGGACAGCAGCTCGTCGGCGGCGGCGTGCTCCGCGTGGCCCATACCGGGCTCCAGCCAGAGTTCGCCGTGGTCACCGGCGGCGGCGGCCAGCATCCGGGGGTGGTCCACCGGAAAGTAGCCGTCGAGTTCGCCGTGCACGATCAGCAAGGGGGTCGGGGCGATCCTCGCCGCCGCCTCCACCGGGGACAGCGGCACCGGGTCCCACTCCTCGTCGTGGATCCGGGTCCGGAATCCGTAGCGGCCCACCAGGCGGCCCGCGGGGCGCGTCACCAGCCAGTGCAGGCGCCGCATAGGGGCCGTACCCCGGTAGTACCAGCGGGCGGGAGCGCTCACCGAGACCACCGCGTCCGGTGCCGCTTCCGTGCGCCCCTCGTGCCTGAGCTCCTGAGCCGGCGCGTTCACGCCGTACAGCGCGGCGTGCCGCAGCGCGACCGAGCCGCCCATGGAGAAGCCGACGGTGACCACGCGCGTGTGCCCGAGCTCACGTGCCCAGGACACCGCGGCGGCGAGATCGAGCACCTCGCGGTCGCCGACGGTGGAGCGCCCGCCGGAGGCCCCGTGACCTCGGAAAGAGAACGTGACCACCGCCCCGTGCCGCGTGAACTCCCGCACCACCCGCCGGACATGCGGGCGGTCCACATCGCCGGTGAAACCATGGGCGATTACGAACACCAGGTCAACGGCAGGTGGCCCCGAGGCGTCGTATACGACGTCACTCGGGTCGTATACGGAATCGATCGTCACACCATCGGTGGTGTGCAGAAACGTCCGTATAGGGGTATGTCTGCTCGTCTCAGAGTGCGGACGAACGGTTGATCGCGCCACATGACCTGCCGCATCAGTGCTCATGTGGGCTATTCTGCTCGGCAGAGGACTCGGGCAGCGTGGCCCCCGAGTCCTTTTGTGCTTTCGGAAGCGTTGTATACGAGGCGGGAAACCGCAGGTGTACGGGCCCCGGGATCGCAGAGCAATACCGCAAACGTCCTCGCAGGGACCGAGGAGGAACCAGACGTATGAGCTCTCTGCTGCTCCTGACCAATGCCCTTCAGCCGTCGACGGAGGTGCTTCCCGCGCTCGGCCTGCTACTGCACAACGTGCGTGTGGCTCCGGCGGAGGGACCCGCCCTCGTCGACACCCCCGGTGCCGACGTCATCCTGATCGACGGCCGCCGTGACCTCCCCCAGGTGCGCAGCCTGTGCCAGCTGCTGCGCTCCACGGGCCCCGGCTGCCCCCTCATCCTCGTCGTCACCGAGGGCGGCCTCGCGGCCGTCACCGCCGACTGGGGCATCGACGACGTCCTCCTCGACACCGCCGGTCCGGCGGAGGTCGAGGCCCGTCTCCGCCTCGCCATGGGCCGTCAGCAGATCGTCAACGACGACTCCCCCATGGAGATCCGCAACGGCGACCTGTCGGTCGACGAGGCGACCTACTCCGCCAAGCTCAAGGGCCGCGTCCTCGACCTCACCTTCAAGGAGTTCGAGCTCCTGAAGTACCTCGCCCAGCACCCGGGCCGCGTCTTCACGCGCGCGCAGCTGCTTCAGGAGGTCTGGGGCTACGACTACTTCGGCGGCACCAGGACGGTCGACGTGCACGTACGACGCCTGCGCGCCAAGCTCGGCCCCGAGCACGAGTCGCTGATCGGGACCGTCCGGAACGTCGGTTATCGCTTCGTCACCCCGGAGAAGGGCGGCGACCGTACCGCGGAGGAGGCGAAGGCCAAGCCCGGCAGCGGTCAGGCCACCGCTTCCGCCCCGGCAAACCCGGAGGAAGCCGACGAGACGGCCGCCCTGGACGGCACGGAGATGCCGGCCGAGGCATAGCGGAGGCGTGGCGGAGGCATGGAAGAGGCTCGGGGCGGGCACCGCTTGCGTACAAGCGGACACCGCATCCGTACAAACAGGCAGCTCGACGGCCTGCCCAGAGCCGTTCCATCCGCGTAGACTCCGCGCGTGGCCAAGGTAACCAGGGATGATGTGGCGCGGCTGGCGGGGACGTCCACCGCCGTCGTCAGCTATGTCATCAACAACGGACCCCGGCCGGTCGCCCCGGCCACGCGCGAGCGTGTCCTCGCCGCGATCAAGGAACTGGGGTACCGGCCCGACCGGGTCGCCCAGGCGATGGCGTCACGGCGCACCGATCTCATAGGCCTGATCGTGCCGGACGCGCGCCAGCCCTTCTTCGGGGAGATGGCGCACGCGGTCGAACAGGCCGCGGTGGAGCGCGGAAAGATGGTGCTAGTCGGGAACTCCGACTACATCGCCGAGCGAGAAACCCATTACCTGCGGGCGTTCCTGGGCATGCGGGTCTCCGGTCTGATCCTCGTCAGCCACCAGCTGAACGACCTGGCAGCCGCCGAGATCGACGCCTGGGACGCCCGGGTGGTGCTGCTGCACGAACGGCCCGAGGCCATCGACGACGTCGCCGTCGTCACGGACGACCTGGGCGGCGCCCATCTCGCCGTACGCCATCTGCTGGAACACGGCTACGAGTACGTCGCCTGCATGGGCGGCACCGCGGAGACCCCCGCCGTCGGCGACCCGGTCTCCGACCACGTCGGGGGCTGGCGGCGCGCGATGGACGAGGCCGGGATCCCCACCGAGGGCCGGCTCTTCGACGCGCCGTACAACCGCTACGACGCCTATCGCGTAGCGCTCGGCATCCTCTCCGGCCCCCAGCGGCCGCCCGCGATCTTCTGCTCCACCGACGACCAGGCCATCGGCACCCTGCGCGCGGCGCGCGAGCTGCGCCTCGACGTGCCCGGCGAGCTGGCCGTGATCGGCTTCGACGACATCAAGGAGGCGGCCCTGGCGGACCCGCCTCTGACCACGATCGCCTCGGACCGGTCCGCCATGGCGCGGGCCGCCGTGGACCTCGTCCTGGACGACGGGGTGCGGGTGGCGGGGTCCAAGCGGGAGCGGCTGAAGGTGTTTCCTTCGCGGCTGGTGGTGCGGCGGTCCTGCGGGTGCGCGTGAGCTCTCGCCAGCCTTCGTGAAGGCCGTCTGAGAGAGCTCGCCAATCCGCGAGAAGCGTCTTTATATCGGACGAACGAGGTTCTGCCGGGCTTCTCAGGGAGCACTCAGGGAGCTCTCATGGTTGGGCGACAGGCTTATCGCCATGACCGAGAGCTTCCGCCGCAGCGGCGAGTACGAGAACCCGTACCAGGGCGACCAGCAGCACGCCTCTTCGCCCGTGAACCCCGAGTGGCCGCCCCCGCCGGCGCAGCCACCCGCGCAGCCGGTCGCCGTCGAGCCCGGGGCCGCCGTGTGGCCGTCGCAGGGCGGATCAGGTGACGGCGGTGGAACGGCCACCGCCGTTCTGCCCACCGCCCCGGCCGAGCCCGGGGCACCCGCTCCCGCTCCCGCTCCCAAGAAGCGCACCCGGGGCCCGCTCGCCCTGCTCGCCGCCGTGGCGATCGTCGCCGCGGCCATAGGCGGCGGTACCGCGTACGGCATCCAGGAGCTGACCGGCAACGACACGGTCACCACCAGCAGCACCAGCACCACCGTGGTGCCCTCCGCCGACAAGGGCACGGTCGCCGGGGTCGCCAAGGCGGTCAGCCCGAGCATCGTCGAGATCAACGCCACCTCGTCCTCCGGCGAGGCCACCGGCTCCGGCGTGATCATCACCAGCGGCGGCGAGATCATCACCAACAACCACGTCGTCTCCGGCGCCACGACGGTCAAGGCGACCACCAGCGACGGCAAGACGTACACCGCGAAGGTCGTCGGCACCGACCCCGCCAAGGACCTCGCCCTGATCAAGCTGGAGAACGCCTCCGGTCTGACGGCGGCCACCCTCGGCGACTCCAGCGGGGTGCAGGTCGGTGACACGGTCGTGGCGATCGGCTCCCCCGAGGGCCTGACCGGCACCGTCACCAGCGGCATCGTCTCCGCCCTGGACCGTGACGTGACGGTGTCCACCGACGAGAGCCAGCAGGGGCAGGGCGGCGGCAACGGCCAGTGGCCGTTCGAGTTCGGCGGCCAGCAGTTCAACGGCGACACCGGTTCCTCGACGACGACGTACAAGGCGCTCCAGACGGACGCCTCGCTGAATCCCGGCAACTCCGGCGGCGCGCTGATCGACATGAACGCCAACATCATCGGGATCAACTCCGCGATGTACTCGGCCACCGACGCCACCAGTTCCTCGAGCGCGGGCAGCGTGGGCCTCGGCTTCGCCATCCCGATCAACACCGTCAAGTCCGACCTGGCCACGCTGCGGGCCGGCGGCTCCGGCAGCTGACCCGCCGGCTGACCCCCTCCGACCAGTAGGAGTACGTCATGATCAAGCAGGTTTCGCACGAGGTGGCCGGCACCGACCCGGCCGGGTTCACCCTGGCCCTTGAGGTGGCGTACGAACTGCACACGCCGCAGACGCGGGCGCCTCAGACGCGAGTGCCGGAGGTGGCGGTCGCCCCCGGGAACGGGACAGGTCGCCGCGCGAAGGCCGCCGCGCGCAGCCGCCGCCGTATCGTACGCGGCTGATCCCACCGAGCCCTTTCTACCGAGCTCTTTCTTCAGCACCAGCTGGGAACATGCGAGGCTGAAGGCGTTCAGCGCGCCAGCCCCCTTCAGTACCTTTCAGCCCGTTGTCGTCCCACCGCATCCGAGGAACCCGAAGCCCATGAGCCCCGCCGAAGGCGACCGTGACACCCAGCGCATCCTGATCGTCGACGACGAGCCGGCGGTGCGCGAAGCACTCCAGCGCAGCCTCGCCTTCGAGGGGTACGACACGGAGGTCGCCGTGGACGGCGCGGACGCCCTGGAGAAGGCGACCGCGTACCAGCCTGACCTGGTCGTCCTCGACATCCAGATGCCGCGCATGGACGGCCTGACCGCCGCGCGCCGCATCCGCGGCGCCGGCGACACGACACCGATCCTTATGCTGACGGCCCGCGACACGGTCGGCGACCGCGTCACCGGACTCGACGCGGGCGCCGACGACTACCTGGTCAAGCCCTTCGAACTGGACGAACTCTTCGCCCGCGTCCGCGCGTTGCTGCGTCGCAGCTCGTACGCGGCGGCGGCCGGGGCGGGGACCATGGAGGACGAGGCGCTGACCTTCGCCGACCTGCGCATGGACCTCGCGACGCGGGAAGTGACGCGCGGCGGGCGGCAGGTGGAGCTGACCCGTACGGAGTTCACGCTGTTGGAGATGTTCATGGCGCACCCGCGCCAGGTCCTCACCCGTGAGCAGATCCTGAAGGCGGTCTGGGGCTTCGACTTCGAGCCGTCGTCCAACTCCCTCGACGTGTACGTCATGTACCTCCGCCGCAAGACCGAGGCGGGCGGCGAGCCGCGGCTCGTGCACACGGTGCGGGGCGTGGGGTATGTGCTGCGGCAGGGCGGGGCGGAGTGAACAAGGTTCTGCGCCGGTTCCGGTCGTTGCCGATCCGGTCGCGGCTGGCGATGCTCGTCGCTGCCGCTGTGGCGTTCGCGGTGGCGGCGGTTTCGGTGACCTGCTGGTTCATTGTGCAGGGGAAGTTGTACGAGGAGCTGGACAACGACTTGCAGTCGTCGTTCCACGGCTTGCCGGCGGATCAGTTCACCCGGATCACCAAGACCTGCCTCCAGGAACCGTCGTCGGACACGCTCGGCATCGGACGGCTCAAGAGCTACGGGCAGTTCGTCAATGTCGACGGCAAGATCTGCCTCTGGCCCGGCGCCACGGCCCAAGTGAAGATCACCGACGGCGACAAGGCCGTGGCCAAGGACCCCGACCCCGACTCCGGCATCCTGCGCAACGGCACCGACAGCGACGGCAACGCGGTACGCGTACTGACGACCCCGGTCATCATCAAGGACGGCCCCGTCACTCAGGGCGTGGTCGCCGACTACGCCTTCGTCGTGGCCGTCCCCCTCAAGGGAACCCAGTCCACCCTCAACGAGCTGGCCCTGATCCTACTCCTCGTTTCCGGCATCGGAGTCATCGGAGCCGGGGCCGCCGGTCTCGCGGTCGCCCGCGCGGGCCTGCGCCCCGTCGACAAGCTCACCGAAGCCGTCGAACACGTCGCCCGTACCGATGACTTGCACATCCGCATCCCGGTGGAGGAGGACAGCGAGGACGAGATCGCCCGCCTCTCCCGCTCCTTCAACTCGATGACGTCGTCCCTGGCCAGCTCCCGCGAGATGCAACAACAGCTCATCGCCGACGCGGGCCACGAACTCCGCACGCCACTCACGTCTCTCCGCACGAACATCGAACTCCTCACCCGCAGCGAGGAGACCGGCCGCCCCATCCCGGAGGCGGACCGCAAGGCCCTGCTGGCCTCGGTGAAGGCGCAGATGACCGAACTGGCCGCGCTGATCGGTGACTTGCAGGAGCTGTCCCGTTCGGAGGGCCAGCACGGCGAACGCGTCCAGGTGATCGCGCTGGAGGACACCGTGGAGTCGGCCCTGCGCCGGGCCCGCCTCCGTGGCCCGGAGCTGACGATCACCGCCGACCTCCAGCCCTGGTACGTACGGGCAGAACCGGCCGCCCTGGAACGCGCGGTGGTCAACATCCTCGACAACGCGGTGAAGTTCAGCCCGGACGGCGGCACGATCGAGGTGCAGCTGAGCGGGGGCGTCCTCACGGTCCGCGACCACGGCCCCGGCATCCCCGCCGACGAACTCCCCCACGTCTTCGACCGCTTCTGGCGCTCCCCCAGCGCGCGTGCGTTGCCGGGGTCAGGTCTGGGCTTGTCGATCGTGGCCCGCACGGTCCAGCAGTCCGGCGGCGAGATCACCCTGGGCCTCGCGGAGGGCGGCGGCACCGTGGTGACCGTACGGCTGCCGGGGGCGCCGACGCCGCCGCCGTCCGAGGTGTAGCCGACCACCGGGACCTTGCTGTCACGGACGGGGACCAGGCCGACGTAGCCGTCGCATCGTCCAGATATGTCGCAAATGCCAGCATGCCTGGTGCTCAGCCGGATACTCGTGCCGCATGGTACGAACCCTGAAACGGCGAACCCTGAAACGGCATGGAAGGCACGGCGGGCGCGGCACGGCCGACCAGAAGGCCGAGACCGCGAGGGCACCGGAGGCGCCGGAAGCACCGGAGGCCCCGGTCGCCGGGCCGGACGAGCAGGTGGAGCGGAGGGAGCCGGACACTCCGACGGACATGTCCAGAGGCTCCTGGGGCGCGGTGCTGAAAGGCACCCTCAGGGAGTTCAAGAAGGATGAGCTGACCGACCGGGCCGCGGCGCTTACCTACTACGGGATCCTGGCGCTGTTCCCGGCACTGCTGGCGCTGATCTCGCTGCTCGGGATCGTCGGACAGTCGGCGACGCGGGAGGTGCTGGACAACATCCAGACTCTCGCCCCGGGGGCGGCTCGGGATGTTCTCAGCAACGCGGTGCGGGAGATGCAGGGCAACGCCGGCCTCGGCTCGGTCATGGCGGTCGTGGGCCTGGTGCTCGCGGTGTGGTCGGCCTCCGGCTACGTAGCCGCGTTCATCAGAAGTGCCAACGCGGTCTACGACGTCCCCGAGGGCCGCCCCGTGTGGAAGGTGCTGCCGGTTCGCGTCGGCGTGACGGTGGTCCTGATGGTCATGGCCGTGGTCAGTGCGCTGATCGTCGTGTTCACCGGCGCCCTCGCGCGGCAGGTGGGCACCTCGCTCGGCATCGGCGACACAGCGCTGACGGTGTGGTCGTACGCCAAGTGGCCTGTGCTGTTGGTCCTGGTCACGGTCATGATCGCGATCCTGTACTGGGCGACACCGAACGCGCGGGTCCGCGGCTTTCGCTGGATCACGCCGGGCGGTGTCCTGGCGCTGGTGATCTGGATGATCGCCTCGGCCGGGTTCGCGCTGTACGTGGCGAACTTCGGCTCGTACAACAGGACCTACGGCGCCATCGCCGGCGTGATCATTTTCCTGGTGTGGCTGTGGATCACGAATCTGGCGATCCTTCTCGGCTTGGAGTTCGACGCGGAAATGGCCCGCCAGCGTGCCATCGCGGGCGGTCACCCGGCCGAGAAGGAGCCGTATGTGCGGCCGCGCGACACCCGCAAGTGGGACGAGGAGGACCGTCGCCGCCTTGAATCCTGAGGTGCCTCACTTCTGGGCATCACTTCTCTTCGGGCATCACTTCTGGGCGGTGGGCCGGACGACGATCTCGTTCACGTCGACGGCGGCAGGCTGCTCGATCGCGAACGCGACGGCCCGGGCGATCGCGTCGGGCGGGATCGCGATCGGCCGGAGCCCCATGATCTGGGCTCTGACCTCCTCATTCGTCGAGGCCCCGGTGAAGTCGGTGTCGACCACTCCGGGCGAGACGGTGGTCACCCGCAGGGAGTCGCCGGCTTCCTGGCGCAGGCCTTCGCAGATGGCGCGGACCGCGAACTTCGTACCGGCGTAGACCGCCATGGCCGGCGCGACGCGAAACGCGGCCGTGGAAGCGGTGGTGATGAAGTGGCCCGTGCCCTGCGCCCGGAACACCGGCAGCGCGGCGCCGATTCCGTGCAGCACTCCCTTGATGTTGACGTCGACCATCTGGTCCCACTCGTCGACGCGCAGATCGTCGAGAGGCGAGATCGTGCCGGACCCGGCGTTGCCGACCAGCACGTCGAGGCGGCCGAATCGCTCACCGGCCAGCGCGACCAGGGCGTGCAGGTCGTCCCTTCGGGTGACGTCGGTGCGGGCCTGCACGGCCTCGCCGCCCGCCTTCTCGATCCGGGCCACCAGATCCGCGAGACGCTCGGACCGGCGCGCCCCCAGGACGAGGCGCGCACCTCGCTCGGCGAGCAGCAGGGCGGTCGCCTCGCCGATACCGCTGCTGGCCCCCGTGATCGCCACGACCTTGCCGTCGATTCCCGACATGATGTCTTCCTTCTTCCTGCTGGGTCCTGCTGGGCCCTGCTGGGTAGGACATCAGTCTGCGGCGGCCTTAGCCTGGTATACAGAGCGCGTTTATTCTGGAACCAGAGGTGCCATCCACATGCCCGAACAGCGGGTTCAACGCGATGAGCTGGGCGCCTTCCTGCGCAGCCGCAGAGAGCGGATCACTCCCGATGAGGTCGGCCTGCCACCAACCGGCCGACGCCGGACGCCGGGCCTGCGCCGGGAGGAACTCGCCCTGCTCGCCGGGATGAGCGCCACCTGGTACACGTACCTCGAGCAGGGCCGGGACATCCGCGCCTCGGATCAGGTGCTCGACGCCCTCGCCTCGGTGCTGCGACTGGACCCGCACGAGCGCGGTCACCTCTTCCGGCTCGCCGGACGGACACCCGCGCCCGAAGCCGAGGGACCCGAGCCGCTCGCCGCCGAGATGGCGGCCGTCCCGCTCCTGATCCAGTCGCACCCGGCGTACATCATCGGCGGCAACTACGACGTGCTCAGCCACAACCAGGCAGCCCACGAACTGTTCCCGAACCTCACCACGACACCGGACCGGCCGCCGAACTTCGTCCGCTGGGTGTTCCTCGAACCTGCGGCCAGAGACTTCCTGGTCGACTGGGAGCCCGAGGCCCGCGCCCTGCTGGCCCGGCTGCGCACCCTGGCCGGACGCCATCCCGGCGACCCGCGCTACACCCGCCTCATCGACGAGTTGCACACGGGCAGCCCGGAAATGCGCGCCTGGTGGCCGCGGTACGACGTACAGGCCCGGCATGGCGGACGGAAACGGCTGCGGTGTCCGGGACGTGGGGTGGTCGAGTACGCGTATACGGCGTTTCATGTGGCCGAACAGCCGGAACAGACACTGGTGATCTATTCCGACGCTCGGGAATCGGGCGGTTGAGCTCTGCCGACCGCCCCAGCGCTGCGCCGAATCGGTTGGCACCTCGCGGCGGGCGAGATCAGGCGGCTACGCCCGTGTGGTGTGGCTGAAGCCGAGGGAGATCAGCCCTTCGGTTCGGCACAGCCGGTCGGAGGGTCCGCCGACCTCGGTCTGGAGGAGCTGGTAGGCGGCGCCGTGGAACTGGCCCCAGTACATGGCGGCCCGCCACAGGACGCGGCCCAGGCCCCGTCCTCGGGCCTCGGGCAGGACGGCGAAGTACTGGGGCATGAGCTGAGGGCATCCGATCGCGTCCGGACGTACTTCCATGGGGCCGATCGCGCCCACGATGCGGTGCTCTACGGCGGCGGCGAGGACCGGGCCGCACAGGCCGGCCTGCATCTGGGCGTGCAGGAAGGCCAGCCCATCGGCGGCCATAGCGGTGGCGAACGGGGCGAAGGTCTCCTGCACGGCGGTCGGCCAGTCGGCGACGGGGCGGACCGGGCCGCCGGGGTCGGGGCACGGGCGGGCGGTGAAGTCCTGGAGCTGGATGCGGGTGCCGCGCGGGGATCCGGTCTCGGGGCCGAGCGGGTGCACGACTCGGGCGTTGACCGCATCGTGCACGGCGGCGAGTTTCACGGCCAGTTCGGCGGCTTCGTCTACGACGCTCCCGTGGTGCCCGTAGGCGAAGACCTTGACCGTGCCGCGCCCACGCCGGGTCAATGTGGGGATGAGGGTGTGGCCGGGTTGGTGAACCACGTCGCCGCCAAGGACCGTCTCGTCCTTCTCGCTGCTCCAGCGCCGGTCCTTGTCGTAGTGAAGGAAGGACCGATCGGTGACGGCTGCTCGCAGCGTGTCCTCGAAGAGGTCGACGGTGAGGACGTGCGGGTGGACGGGGCCGAGAGTCGGCACGATCGGCGCGGTCAATACGGGCCGGAGCCAGTCCCAGCGGAAGAACATGAGCGGCACCCTAATGGTCGGCGCGTCAGGGCTCGGGCCCCGACGCGAACACGCCAGGGCCTGAGCGGAACCGATTGGGTTGTGTCGGTCAGTGGGGGTTGTCGTCGCCGGCGTCGCAGGAGCACTCCGCGCTCTCCACGACGTCGTCCAAGTCCAGGACGGCGGTCACCGAGAGGGCGGCGACGGGCGGTGCCGCGCGGCGCGCCGAGGTCGGCGGGCCGGGCAGAAGGGTCACCAGTACGGGCGGGGTCATGATCCGTTCTCCTTGTCTCCGTGTTGGCAGTAGCTGTGCAGCGGTGCCTTCGCCTCCTGGTAGTGCTTGGCCAGGGGGCGGCAGACCCGGCAGGTGCCGGACAGGGCGCAGCCCTCGCACCCTCCGGTGCGAAGCATGAGTCGGTCGGCGATGGTGCCGAGCCGGGTGAGGCCGTCGACGCCTTCGGCCATGAGGTCGATCTGGTTGTCCCGGCCGACCTTGCAGATCGACACCCGGGCGTGCGGGTCGGCGTGGAAGAAGGTGTGCCCCGCGTTGCAGCCGGCGAAGGGCTTGCGCTGCCGCAGGTGGGTGGCGGACTGGGCGAGCAGCGGCTCACCGCCGCCGTAGATCGTGGGCGTCATGTTCGTGTAGGCGTGGTTCTCGACGTTCCACTTCTCGGCGAGGGCGGCCATCTCGTCGGCCTCGGCCGCGTTGTCCTCGGTCACCACGACGTTGATACGCAACGGCAGGCCCGCCTCACGTGCGGCGTCCATGCCGCGCCGGAACGCCTTCCACGCGCCACGGCGCTGGGTGAGCGTGTCGAAGGACTCCTCGCTCGCCCCGTACATGCTGACGACCAACCGGTACGGCGGGCAGTCGCGAAAGAGCTTGAGGAGGTCCGGGCGCCAGAGCAGCGAGCCGTTGGTGGAGATGGTGAGCATCATCCCGGCCAGCCAGGCATACCGGTAGGCGCCCTGGAAGTGAGGGTCCATGGTGGGCTCACCGCCGGTGATCTGGAGCCAGAGGACACCGGCCTCGCGCATGATGTCCAGCAGCCGCACCTTGTCCTCCCAGCCGAGCCCGGAGAAGGGGCGCTCGCCGAGGTAGCAGTGCTTGCAGCCGAAGTTGCAGCCGAGGTTGATCTCCCAGGAGGCGCGGCAGAAGCCGTACGGAGACAGCTCGCGCACCAGCACCGTGCCCTGCGCGGGTCGGCCCTTCAGGTCGATTCCCCACACGTCGGCAGCGGTCCGCACCGCCCAGGCAGGCAGAGCCTCCCCGTCGGCGGCAGCCTGCCGGATGCCCTCGTAGTGGTCGGCGGGAAGGCGGGCCCCGGCCCTCGCTCCGGGCTTGAGGAACAGATGCCCGTCGAGGAACGGGGATGCGATGAGAGCGTGGGCCATCAGTGGCCCTCCTTCCGGATCATGGAACGCGACAGCACGCGTGCGCCCCGACGGCCGGCGCGGCGGTGGATCTCGCCGAGCCCGTTGCAGGTGCCACAGGTCTTGCCGGACGAGTTGGCGCCGCTGCCGCCCAGCCCCCGCCCAGCGGGTCCCGTACTCGCGGCACTGCACGGCCCTTTCGACGCATCCACGGCCGACCTGTCCCGTGCTTCCCGCACCAAGTCCAGGGGCGCCTGGCGCCAGTGCGTGCACCGCATCACGACTCCACCCCAGGGGAGGCTGCGGAGTGCGGGGAGTGGTCCGTGCAGCGCGGGCACGTGCATGGCGGAAAGCCAACGGGGTTGTCAGGAATCACCGGATTCTTGTCCTCCCATACCTCCGTCACCTGGCCCCAAGTCCGGCCGGAGTCACGGGAGACCCTGAGAGTCATGAGGACTCGTTGCTCAGCACCCAGGCGCTGCATCCGCGTGTTCCCGTCCGGCTCGCGTGCCAGAGGCTCGCCTCTCGTGGTCATGACCGAACTCCTCTGTGAATCCCGCTGCTCGTCCGGGGCAACATCCAGGAAAGCGCCAGGAGTCGGAGGTCTCCACGGCATCAATGCGGCAGTCTTGACGCAGATCCGTGCACGGGCACCGAAGGGGCCCGAAGCCGCGGGAAAGGGGCGCCATGGAACTGGCGGAACGACGCAGGGCCCTGGGCTACAGTCAGGAGGAATTGGCCCAGTTACTCGGCGTGGACCGCACAACGGTCGGCCGCTGGGAAGGCGGCAAAGTCGCTCCTCAGCCGCCCCAGCGACGGGCCTTGGCCGCCGCCCTCGAAGTCAGCCTCCAAGAGCTGGACATCCTCCTGAAGCCGCCACGAGCCCCAGGCCAGGAGGCTGCCGGGCACCAGTCCAGTGACGCCCCGAGCGCGGGAGACACCGACGAAATGATCCGCCGTGAGTTCCTCCGCATACTGACTGTCAGCGGGGCCTTGACCGTCCTGCCGGTCGAGGAGGCCGAGGCCCTGACCGAGGGCGTCCGTCGCGGAGTGCCCGCCGACTTCGCGCGCATGAACAGACACCTCTGGCAGGTCTACCAACTGGCCCGCTCCAAGGGCTCTGTCTATCCCGTCGTCCGGGACCAACTGACGACCCTGAACGAGGTGCTGGCAAGCAACCGTGGAAGTGCGCGGGCCCTACTGAGCGCGGCGGCCGACCTCTTTCAGTTGGCCGGTGAGGTGGCGTTCGACGGCAATCGGTACTCCGACGCGGCCGCTTCGTACTCGCTCGCCGCGTCGGTCAGTAAGGACGCCGAGGCGTACGACCTGTGGGCATGCGCGCTCGTCCGTCACGCCTACGTGGACATGTCCGAGCAGCGGTACCGGCAGGCCGCGCAGATGCTTGGCGCGGCCGAGCGACTGGCCGACCGAGGGGACAGCAACCTCTCGACTCGGCATTGGGTCGCTTCCGTCCAAGCCGAGGCATGTGCCGGCCTTGGTGACCTGGACGCGTGCGAGCGCGCGATGGACCGGGCAGAGGCCGTTCGCGACCTCACTGCGGACAGCGTCAACGGCGGATGGCTCCGATTCGACGGAACGCGTCTGGCAGAGGAACGGGGGTCGCGTTACGTGCGGCTCGGCCGTCTCGACCTGGCGGAGAACGCGTTGAGGGATGCCCTGGAGCAGACAGCTCTGGCGTCCGGGCAGTCGTACCGGCGACGCGGAGCAGTGCTCATCGACCTGGCCGCCATCGGTGCGAAGCGGCGTGACGTCGAACAGGTTGTGGCGTACAGCAGTGAAGCCATCGAACTGGTCCGATCCTCCGGGTCCGGGTACGTCGCCCGTAGACTCCAAGCCCTGTGCGACGAGTTCGGTCCCTTGAACCGCGACCACCGCGTGGCGGAGCTGCGGGCGGAGATCGCCGTTCTGAGCACGCCGTGACGAGAGGGGTAGGCATGTCGCAGATCGAGGGTGCACGACTGTTTCGGGAAGCCTGGATCGCGGGAGTCCACCAGCACTTCCCGGGAGAGCCGAAGGCCGGCTACATCACACCGTGGGACGACACACCGCAGTGGGAGCGCGAGGCCGCGGGTTCCGTCTACGAGCAGGTTCGGCACTTCATCGAGATCAGCGGCGGCACCACGGCACGGCTGTCCCGCGAGCAGAAGAGTCGCTTCGTCGCGACGTGCTGGACGGCCCAGATGTTCAAGCACTTCGAGGACCCGAAGCCCGGGTACGTGGCCGACTGGCCCGAACTGCCGTTCTGGCAGCAGGAGACCGACGCCGACATCTTCGAGGCCATCGAGAAGGCGCTGAGCTGACTACACCGAACGCTCCTAGACTGTCAGTTGCCGGGCCCTTCGGTGTGGGTGCTCTGCGCTGTGGGTTCACTTCGCCTTCTGCGTCTGAAGCGGCCCCCAGCCTGGTGCTTGGATGGGGGCCGTTCCATCGCAGATTAGCTGTCAGCCACCTTGCTCCTGTGGTTGTTTCGATGCGGCGACAGTCGGCTGGCTTTCGTGCTTAGCTGCCGTCACCTCGCCGGTTTCGGCGGCTACGCCAGCGGGAGAGCGCGTTGTGGGTTGCAAGAACGCACATGGTAGTGACGGAACTTGCCGCCAAATTGGCAAGGATGTCGAGGATGAAGCCCTGCATGGAGTCTCCGTGGGCAGCTAGAAGCTACCCACCGGATGAGCGGGCTTACGGCGAACGTCGCTCAAGCGACTGGAAAGTAACCCCGTCCTCGCCCAGGGGCTGCCCTATTCATATGGCAACAGGTTCATGGTAGCAACGAGACATCCAGTTCGGTGAAGCCCGCAGCCCTCACTTCGTCTACGATCTGCCACCACCTTGTCGCCTCAACCTGAGGAGTACGGGGGCACGCGGGACACCTGAAGATGTACGAACTGCGGCCCATCATGGACCCAGGTTCGGCGTCCCGCACGGGCGATGCAAAATATCTGAACGCATGAGTCATCCCGTGGCTGCCATCAGGTTCGCGCCGGGCCATCGTGTGGCGAACCGGTGCGTGCTGGCCCTTGTCGGTGCAGACGATCCCGACTCGGTACTCCTTTGCCATGTCAACAGTCTCCCGTAACTCCTCAAATGGGATGTGCCGGCATTTAGCCACAAGCAGCTGCCCGCCATGATGGCGAACGCCTTCGCTGGCATGGAGTTTCTGCGCCAGTACGCCGAGGAGCCCACATAGGCAGGAGCCCGTAGCCCTGGCCTTCGAGGCGCGGCTACGGGAGCTCCTGCCACCGGTCAGCGGATCGCTTCATCCATGAGCACGCGGTCGATCATTCCCCGTATCTCGCTGAGCGGGATCCATTCGATGCGGTCGGACTCGTTCTTCCCCATAGGCGGACCGTCGTAAGTCGCGCCGTCCGCACGGAAGACGTGGTGCTGCGAGTCGGTGATCCCGTTGGCCGGCTCCATCCTCGGGAGACTCGCCCTCTTCGACCAAGCCCATGGGTAACTCCCAGGCCCACGAGTCGGTGATGAAGCGGTGCCGCCACATCATCAGCACCTCTTGCCGGTCGTTGATGACCGCGGCCACCGCCAGGTGCCGGAGGCGAACCACGTGGTACTCCCACCTGCGCCCGTCAGGCTGCTGGACGTCGACCAGACACAGATTCACCCAAGGGTTGGTGTAGATCTGTCGCTCACCGTGGGTCTTCCACTCCATACCTGCGGACCCTCTCGATCGGTCTCTAGGATCTCAGTCCGATCCGGAGGTGGGCGCAAAGTTCGACCTCTTTTCGCCTCATCTTGACGAGATGTCCTGCGAGTGACCCGCATTCCGGCTGGAGTGGCCAAGCGCCAGGAGGAGTCCAAAGTGGTGGCGGAGGAGGTGCATCGAGCCTCAGCTTGGGAAGCTGCGATCATTTGCGGCCGGTTTGGGCGCTGACATGGGCGAACGGCCGGGCTGCGGCGTCGGCGCCTGCGCTCCCCGTGATTTCCCGCTTTTCCCGGCCCGAATTAGTGTCGGTTGTGGTGCGGGGCCGACTGGCTACGGCTAACGGTCGATCAGTGGCAGGTCCATTGTCAGTGCCTGCGGCTACGGTCTCAAGCGCGCGGTCGGCTTCCGGGGGTTCCAACTCCGAAGGGAATGGTTGCATCCCCCAGGGCCCCGACATTCAGGTGGGTTGTCCCGGTTCACGGTGATCGGCAGGGCAGGAGAGGAGCCGTCTCCGCGACGGGCCCTGATTGTCTCCGCTGCCGTATGCGGTGTGGGCGTCCGCATCATTCGAAATCTTGTTCAAGGGAGAGGTGTAGCCATGGAGCCTGTTCACGATCAAGGGGAACCAGAAGAAGCTCGCCCGCCAGCTGCACACCCTGCCCTGGAAGGACATCCCCGTCGTCCACCGCGACGACTCCACCTGCCACGGCCGCAGCGAACGCCGACTCATCCAGGTCGCCACCGTCAACAACCTGTTGTTCCCCCACGCCCGCCAAGTCCTGCGCATCCAGCGCAAGCGGCGTGTGGCCGGGCAGAAACGCTGGCGCACCGAGACCGTCTACGCGATCACCGACCTGCCCGCCGAGCAGGCCACTGCGCCGAGATCGCCTCCTGGACCCGCAGTCACTGGACCGTGGAAAACACCGTGCACTGGTGCCGCGATGCCATCTTCGGCGAGGACACCAGCCAGGTCCGCCGCCACCACACCCCTGTTGTCCTGGCCGTCCTGCGCGACCTGATCCGTTCCGCCCTCAAGCTCGCCGACTGGGCCAACATCGCCGCCGCCCGACGCGCCCACGCCGACCGGCACCGCGTCCTCGCTCTCTACGGACTCACATGATCAGGAACCTGGACATCCAACCTGAATGCCGGGGCCCTGAAGGCGGGGCACGATGTCGTCGTTGACCACGGCTTCTGGACGCCGGAGGACCGCGCTAGATGGCAAGCCATCGCCACCGACGCCGGAGCCACCCCTGTGCTCGTCTATCTCGCGGCCAGCCACGACGAACTTTGGGCGCGGATCAGCAGGCGCAATGATTTTCACGCGGACGACCCCAACGGGATCTACTTTTCGGAGAGCGATCTACAGCGGTACCGCACCCGGTTCATCCCCCTCAGGCAGACGAACCGCATCTCCTGTACGACGGCGACACGGCGGCCGTGATCGCAGCTCTGGAAGCGTCGCGCTCCGGACCGCCCAAGGACTGATGCGCAGGTCAGCGGAGCAGTGCTCCGACTCAGTTTCCGTCTCATTCACCCCCGTCCGGAGCCATTCAAAGCGGTTCGCACGACGGTCGGGGGTACAGGGATGAACGGGCCTGAACAGCACCGAACCCGCCCCTGACCAGCACGAACAGACCTCGAAAGCGAGTGTGGCGCAGGTCACCGAGGGTTCAAATCTTTCCGCTACCGCAGGTAGATGAAGGGCCCGGTCCAATCTTGGGTTCTAGTGGTCGTTGCAACACCCCAGTTCAGGGGATGCAATGGACTTCGAGATCCGTAGGGACCGGACGGCTCAGGGCCCTGTGAGGCT